>NZ_JAUTAY010000001.1:1911746-2230371 GCF_030818795.1 Microbacterium sp. SORGH_AS_0862 | reverse complement strand
ACGGCCGGTTCGTGCCCGGCCAGCAGCGAGCGTACGAGAACCTGCAACCCGGCCACGTAGGTCGCGGGCAGCGCCAGCAGCCAGGCGCCCTCCCCGATCCGCGCGGCGGTGGAGCTCGCGCTCGCGATGAGAGCGCTGCGGCTGAGCAGCACATCTTTCGGGTAGCCGGTCGACCCCGAAGTCGTGACGACCGCGGCGACCCCCGCCGGCACGGGCACCGGCGCTGCGCCGCCGAGGTGCACGGCCGGGCCGGCGCCGTCGAGCGCCGCGCGCACCGCCCCCAGCACCCCGCGGGCGCCGGGCGCCGAGGGGGGCCGGGCGGTCAGTAGTGCCACGGGTAGGGCGACCAGTCCGGTTCGCGCTTCTCGAGGAACGCGTCCCTGCCCTCGACCGCCTCGTCGGTGCCGTACGCCAGGCGGGTCGCCTCGCCGGCGAAGACCTGCTGCCCCACGAGCCCGTCGTCGACCGCGTTGAAGGCGAACTTCAGCATCCGGATCGCCGTCGGCGACTTGGTGAGGATCGTGCGCGCCATCGCGATGGCCTCGCGTTCGAGGTCGGCGTGCGGGACGACACGGTTGACCGCGCCCATCTCGTACGCGCGCTGGGCCGAGTACTCCTCCGCCAGGAAGAACACCTCGCGCGCGATCTTCTGACCGACCTGACGGGCCATGTACGCCGAGCCGTAGCCCGCGTCGAAGGAGCCCACATCCGCGTCCGTCTGCTTGAACCGGCCGTGCTCGGCCGAGGCGATCGACAGGTCGGAGACGATGTGCAGCGAGTGGCCGCCGCCCGCCGCCCAGCCGGGGATCACGGCGATGACGACCTTCGGCATGAAGCGGATCAGGCGCTGGACTTCGAGGATGTGGAGGCGTCCGGCCCGTGCCGGGTCGGCCACGGCGGTCTCGTCGTCGGAATACTTGTAGCCGTCGCGCCCGCGGATGCGCTGGTCGCCGCCGGAGCAGAACGCCCACCCGCCGTCCTTCGGGCTCGGGCCGTTGCCTGTGAGTAGGACGACCCCGATGCGCGGGTTCTGGCGAGCCGCATCCAGCGCGCGGTAGAGCTCGTCCACCGTGTGCGGACGGAACGCGTTTCGCACCTCGGGGCGGTCGAACGCGATGCGTGCGATGCGGCCGTCGTGCGAGACGTGCGCCGTGATGTCGGTGTAGGAATCGGCCCCTGGGGCGAGTTCCCACTCCGCAGGGTCGAAGAGTTCGGAGACGCCCACGCTCAGCCGTTCTTCGCGTCGCGCCAGCGCAGCCAGCGGCGAGCGATCTCCGGGTCGTAGTCGGGGCCGTTCAGTCCCAGCGTGAAGGTGCGCACACCCGCGGCGAACAGCGCGTCGGCGTACTCCTCGTCGCGATCCTTGAGCTCGTTCGAGATCACGAGCTTCGAGACGTCGCGCCCCTCGGTCTCGGCCCACTTCTCGATCACGCCGACCTTGTGCGCGATGTCCTCGGGCGCGACGAAGCTGTGCCAGATGTCGGCGTGACGTGCGACCAGACGCAGGGTCTTCTGCTCACCCGCGCCGCCGATGAGGATCGGGATGCGGCGGGTCGGCGCCGGGTTCAGCTTGCCCCAGCGCGTCGTCACGCGCGCGAGGCCGTCGGCGAGGTCGTTCAGACGCGAGCCCGCGGTGCCGAACTCGTAGCCGTACTCGTCGTAGTCGCGCTGGAACCAGCCCGAGCCCGTGCCGAAGATGAACCGTCCCTCGCCGCCCTTGGCGCTGATGTGGTCGATCGTGCGGGCCATGTCCGCCTGCAGGTCGGGGTTGCGGTAGCTGTTGCAGTTCACGAGCGCACCGAACTCGACGCGCTCGGTCTGCTCCGCCCACGCGGCGAGCATGGTCCAGGACTCGAAGTGCGCGCCGTCCGGGTCGCCGTGCAGCGGGTAGAAGTGGTCCCAGTTGAACAGGATGTCCACCCCCATGTCCTCGAACCGCACGACGGCGTCGCGGATGTCGGAGTAGGCGGCGTGCTGCGGCTGGAGCTGGAGCCCGAGGCGGACCGGAGTATCGAGAAGAGGCATGCCGTCAGCCTACGACCGCACGCACAATGGAGCGGTGACTCCCGCGCTCGCCGACATCCGCTCGAACCTCCACGTCGTCGCGCTTCCGCTGCGCACCCGCTTCCGCGGCATCGACGTGCGCGAGGCGCTCCTGTTCGAGGGGCCCGCCGGGTGGGCGGAGTTCTCCCCGTTCACCGAGTACGACGATGACGAGGCGGCGACCTGGCTGTCCGCGGCGATCGACTTCGCCTGGAATCCGCAGCCGGATGCGGTGCGCGCCCGCATCCCGGTCAACGCCACCGTTCCCGCCGTCCCCGCATCCGCGGTGGCGGAGGTGCTCAGCCACTTCGACGGCTGCCGCACCGCGAAGGTGAAGGTCGCCGAAGCCGGGCAGACCCTGGCCGACGACGTCGCGCGCGTCGCCGCGGTGCGCGAGGCGATGGGGCCGGCCGGCCGCATCCGCATCGACGCGAACGGCGGGTGGAACGTCGACGAGGCGGAGCACGCGCTGCGCGCACTCGCCGAGTACGACCTCGAGTACGCCGAACAGCCGTGCGCGAGCGTGGCGGAGCTCGCCGAGCTCCGCTGGCGCGTGCATCGCTCGGGGATCGACATCGCCGCCGACGAGAGCGTGCGCAAGGCCGTGGATCCGCTGCGCGTCGCCCGGGAGCAGGCGGCCGATCTGCTGGTCGTCAAGGCGGCGCCGCTCGGCGGTGTGCGCCGGGCGCTGCGGATCGTCGCGGATGCGGGGCTTCCCGCCGTCGTCTCCAGCGCACTGGACACCTCGGTGGGACTCGGCATGGGACTCGCCCTGGCTGCGGCACTGCCCGAGCTGGACTACGACTGCGGGTTGGGGACGGCGTCGCTGCTGGCGGCCGACGTGACCGCTGAGCCGCTGCGCGCCGCCGGCGGCGCGATCGAGGTGCGGCGCGCGGTGCCGGACGCCGACCTGTTGGGCAGCTATGCCGCCCCGTCCGCCCGCCGCGTCTGGTGGGAGGAGCGCCTCGAGCGCTGCTACGGCCTCGTCAGCGGCGCGGAGCTCACTCCGCGTCGGTGACCGCCGCCGCCAGCATCGCGGTGCGCTGGGTGAGCAAATCCTTCGCGGCCAGGGGGGCGAGGCCCGAGATGACCGAGAAGGCGCAGGTGGCGTCCCAGATGTCGAGCACCAGGCGCGCGAACTCGATCGCCGGGATGCGCAGCCGCAGTCGGTACGTACCCGCGATGTCGCCGATGATCTCCGCGACCCGCTCCGCCATGGCGGCCTCCCAGCCGAGGTAGGCCTCGGCGAGCCGCACGTCGCGCATCGCGTTCGTGCGGATCTCGCTCATCAGCACGACACCCGTCGGTCCATCGGTCCCGACGTCGAGGACGCTCGTGACGAGTTCGGCGACATTGCGGTCGACCGAGGTGTCCTCGCCGAGTTCGCGCACCCGCTCGGTCACCTGCTCCAGCTTCTGATCGGCGACCTGCTGCATCAGCCCGAGCAGCAGCTCCTCCTTGGAGGCGAAGTTGGAGTAGAAGGCGCCGCGCGTGAAGCCGGCACGCTCGCAGATCGCCTCGACGGATGCGCCTTCGAGGCCGAGTTCCGCGAAGACCTCGGATGCGGCGGCGAGAAGCCGCGCGCGGGTGTTCTCCCGGCTTCGGGGCACGGCGGGTTGCGTCACGATCTCTCCTTCCACCACGTCCATGTGGCTCTCATCGATCGCCCAGGTTCACCACGGAGGCGACTCTAGGATACACAGTTGTATCGGATACACTCCCGTATCGAACCCGCCCGATCACCTCGACCCACGGAGGCGCCGGTGTCCACGCTCCTGTACTCGCTCGGCCGCTGGTCGTACCGTCGCCCGTGGCGCGTGCTGATCGCATGGCTCCTGCTGCTCGTTCTCGCCGGCGGCGGCGCCGCCGTGTTCTCGCAGGGCACCGACAACAGCTTCTCGATCCCCGGCACCGAGTCGCAGGCGGGGCTGGAACAGCTCTCGCGCACCTTCCCCCAGGTCAGCGGCACGAACGCGCAGTTCGTCGTGGTCGCCGCCGACGGCACGAAGATCACGGACGACGACTACCGCACGCGCATCGAGGACACGATCTCGACGATCGAGAAGCTCGACGGGGTGCTCGCGGTCACCGACCCCTACGACGCGTCGATCACCGGCAGCATCTCCGACGACGACAGCGCCGCGATCGTGCGGATGCAGTTCGACGGTCAGGCGACCGACGTGCCGGAGTCCACGCGCACCGATCTGCAATCCACCGTCGACGCTTTGGAGCCCGAGCTCCCCGCAGGATCACAGGTCGCGCTCGGCGGCGACCTGTTCGCCGTGTCGCTGCCCGGCGTCACCGTGACCGAACTCGTCGGCCTGCTGATCGCACTCGTCGTGCTGATCGTGACGTTCCGCTCGTTCGTCATCGCGGGACTTCCGCTCATGACGGCGGTCCTGGGGGTCGGCCTGTCGATGGCGCTCATCTTCGTGGCCACGGCCTTCGCCTCGGTGTCCTCGACGACGCCGCTGCTCGCACTCATGCTCGGCCTCGCGGTGGGCATCGACTACGCGCTGTTCATCATCTCCCGGCATCAGGATCAAGTGCGAAGCGGCGCGGACCCCGAGGAATCCGCGGCCCGCGCGACCGGCACCGCCGGCTCCGCCGTGCTCTTCGCCGGGATGACGGTGCTCATCGCGCTCATCGGCCTCGGCTTCGCCGGCATCCCGTTCCTGACGACGATGGGCGTCGCGGCGGCCGTCGCCGTCGCGATCGCCGTACTGGTCGCGGTCACTCTGACCCCCGCGATGCTCGGCTTCGTCAAGGGTCGCGTGCGCGGTTGGGGCCGGCGCGACCGCCGCCGGGCGGATGCGGCCGCTCCCGAGCGGCGCGGCTTCTCGGCGCGGTGGGTGGGCATGGTGACGCGCCACCCCGTCGTGACGAGCGTGGCGGTCGTGGCGGTGCTCGGCGCGGCGGCCATCCCGGCGACGAGCCTCGCGCTCGCTCTCCCCAACGCCGGTCAGCTGCCGAAGGGAGACCCGGCCCGCGTCGCCTACGACCTGACGAGCGAGCACTTCGGCCCGGGAGCCAACGGCCCCCTCATCATGACCGGGACGATCGTGACCTCGACCGACCCCCTCACCCTCATGAAGGATCTCGGCGACGAGATCTCCCGCATCCCGGGCGTGAAGGAGGTCGCCCTTGCGACCCCGAACCAGGCGGCCGACACGGGCATCGTGCAGATCGTGCCGGAGACTGCGCCGGACGACCCGGCCACGGCCGAGCTCGTTCGCGACCTCCGCGCCCAGCACGATCGTCTCCTCGACGAGTACGGCGTCGATCTCCAGGTCACCGGATTCACGGCCGTGGCCATCGACATCTCCGACCGCCTGTCGGCGGCGCTGCTGCCCTTCGGCATCTTCGTCGTCGGGCTCTCCCTCATCCTCCTGATGATCGTCTTCCGCTCCATCTGGGTGCCGGTCAAAGCGGCGCTCGGGTATCTGCTCTCGGTCGCCGCCTCGTTCGGCGTCGTCGCGGCGGTGTTCGAATGGGGCTGGTTCGCCGATCTCCTGCACGTGGCGCGTGTCGGGCCCGTCATCAGCTTCATGCCGATCGTGCTGATGGGCGTGCTGTTCGGTCTCGCGATGGACTACGAGGTGTTCCTCGTGTCCCGGATGCGGGAGGACTTCGTGCACGCCCGCCGCGACAACCCTCATCGCCCGGCACGCGAGATCGCGCTCGAGGCCGTACGCAGCGGCTACACCGCATCCGCCCGCGTGGTGACGGCGGCCGCCATCATCATGTTCGCCGTGTTCGCGGCCTTCGTCCCCGAAGGCGATTCGAACCTCAAACCGATCGCCCTCGGACTCGCGGCGGGAATCGCCATCGACGCGTTCCTCGTGCGCATGACGCTCGTCCCGGCCGTCATGGCGCTGCTCGGAGACAAGGCCTGGTGGATGCCGAAGTGGCTGGAGCGCGTCCTGCCGCACTTCGACATCGAGGGCGAGGCCGTCGAACGAGAGCTCTCGCTGCGCGAGTGGGCGAGCACCGGTTCGGCCGTCGTCGCCGACAAGCTCGCGCTGCGCACCGACACCAGGCCCGTGTTCGGTCCGGTGGATGCGACCGTCGATCCGGGTGAGGCGCTCGTGGTCGCGGCGGAGGATCCCGCCGCGACGCACGCGCTGACGCTCGTCCTGGCGGGCCGGCTGAGCCCGAGCGACGGACGCCTGCGCGTGGCGGGCCACCTGCTGCCCGAGCGCGGCGCCTGGGTGCGGGCGCGCGCCGGGATGGCGCTGCTGGCCACCGCATCCGACCCCGTCGACGACCTCCGACACGCACTGTCGGGCACGCCCGCCGTCGTCGTGGTCGACGGCATCGACCGCCTCGAGCGGCTGCCCCACCCCGAACGCGACACGGCACTGGCGCTGCTCCGCGATGCCGCGGCGCGACGGCTCACGATCGTCGCCACCGCCGTCGGGTCCGCATCCGACATCGCCGCCGCGCGCACGCTGCTCACCGACGCCGGATATCGCACCGGCGAACCCGTCACCCTTCCCACGGCTCCCGCGGAGGTGCTCGCATGACCGTCCCCATCGAACGCTCCCACGCCCGACGCCCCGTCACCTGGCTGACGGTCCTCGGGATCGTGCTGCTGCCCGTCGTCATCGGCGGGCTTCTGGTAGCCGCTCTCTACAACCCGGTCGAGCGACTCGAGAACATGTCGGCGGCGATCGTGAACGACGACAAGCCGGTGGAGATCGACGGGCAGCTCGCTCCGCTCGGACGTCAGCTCACCGCGGGCCTCGTCGAGGGTTCGTCGGACGTGCCGAGCAACATCGACTGGACGATCTCCAACGATGAGGATGCGGCGGCGGGCCTCGCCGACGGCACCTACAGCGCGGTCATCACGATCCCCGAGAACTTCTCCGCCGCCGCCACCTCGACCGCCCCCGGTTCGACTCCGGAGCAGGCGACGATCTCGGTCGAGAGCGCACCGGACGGGCGCGTGGTCGACCAGGCGATCACAGCACAGATCACGCAGACGGCCGCATCCGTGTTCGGCAGCGCCGTCTCGAAGCAGTACCTGACGAACGTGCTGCTCGGTTTCACGACGCTGCACGATCAGCTGGGCGACGCGGCGAGCGGCGCGCAACAGCTCGCCGACGGTTCGGCGAGCGCAGCTCAGGGCGCGACCGAGCTGTCCAGCGGTGTCGGTCAGCTCGCCACGGGCGCCGACCAGCTCGCCTCCGGCGCCTCGCAGGCTGCAGCGGGCGCCGCGGCACTGCCCGGGGGCGCGCAGCAGCTCGCCTCCGGCGCACGCCAGCTCTCCGACGGTGCCGGCACTCTCGCGGCGGGTCTGGACGCCGCATCCGACGCCGTGGTGAACCAGGACCTCAAGAACGCGGCGGCCGCCACGACGACGGCCGCGAACAGCGCCCTGACGCAGACGCAGAAGCTCGGCGCGACGCTCGGCGGCCTCGTCCAGGAGTGCTACGTGACGTACGGCCCCACGGCCGCCCTGTGCGCTGATCTGCTCGCCACGATCGGCGACGCCGAGAACCCCGCCCCCGGCACGGTCGCGGGCATCGGCACGGCGGCGGGAACTGCCGCGGGCTACGGCCAGGGCACGGCCGACGGCATCGACAAGCTCATGACGGACACGAGCGCGGGCATCGCGCAGGCCGCCGCCGGTGCGCGCGACCTGCAGTCCGGCGCGGGCGGCCTCGCCACCGGCGCGGACCGGCTCGCCGTGGGCGCGGCCCAGCTCTCGGGCGGCGTCTCTCAGCTGGCCGGCGGTGCGAGCGCGCTCGCGAGCGGGGCGGACCAGGCATCCACCGGCGCGACGTCGCTCGCCGACGGCGTGGACCAGCTCTCGAGCGGTGCGGGCTCGCTCGCGAGCGGACTCGACACGGCCGTCGATCAGGTCCCGACCTACACCGACGAGCAGGCGCAGCAGACCGCATCCGTCGTCGCCGAGCCGGTCTCGGCGCAGGGCATCGGCTCGAACCTGTTCGGCGCGGCCGCCATCCCGTTGCTCACCGCCCTGGTGCTCTGGTTCGGGGGTCTCGGGTCGTACGTGGCGTTCCAGGCGGTGTCCGCGCGGGCCCTCACGAGCCGCCGGTCCTCGGTGACGCTCGCACTGCGCGCCTTCGCCCCCGGAGCCATCCTCGGCGCCGTGCAGGGTCTGCTCGTGGCCGGCGTCGTGCAGCTCGCGGCGAGCTACGACTGGGCGGACTGGTCGATCTTCGCGGCGATCTGCGTGGTCGCCGGTGTCGCCTTCGCCGGCGTGAACCAGGCTCTCGTGGCCGTCTTCGGCGGCGCAGGCCGGTGGATCGGGGCCATCATCGGCGCCTTCGTCGTGGCCACGGGGGTCGTCTCCACGGTCCCGGGCGTGCTGACCTCGATCGCCTCCGTGCTGCCGGTGCAGCCCGCCTACGCCGCGATGCTCGGCGCCCTCACGAGCGCCGGCGGGGTGACGGCCGGCGTCACGGTCCTCGTCGTGTGGCTGCTGCTGTCGCTCGTGGCGACCACGATCGTCGTCTCCCGTCGCCGCACCGTCTCGGCCCGCGCCGCCCTCGCCTGACCCGAGGGTCGACGGGGCCGCGCGGGTTGACCCCGTGCCCCCGGTCGGAGAAACGCGCTCCCGTCGGAGCATCGAGGCCGCATCCTCCGACATTCGACGGGTACTCCGACGCGCGGACGAGCGGGACGCCGGCGGATGCGGCCGCTCGGCCCCGCACAGCAGCGTGCCCCGGCCGCCCGAAGGCGCCGGGGCACGAGGGTGCAGGGATGCGGGTCAGCTGAGGCCGCTGTAGACGTGCAGGCCCTTGAAGAAGAGGTTCACGATCGTGAAGTTGAACATCACGGCGCTGAAGCCGATGATCGAGAGCCATGCCGACCGCGTGCCCCGCCACCCGCGTGTGGCACGGGCGTGGATGTAACCGGCGTAGAGCACCCAGATCACGAAGGTCCACACCTCTTTGGTGTCGAAGCCCCAGTAGCGACCCCACGCGTCGTTGGCCCAGATGGACCCGGCGATGAGCGTGAAGGTCCAGAAGATGAAGCCCACGATCGCGAACCGGTAGGCGAGCGACTCGAGCGCATCGGCACCGGGGAGGATGCGCAGGAACCGCGGCCCGGTCTTCGCGTCGGCAGCAGCCGCCTTGCGCTCGCGCCGCGCCTGCAGCAGCTGCGTCACCGACAGCGCGAAGGCGAGCGCGAAGAACGCCGTCGCCAGTGAGGCGACGAACACGTGCACCACGAGCCAGACGCTCTTAAGCGGGTCGGCCAGCGGCACGACGTCGACGTGGAGGAGCGTGGCCCAGCCCATGAGCACGGCGACGAGACCCGTGATGAAGGCGCCGAGGAAGCGCAGGTCGTAGCGGAACAGCACGGCCAGGTACACGGCGACGATCAGCACGGTGCCCGTCAGGGCGAACTCGTACATGTTCGACCACGGCACCCGCTCGGCGGCGATGCCGCGCAGCACCGCGCCGGTGAGGTGGAAGAGGAACGCGAGCCAGGTCAGCGAGGTGCCGATGCGCGCCCACACCGGACGCGAGCGTTCGCGTCCGCGCGCCGCGAGGGATGCGGCGGCGCGCTCTTCGCTCGCCCGAACCTGCGAGATCGTCTCTCCACCGGCGGCGACGAGCTCGCGATCGCGTACGAGGGCGTCCTGCCGGTCGGCAGCGTCGGCAGAGCGGCGAGCGAGGTCGATGGTGTACGCGATGAACGCGAGCGCGTAGATCGCGACCGCCGTCCAGACGGTGAGCAGCGAGACCGCGTCGAGCGAGAGCTGTTCGGGCATGGGATCAGTCTACTTTCGGGTCTGCGGCGGGGGTCGGCCGATCCGCGTCGATGATCTCACCCTCCGCGGCCTCGGCGAAGGCACGTCCGTGCCGATCGGCGAGCTGGTCGACGGCAACGGCGATCTGCGGGTCCTCCCCGCGCGCGAGGCCCGCGTACTCGATCAGCAGCGCGCCATCGCGCGGCGTGACCTTCACCCACATCCGGCGGCGGGGCACGAACAGCGCGAGCAGGAGCGCGGCGAGTGCGATGACCGCGAACAGCAGCACCCAGGGCGCGCCGACGTCGTGGTGGATGGAGAGCGAGACGAACCGCGGCACGGCCTGGGAGTAGTCGGCGCCCGGCGAGCCCGAGTCCAGGGTTCCGTCGGTGACCTCGTTCTGGCTCGGGTCGGCGGCGTTCTCGAACGTGATCGTGCCGAGGCCGTTCGGCAGATCGGTCGTCTGGCCCGGAAGCAGCTGGATCGAGGACTTGTCCGTGTCGATGCCGGTGAGCTTCGTCATGCCGGTCGGATCCAGGGTGTAGACCGAGCGAGGCGTGCCGTCGTCGATGCCGAGGTCGCCCTCGTAGACGTCGAGACTCAGCACGGGATAGATCAGATCGGGGTAGACCGAGGTGTACGCACCGGTGTCCAGCGGCTGCGCGGTCGGATAGAAGAACCCGACGAGACCGAGCTGCTGCGGCATGCCGTCGGCGATCTTGACCACGCCGAGCGAGGTCATGTTGTTGTTCTGGGGCAGGAAGGGCACGGCGTCGCGGAACACGACGTCGCCGTCGGCGTCGCGCACCGTGACGATCGGCGCGTAGCCGTTGCCCATCAGATACACACGGTCTCCCGCGATGTCGAGCGGGTGGTTGACGCGCACCTCGCCGTCCTGCGGATCCTGGCCCGGCAGCTGCGTGGTCACGTGCGCCACGAAGTCGCCGGCCTGCCCCGCTGCCGCCGTGCCGGAGGGCTGGTACGTGACGTCGAACCTGTTGAGGGTGATCGAGTACGGGGAGAGCTGGTCGGCGTCGACGAAGCGTCCGGGGTTGAAGGACGAGTAGTCGGTCAAGGCGTTCACGAAGCTCGTGCCCTGCACCATCGCCCGCTGGCCGGTGTAGGTCAGTGCTCCGCCCACGCCCACCGCGATGAGCACACCCACGAGGGCGATGTGGAAGAGCAGGTTGCCCGTCTCGCGGAGGTACCCGCGCTCGGCCGACACCGACAGGAAGCCGCGGCCGTCGTAGCGCTCGACGCGGTAGCGGGCGGTGCGCAGCAGCGCCGAGGCCGAGGCGACGGCGTCCTCCGCCGCGTCGGCGGCATCCATGCCCTCGGGCAGGCGCACCACGAGCTCGCGGTGGTCGTCGAGGCGGGAGAGGCGCGCGGGCGTGCGGGGCGGGCGCGCGCGCAGCGCCTTCCAGTGGTGCCGCGTGCGCGGGATGACGCAGCCGATGAGCGAGATGAACAGCAGGATGTAGATCGCCGAGAACCAGGGCGAGCTGTAGACGTCGAACAGCTTGAACCAGTCGAGCACCGGGAAGAGGTCCGGGTTGTCGGACCGGAACTGCGTCACACCGTTGGGATCGGCGGAGCGCTGCGGGAAGATCGAGCCCGGCACCGCGGCGATCGCCAGCAAGAGCAGCAGCACGAGGGCGGTGCGCATGCTCGTCAGTTGCCGCCATCCCCACCGAAGCCACTCGATCGGTCCGAGACGCGGCGACGTCACATCGTCGTCACGTGCCGGAGCGGGGCGGCCGTCGACGTGGTCGGAGGGACGCAGCGGTTCCGAGATGTCGGCTCGATCAGATGGGGAGCGGGACATTGACCAGCACCCCCTGCAACTGCGACATGAGTGAGCTCCAGACGCCGGTGACCATCAGCACACCGAGAACGATGAGCAGAACGCCGCCGAAGATGTTGATGGCACGGATGTGGCGGCGCAGGAACGACACCGACTTGCTGGCCCAGCCGAAGCCGGCCGCCAGCAGGAGGAAGGGGATGCCCAGCCCGAGCGAGTACGCGAGCCCGAGGACTGCCGCGCGGCCGGGGTCGCCCATGTTCCACGACAGCGCGAGGATCGTCGCGAGCGTCGGGCCGATGCACGGCGCCCAGCCGATGCCCAGGGCGAGGCCGAGCAGCGGCGCGCCGACCAGTCCGAGGTTCCCCCGGACGTTGGGCTTGAACGTGCGCTGCGCGAAGCCGAACAGGCCGATGAAGATGAGCCCCATGACGATCACGACCGCACCGAGCACGCGCGTGATGATGTCGGAGTACTCGAGGAAGAACCGACCGAGCGAGCCGCCGAGCACGGTCATCGCCATGAAGACCACCGTGAACCCGGCGATGAACAGGAGCACGCTCAGCAGCAGGCGCCCGCGCCCCCTGCGACCGGATGCGGTCCCCGCCGCTCCTCCGAGGAAGCCGAGGTATCCGGGCACGAGCGGGAGCACGCAGGGCGAGAGGAACGAGACGAGCCCCGCGGCGAGCGCCAGAGGGATCGCGACCCAGAGCGCTCCTTCGGCGACGATGCCGGTCACGAACCCTCCTTGAGGGCGTCGCGCACAAGCGTGGTGAGGATCGAGGCGTCGCCGAGCTCGCCGACGATGCGCGCGGCGACCCGGCCCTGCTTGTCGAGCACGAGAGTCGTCGGGGTGGCCGTGAGGGGTGTGGCGTCGGCGAACGACAGCTTCAGCTTGCTGTCGTTGACCGCGAGCAGGCTGGGATAGCTGATGCCGTTGTCTTTCGCGAAGGATGCGGCCGTGGGCGCCTGATCGTAGGTGTTGATGCCGAGGAACGAGACGTTCTCGCCCCTCAGGTCCTCGTACGACTTCTCGAGGCGCGGCGCTTCGACGATACAAGGGCCGCACGCGGCGTACCAGAAGTTCACGACGAGCACCTGGCCCGCGTAGTCCTCGTTCGTCACCGTCTCACCGCTGTCGCTCACACCCGTGAACACGATGGGATCGGAACGCTCGGCCGGCGGGGTCTCGACGATCGGCACGCCGTCGGCGCCGATGTAGCCCTTGTTCGATCCTTCCCGGTACTGGTCGGCGAGAGAATCGTTCGCCGTACAGGCGGCGAGGCTGACTGCGAGCGCGCCGGCGACGAAGGCCGCGGCGAGGCGGCGGGGACGGACTCTCATACTGCTCCTACATCGACGGCGCCCTCGGCGGATGCGGGCTCCGCGTAGGCGATCTCGCACCAGGCGCCCGGCCCGCCCTCGAAGCTCGTCACGCTCGACAGCGCGCAGCGTCGGGCTCGCGGGTCGTGCCGCAGCGGCAGGCCCGCGATCGCAAGGTGGGTCACCCAGATCGGCAGCTGGTGGCTGACGATGACGACGTCGCCCGCGGGAACCGCATTCCATGCCTTCGCCATGGCCCGCTGCATCCGCGCGACGACCTCGGCGTACGGCTCGCCCCAGCTCGGGACCGAGGGGCGCGTCACGTGACGCCAGTTCAGGGGGTTGGCGAGGGCCCGCCGCATCCGCTTGCCCTCGAACACGTTCCACGGCTCGATCACGTCGGGCTCGACGACGGGCTCGAACCCGAAGAGTTCGGTGAACGGCTCGGCCGACTCCCGCGTGCGCTGCAGGGGCGAGCAGACCAGCGCGGTGACGGGACGTCCCTCGGCCTGCACGTGCTCCGCGGCCTGGCGCGCCATCCGACGACCTGCCGCGCTCAGCCGGAACTCGGGCAGCCGACCGTACAGGACACGGTCGGGGTTGTGGACCTCGCCATGGCGCACGAGGTGGAGGCGTTCGGCGGGCACCCCCCGATTTTACGTGGATGCCGGATATGAAGAGACTGAGCGTCAGCTGGTAGCGGTCAGTCGCGGGCGCCCACGCGGCGTCGGTGCGCCAGCAGGGACCGGACCCGCGCGTAGACGAACCACGCGATGCCCGCGGCGACGACCACGATGACGATCACCTGGAACACCTCGGCGTACTGCTCGACGATGTGCCACGACTCGCCGAGGAAGTAGCCGGCGAGCACGAAGATCGTGTTCCACAGCAGGCTGCCCGCGGCCGTCAGCAGCACGAAGCGCCACAGCGGCATGCGGGTCACGCCCGCGGGAATCGAGATGAAGCTGCGGAACAGCGGCACCATCCGCCCGAAGAACACCGCCTTGCCGCCGTGCTTGTGGAACCAGGCGACCGTGCGGTCGATGTCTTCCGGATGCAGCAGCGGCACCTTCGCCGCCACCCGGCGCAGCCGATCGATGCCGAGCCAGGCGCCGATGCCGTAGAGCACGAGCGCCCCCACCACGGAGCCCGCCGTCGTCCAGAGGAGCGCCTCGGCGAGGGTGAAGCCCCCGCGACTGGCCGTGACCCCCGCCATCGGCAGGATCGCCTCGCTCGGCAGCGGCGGGAAGACGCTCTCCAGAGCGATCGCGATCCCCGCACCGATGGGGCCGATCCACTCCATCAGTCCGACCAGCGCGTCCATCAGCTGACTGAGCCAGGACTCGTTCGACGAGGCGCGGACAGGCGGAGCGACCTGGGTCATCGGGGTCCTCGAGACTCTCGGTGATCGGGCGAAGGATGTCGTGCGTCGCGCACACGGTACCCATCGCCGGTGAACCGCGGCTGGGAAATCGCCCGCGGCCTCATCGCCACAGGGTCAGACGGCGGCCCAGAGGAGGAAGGCACCCACGACCCAGCTCAGCGCGGCGAGGACGGTCCCCACCAGCGGCACCCAGAAGGCGCGGCGACGCACGACGAGCAGCAGCACGGCGAAGAACGCCGTCAGCACGAAGGCGATCCACGGCACCGTGAGCATGGTCCACACCCCGCCCTGGAGCAGTTCCGTGCGGCACACGCGACCGTCGGCGCCGCATCCGGTGGACGAAGAGGCCAACAGGAGAGCGAGCGCGGATGCGACCGCCGCGACGGTGGCGGTCGCGACCAGCAGCACGATCGTCAGGACGATGTCCCACGCCTTCCGTCGCCGACGAGGCGCAGTACGCCCGGTGTCGCGCTGCGGCGTCGGGGCCGGACGATCCGCGCGCGCGGCCGGCTCCGGACGGACGGCCGCCGGCGCCTCGCCGGAGCCGACGCGGAACGACTCGGGCGGCAACCGGAAGATCGCGGGTTCCTCGCCGGGGCGCTCACTGCTCACGCGGCCATCGTACGGGCGCCGGGCACGGCCCGTAGACTGCTCTCTCGTGAGTGAACGCGTTCTGGTCAAGCAGCTGAAGTCCCTCCCCGCGGGAGGTGTCTCGGTGTCCGGATGGGTCGAGACCGTCCGCGATCAGAAGAAGGTGCAGTTCGTCATCCTGCGCGATGAGACCGGCGCCGTGCAGCTCGTGAACCCTGCCACCCGCGAGCTCGGCGACGACGCGACGGCCGAGCAGGCAGCGGCTCTCGCACTGACCGAGACGATCTCGAACCTCGCCACGGGCACGTTCCTGACGGTGACCGGTGAGCTCAAGCACGACGAGCGCGTCAAGCTCGGCGGCGTCGAGATCAAGATCGCATCGCTGGAGATCGCGGCGGCTGCGCTGCCGGAGACGCCCATCGCCGCCGACAGCGGCCTCGACAAGCGCATGGACTGGCGCTTCATCGACCTGCGTCAGCGCCGCAACAACCTGATCTTCCGCATCCAGACGACCCTCGAGCACGCGATGCGCACCTACTGGGTGGAGCGCGACTACGTGGAGATCCACTCCCCCAAGCTCATGTCCACGCCCGCTGAGGGCAACGCGGAGCTGTTCGCGCTCGAGTACTTCGGCGACCAGACGGCGTACCTGGCGCAGAGCCCGCAGCACTTCAAGCAGATGGCGCAGGCCGCCGGCTTCGGCAAGGTCTTCGAGATCGGCGACGTCTTCCGCGCCGACCCCAGCTTCACCAGCCGCCACGCGACCGAGTTCACCTCGGTCGACGCCGAGCTGTCGTGGATCGACTCCTACGAGGACGTCGCCGCGATGCAGGAGGAGCTGCTCGCGGCCGCCTTCACCGCCGTCAAGGAGAAGCACGGCGACGAGATCAAGGAGCTGTTCGACATCGACGTCGTCGTGCCGACGCTCCCGTTCCCCCGCATCCCGCTCGCCGAGGCGCGCGAGATCGTGAAGGCGCGCGGCTACGACATCCCGCGCACGGACGGCGACCTCGACCCCGAGGGCGAGCGCCAGATCTCCGCCCACGTGCGCGAGACGTACGACCACCAGTTCGTGTTCATCACGGACTACCACCCCGAGATCCGGCCGTTCTACCACATGCGCAACGCCGAGACCGGCCTCACGAACAGCTACGACCTGCTGTTCAACGGCACCGAGATCACGACCGGTGCGCAGCGCGAACACCGCATCGAAGTGCTCGAGGCGCAGGCGCTGGAGAAGGGCCTGTCGCTCGAGGGTCTCGAGCACTACCTCGACTTCTTCCGCTACGGCATCCCGCCCCACGGCGGTTTCGGCATGGGCCTCGCTCGTGTGCTGATGCTCATGCTCGGCCAGGACTCGATCCGCGAGGTGACCTTCCTCTTCCGCGGCCCCACGCGCCTCGCCCCCTGACGCCCCGCCGCCCTCGGCCCCACCCCGGGTACCCGAGTTGCGACGCATGTGAGCAGATGCGCCACTTCTGCGCAGCCGCGACAGGTCGATCCTGTGGCAGGTGCGCAGAAGTGGCGCTCTTGCGTTGTGGCGGATGCGGGCAGACGCGGCGGTCGGCGGATGCCGCGCGCCCACCGCCCGGGCCCACCGCACTCGCCACGCTGCGTACACGGCCCGTTCACCGCCGCTGCCGACCCCCGTCACCGTCCCCTCATAACTTCCTCTCGTCCCGATCTGTCGCGCCCCTCGCGCGCGGCCGCATCGAACTACCCGAGAGGAATCCGCATGACCATCCGCTCCACCCGCCGCGGCCGCGCCGTCGCCGGGATCGCTCTGACGGCGATCGCCGCCGTCGCCCTCGCCGGCTGCGCAGGCACCGCCGAGGCGTCCTCCGACGACTCCTCCAAGGCCCAGAGCGCCACGAGCGTCGCCGACTTCGGCACCTTCGCCGACCTCGAGGCCGCGGCGAAGGCCGAGGGCAAGCTCAACGTGATCGCCCTGCCGCGCGACTGGGCCAACTACGGCGAGATCATCGACCTGTTCACCCAGCGCTACCCGGAGATCTCCGTCGAGGAGCAGTCGCCCGACATCTCCAGCGCCGAGGAGATCCAGGCCGCGAAGACGAACGAGGGTCTGGACACCGCGCCCGACGTGTTCGATCTGGGTCTCACCGTCGCGCTGCAGAACACGGCGTCGTTCGCGCCCTACAAGGTGCAGACCTGGGACGACATCCCCGACGCTCTCAAGGAGCCCACGGGGCTGTTCGTCGGCGACTACGGCGGGTACATGTCTGTCGGCTACGACTCGTCGCGCTTCCCCGCTCCCCAGAGCCTCGACGATCTGCTCGGCGACGAGTACCGCGGCACGGTCGCCATCAACGGCGACCCGACGCAGGCGGGCGCGGCCTTCGCCGCGGTGGGCATGGCCACGGTGCAGTCCGGCGGAACGCTGGACGACTACCAGCCCGGCATCGACTTCTTCAGCAAGCTGAACGCCGCCGGCAACATGCTCAAGCTCGACGTGACCAGCGCGACCGTGGCCAGCGGCGAGACGCCCGTCGTCTTCGACTGGGACTACCTCAACGCGACCCACACCCAGAGCAACCCCAACTGGAAGGTCGTCGTCTTCGACGGCACCGGGTACGCCGGGTACTACAACCAGGCGATCAACAAGAGCGCGCCGCACCCGGCGGCGGCCCGCCTCTGGCAGGAGTTCCTCTACAGCGACGAGGTACAGAACCTGTGGCTCGCCGGCGGCGCCCGCCCGGCCCGCATGGACGCCATGCAGACCGCCGGAACGCTCGACGAGAAGCTGGCCGCAGCCCTGCCCGCGACGCCCGACAAGACCGTCGTGCCGAGCGAGCAGCAGAGCACCGACGCCGGCACCCTGCTCGGTGAGAAGTGGGCCGCGGCCGTCTCGTGACCGCATCCGTCGTGGCCGACCGCGACACGCAGGACGCACGCCCCGTCGCCGGGGAGCCTCAGGCTCCCCGGCGACGGGGCGCCGCCCGTGACCTGTCCTGGCTGGGTCTTGCCCCGTTCGCGGCGTACATCGCCCTCTTCCTCGCCCTGCCGACCGTCCTCGCCGTCGGTTCGGGGCTCTTCGATGCCCGCGGTGCGTTCACCCTCGACAACGTCGCGGCACTGGGCGACCCCGTCATCCTCATGACGTTCTGGAACTCGACCTGGGTGTCGCTGCTGACGGCCCTGCTGGGCGCGGTCGTGGGAGCCGTGGTCTGCTACGCGATGCTGGGGCTTCCTGAGACCGGTTTCGTACGCAGCACGGTGGATGCGGCATCCGGAGTCCTGGCGCAGTTCGGCGGCGTGATGCTCGCCTTCGTCATGGTCGCCGCCATCGGAACGCAGGGGGTCGTCACGCTGCTGCTGAAGCACGTGCTCGGCATCGACCCGTACGCCGACGGTGCATGGATCTACTCCGTTCCGGGCCTCATCCCCGCGTACATCGTGTTCCAGGTGCCGCTCATGATCATCACCTTCATGCCCGCCCTCGCGGCTCTGAAGCCCCAGTGGGCCGAGGCCCATCAGACCCTCGGCGGCACTCCGCGCAGCTTCTGGCTGCACATCGGCATCCCGGTGCTCGCGCCGTCGTTCCTCGCGAGCCTCCTGCTGCTGTTCGCGAACGCCTTCTCCTCGTATGCGACGGCGGCGGCGCTGGCGAGCCAGGGCTCACAGATCGTGCCGCTGCAGATCCGCACGGCGCTCACGAGCGAGACGCTGCTCGGACGCGAGAACCTCGCCGGCGCGCTCGCGTTCGGCATGATCCTGGTCGTGGCCGTCGTGATGGGTGTGTACGCCCTCATCCAGCGTCGGGCAGCGAGGTGGCAGGCGTGAAGACCTTCGCCCCCTCCCCCCTCATCCGCTGGATCATCGGCATCGTCGTCGGCGTCGTCTTCGCCGTGCCGTTCGTCGCAACGGTCCTGTTCACGCTCGCGCCGCTGCCGGGCACCGACGCTCTCACCCCGACGCGGTGGCTGGCCGTCTTCAATCCGGCGAATGCCGCGAAGTACGCCCCGATCTGGACAGGGCTCGGCAACTCGCTCTCCCTCGCGGCCGTGACCGTCGCCCTCGTGCTGTTCCTGTTCACGCCCACGATGGTGCTCGTCGCCCTGAAGTTCCCCCGACTGCGACGCGGCTTCGAGTTCCTCGCCCTGCTGCCGATCTCGATCCCCGCGATCGTGCTCGTCGTCGGTCTCGCCCCGATCTACCTGCAGATCGGTCGGACCCTCGGCACGGGCGCGTGGACGCTCGCCTTCGCGTACGGCGTGCTTGTGCTGCCTTTCACGTACCGCTCGATCCAGGCCTCGATCGACGCGATCGACATCAAGACGCTGTCGGAGGCCGCACGCACCCTCGGTGCCGGGTGGTTCGCCGTGCTCGTGCGGGTCATCGTGCCCAACCTGCGCCAGGGGCTGCTCGCCGCATCCCTCATCTCGGTCGCCGTCGTGCTCGGCGAGTTCACGATCGCCTCTCTGCTGAACCGCCAGGTCCTGCAGACGGCGCTCGTCCTCATCAACCGACAGGATGCGTGGGCCGCCGCCATCTTCACCCTGCTGGCACTCGCCTTCGCGTTCGTGCTGCTGCTCATCATCGGCCGGGCCGGGCGCCTGGGCGCCGGAAGGAAGAACTCATGACCACGGCAGACACACCGCTGCGGGGGCTCCCCTCGACCTCCGACAACATGCTGCTCGCGGAGGCCGGCTCAGGCAGCCGCGTGCAGTTCCGCGGCGTCGTCAAGGACTACGGCGCGACGCGCGTGCTGCACGGCGTCGACCTCGACATCGCCCCCGGCGAGTTCGTGTCGCTGCTGGGCCCGTCGGGCTGCGGCAAGACCACAGCACTGCGCGTCCTCGCCGGCCTCGAGCACGCCACCGACGGCGAGGTGCTGCTGGCGGGGCGCGACGTGTCGGGGGTCCCCACGAACAAGCGCGACATCGGCATGGTGTTCCAGTCCTACTCGCTCTTCCCGCATCTCCGGGTGCTCGAGAACACCGCCTTCGGTCTGCGCCGTCGCGGCGTCGGCAAGACCGAGGCCGCTCGGCGGGCGGCAGACGCGCTCGACCTCGTCGGCCTGGGTCACCTCGCCGACCGGTTCCCGCACGAGCTCTCGGGCGGTCAGCAGCAGCGGGTGGCGCTCGCGCGCGCACTCGTGACCGAGCCGCGGGTGCTGCTGCTGGACGAGCCCCTGTCGGCACTCGACGCGAAGGTGCGCGTGCAGCTGCGCGACGAGATCCGCCGCATCCAGCTGCGACTCGGGATCACGACGGTGTTCGTCACGCACGATCAGGAAGAGGCGCTCGCGGTGTCCGACCGCATCGCCGTGATGAACGCGGGCCGCATCGACCAGATCGGCACGCCGGAGGAGCTGTATCTGAAGCCCGCCACGGCACAGGTGGCCGCCTTCGTCGGCGTCTCGAGCCTGGTACCCGGCACCGTCGTCGGCGACTTCGTCGACGTCTGGGGCCAGCGCCTGCCGCTGCAGACGCCGGTGGATGCGGGCTCGGTCGACGTGTTCGTGCGACCCGAGAACGTGCGCTTCACCGCATCCGAGGCGCCGGGGGTCGAGGCGACCGTGCAGGAGAGCACCTTCCTGGGCAGCTTCCGGCGATCGGTCGTGCGCACGGCGGACGGCACGATGCTGAACGTGCAGCACGACGCCGGCGAGCGCGTGCAGTACGGCGACACCGTGCGCATCGCGCTCGATCCGGTGCCGGTGGCCACGCGTCCGCGCCACTGAGCCCGCCGGCGCCCTCCCCAACCTGCCCGAGTTGCGTCGCGGTTGCGCAATCGCGACACTTCTCCGCATCCGCGACAGGAAACCTCTGTGGCGGATGCGGAGAAGTGTGGCATCGGCGGCGGGCCGGATGCGGAAACCGCCGCACCGAGCGGATGCCGGCACCTGACGCACCCCGCCGCGGGCACGAAGTATCACCCGAGCCGGCACCGACTGTCGAGCCGAGCGGCGGGTTCGGACGCGCCCCGTAGCGTGGTCGGACCCGAAGGAGGACCATGCTCGACAACCACTGGGCGCAGTTCGCCCTGATCCTGGCCATCGCCCTCGTCGTCGCCACCCTGGTGACCGTCGCGGCGACCGTCTCCACCCGGCTGACCGGTCGCCGCAAGTCCTGGCCGAGCGGCCTCGCGCGCCGCGCGCGTGCACCGTTTCGCACGCTGGCGTTCCTCGTCGCGACGTGGATCGCTGTGACCGCCGCCTTCCCGCTCCGCGACTGGCGTCCGATGCTCGACCAGGCGTTCACGATCCTCGTCATCGGCGCGACGGCGTGGCTGCTGGGGGCTCTCGTCGCCTTCAGCACCGATCTCACCCTGGGCCGTTACCGCATCGACGTGCCCGACAACCGGCTCGCTCGCCGCATCCGCACCCAGACGCTCATCGTGAAGCGCCTCGCGATCGTCCTGATCGTCGTGCTCGCCATCGGCGCGGCGCTGCTCACCTTCCCCGCCGTCCGCGCGGTGGGCGCGAGCGTGCTTGCCTCTGCGGGCATCGCCTCGATCGTCGCCGGCCTGGCGGCGCAGTCGGTGCTGGCCAACATCTTCGCCGGGCTGCAGATCGTGTTCAGCGACGCCCTGCGCGTCGATGACGTGGTCGTCGTCGAGGGCGAGTGGGGTCGGGTGGGCGAGATCACGCTCAGCTACGTCGTGCTGGATCTGTGGGACGAACGCAGGCTCGTGCTGCCCTGCACGTACTTCACGACCACGCCGTTCCAGAACTGGACCCGCCGCGGCTCCGAGCTGCTCGGCGCCGTCGAACTCGACCTGGACTGGCGCGTATCCCCCGCGCGGATGCGGGAACACCTCGACGAGGTGCTCGCACACACCGACCTCTGGGACGGTCGCGCCAGTGTTCTCCAAGTGACCGAGGCCACCGGCGGCTACGTGCGCGTGCGCATCCTCGTCACTGCACGGGACGCTCCGACGCTCTTCGACCTGCGCTGTCTCGTGCGGGAGGCGATGGTCACCTGGACCCAGGCGGCCATGCCCACGGCTCTGCCCGTCCAGCGCGTACTCATGACGGAGCCCGACGGCGCGGCCCCGCAGACGCACGAGCCGACGCCCCAGGATGCGGGACTGTTCACCGGCAGCGCCGAGGCCGAGGCCCGCGCCGACACCTTCACGCAGGCGATCCCCGTCGTCTCAGGCGGGGACGAGCAGGGTCAGAGCTCGAAGTCCACCGCGACGCGCGACGAGACCACCGAGCGCACGTAGGTGACGACCTCCTGGTGTGCGGGGTGGTCGATGTACTCGCGCAGACCGTCGACGTCGTCGAAGTCGGCGACGATCGCCACGTCCCAGTTCTCGCCGCCGAGAACGTCGGCGCCCACGGAGATGGCACGGATGCTGGGGACCACTCCCTCGAGCGCGAGGAGCCGCGTCGTGATGCCGGCCGCATCCACGGCGCGCTCATCGGCGTCGGCGGCGGCGAGCTTCCAGGCGACGATGTGGCGGATGGTCACAGTGATGCTCCTTCGGGGCGGGTGGCGTCCTCGACGGCGGCACGCAGCCGCTCGGGGTTCACTCGCCAATACGCGTGCAGGTCGTCATCGATCATGACGACGGGGATCTTCTCGGCCCACTGCTCGTGCAGCAGCGCGTCGTCGAGGATGGACTTCTCCTCGAGCTGGATGCGGTCGGCCGCGTCGTCGGGGAGTTCGGCGAGGACGTGCTCGATCACCCCGCGCGCGACGTCGCAGAGGTGGCAGCCTTCTTTGCCGATGAGCGTGATGGTTCTCACGCTCACATCCTAGATCGGGTATACGACCTCAGGACTCGACCGGGTAGCCCGCGGCGATCCACTCGCCCGTGCCGCCGTCGACGTTCGTGGCCTCATATCCGCGGGCTTCGAGCGCCTGAACGACGCGCGCCGAGCGACCGCCCATCTGGCAGATGACGTCGAAGGGACCCTCGGGCAGGCGGTCGAGGTTGTCGCCGATGGTCGACATGGGAACGTTGACCGCACCGGGGACGTGGCCGGAGGCGAACTCCTCCACCTCTCGCACGTCGATGAGAGGAACGCCCTCGCGCTCGCGCAGCTGCTGCACCGTGATCGAATTCATGTCACCAGGCTAGACCGCAGACACGAAGCGCCCGTCCAGGGGACAGGCGCTTGTGTCGATGCCGCTTACTTCTTGTTGCGGCGCTGGTGGCGAGTCTTGCGAAGCAGCTTGCGGTGCTTCTTCTTCGCCATGCGCTTGCGGCGCTTCTTGATGACAGAACCCACGGAAAACCTCACTGGTTGGCGGTCTGGGCGCAGGATGACCTGCTCCCGGGAACGAGGCACCGAAAAAATGCCTCGGATAAGTCTAGCCGACGTCGGCGATCGGCCGCTGCACGGCCTCTGTGACGGCGGATTCGGGCACCCGATAGCTGCGCCCGAATCGCACGGCGGGCAGTTCGCCCGCGTGCACGAGACGGTACACCGTCATCTTCGACACGCGCATGATCTGCGCGACTTCGGCGACGGTGAGAAAGCGCACGTCGGGCAACTCGGCCATGTCCCATCCTCCCCGGGGTTCAGCACACTCTAGGGCGACGCATAGACGCGTGTAAACCGGAGTGACGCGTGTGACCAGCGTGACGGTCGTCAGCGACCGCGCTTGCCGAACGCCACCGCGACCGCGCGGTTGACGGATGCGGCCGCACGACCGACGGCTGCAGCCGCGTTCGCGGCCGGCTCCGGCAGCGTCGAGATGAATGCGGCCGTCGCATCCTCGTCCTCGGTGAGGAAAGGCATGAGCCACGCGTCGATCTCGTCGAGCGGCTCGCGGGAGAGGCTGTAGTAGCGGTGCTGCCCCTCCTCGCGCACCGACACGAGGTCGCTCTCGCGGAGCACCTTGAGGTGCTTCGACACCGTCGGCTGGCTCACGCCCAGCTCGCTCACGATGTGCGAAACGCTCGTGCCGTCTTCTCCGGATGCCGAACGATCCAGCAGGAGGCGCAGGATGTCGCGCCGGGTCGCGTCCGCGATCACGCCGAAGATGTCCGCCATGCGCCTTAGGTTAGTCGGGCTCCGAGCGGAGTACCATGACACGCGTTCCGGTCGCAGACCGCTCCGCATCTCCGAAGGGTCCCACGGATGACGTCCGACTCCGCGAGTTCGGCGACGCGGCGTCGGCTCAGCGCCCTTTGGGAGCGCATCAGCGATGCGGCCAAGACCTTCACGACCTCGTCGCCGGCACGCTTCGCGGTCCTGATCTTCTCCGGCCTGATCCTGCTGTTCACGGCGCTTCTGTCGCTGCCTGCGATGGCGGCGGACGGCCGGGTCACCCCTCTCGCGGACGCCCTGTTCACCGCCGTGTCCACCATCTGCGTCACGGGCCTGTCGACGGTCAACATGGGCTCGCACTGGTCGCCGCTCGGACAGGTCGTGATCTACATCGGCGTCAACGTCGGTGCTCTCGGCGTGCTGACCCTCGCCTCGATCCTCGGGCTCATCATCTCCCGCAGGCTGGGGCTGCGCGCGAAGCTCATCGCCGCCGGAGACAGCAACCCCATGCGCGTGCACGGCGGCCCTGTGAACGAAGGGCAGACCGTACGCCTCGGCGAGGTCGGCGCGCTGCTTCGCACCGTCGCCCTCTCCACGCTCGTCATCGAGGCGGGCCTCGCCATCCTCCTCTATCCGTCGCTGCTCGCCGGCGGGGTGGACCCGATCACCGCTCTCTGGGAGGCGCCCTACTTCGCCGCGATGTCGTTCACGAACACCGGCTTCACCCCGAACGCCGACGGACTCGCGCCGTTCTCGCACGACTACCTGTTCATGACGGTGCTGATGATCGGCGTGTTCCTGGGGTCCATCGGCTTCCCCGTGATCTTCACCCTGTGGCGGCACCAGTGGCACGTGCGCCACTGGTCGCTGCACACCAAGCTCACCCTCATCACGACCGTCATCCTGTTCTTCGCCGGCGCCGTCGTGTTCGTGAGCCTGGAGTACGACAACCCGCTGACGTTCGGCGGGATGGATGCCTGGGACACGACCTTCCAGTCCTTCTTCCTGTCGGCGATGACAC
This sequence comes from Microbacterium sp. SORGH_AS_0862, assembly GCF_030818795.1. NCBI lineage: Bacteria > Bacillati > Actinomycetota > Actinomycetes > Micrococcales > Microbacteriaceae > Microbacterium > Microbacterium sp. SORGH_AS_0862. The sequence goes on along the minus strand of NZ_JAUTAY010000001.1, from coordinate 2,205,511 downwards.
GTTCGGGCGGCTTCTCCGTCGTCGAGATCGGCGACCTGCACGGCTCCTCACTGCTGGTGGGTTCCATGCTCATGTTCGTCGGCGGCGGGTCGGCGTCGACGGCCGGCGGCATCAAGGTCACGACCCTCGCGGTGCTCGCCCTCAGCGTGTGGTCGGAGGCCAAGGGCCGCCCGTCGGTGCAGGCGTTCGGCCGCCGCGTCCCGAGCGACGTGCAGCGCGTCGCGCTCTCGGTCGTGGCGTGGGGCGCGACGATCGTCGCGATCTCCACGATCACCATCGCCCAGATCACGAAGGCGGATGTGGACAAGGTGCTGTTCGATGTCGTCTCGGGCTTCGCCACGGTCGGGCTGTCGACGGGACTCACCAGCGACCTGCCGGACCCGGCGGTGTATGTGCTGGCGGCCACGATGTTCATGGGCCGCGTCGGCACCGTCACCCTGGCGGCGGCGGTGGCCGCATCCTCCCGCTCCCAGCTCTACTCGCTGCCCGTCGAGCGCCCCATCGTCGGCTGAACGGCGCGACCTGAATCGGGATCACGGTCGATGCGGGCTGAGCGATCGCCGTAATCTGTTGCCCATGGTTGAGAAGCTCCGCAACGACGCCCCCGTGCTCGTGATCGGCCTCGGTCGCTTCGGCGCCGCCTGTGCGGGCGAACTCGACCGCCTGGATCGCGAGGTGCTGGCGATCGACGACAACCTCGATCTGGTGCAGAAGTGGTCGGAGCGGGTCACCCACACGGTGCAGGCGGATGCACGCAACATCGAGGCGCTCACGCAGGTGGGCGCCGCGGACTTCCAGGTGGCGGTCGTCGCCGTCGGCTCGTCGATCGAGGCGTCCGTGCTCATCACCGCGAACCTCGTCGACCTGAAGGTCCCGCAGATCTGGGCGAAGGCGGTCTCGCAGTCGCACGGCAAGATCCTCGCCCGCGTCGGTGCGAACCACGTCATCTACCCCGAGCGCGAGGCCGGCGAGCGCGTCGCGCACCTCGTGAGCGGTCGGATGCTGGACTTCATCCGCTTCGACGACGACTTCGTGCTCGCGAAGATGTACCCGCCGCGCTTCATCCGTGGCGTCGGGCTCAACGAGTCCGGCGTGCGCACCAAATACAAGGTGACGGTCGTCGGAGTGAAGAGCCCCGGGAAGCCGTTCCGCTACGCCGAGGCCAACACGGTCGTGACCAACCACGACCTCATCATCGTCTCGGGAACGAACAGCGACATCGAGCGCTTCGCCTCCCTCGACCGCTGAGCCTCAGCCGCCGGCGGCGAGCTCCTTCGCGCGGGCGAGGGCCGCGTCCGTCGCCTCGGCGAACACGTGCTCGAGGTGCGCGTCCTGCAGCACGGCGACCGCGCGCTCCGTCGTCCCCTTCGGGCTCGTGACGCGTCGGCGCAGCTCGGCGGGGTCCTCGCCCGTGGCATCGAGCAGTGCCGCAGCACCGACGAAGGTCTGCTCCGCCATCAACCGGGCAGTCGCGGAGTCGAATCCCTTTCCGACCGCCGCCTCTGTGAGCTTCTCGATGAGCAGGAAGACGTAGGCGGGGCCAGAACCCGAGATGGTCGACAGGGCGTCGATCTGCGCCTCCGCCACCTCGACGACGGCGCCCACGGTCTCGAAGACCGCCCGCACGACGCCCATCACGCGCTCGTCGGCGAGCGCGCCCGCAGCGATCCCCGTCACGGCCTTGCCCACCACGGCCGGCGTGTTCGGCATGGAGCGGACCACGATCGCATCTGGGCCCAGGATCTGCTCGAACGTGGCGATCGTGACGCCCGCGGCAAGGCTCACCACGATCGTGCCCGGACGCAGGTGCGGGCCGATCTCGGCGAGCAGATCCGGGACCATTGCGGGCTTGACGCCGATCAGCACGACGTCGGCGGATGCGGCCGCCGTCACGTTCGCGGTGGCGTCGTCCTCGAGCGCGAGCGAGCGGATGCCGGGATCGGTCAGAAGCTCGGCCTTGGCACGGCTGCGGTTGGTGACGACGACCTGGCCGGCGAGCCCGAAGGCTGCGACTCCCTGGGCGATGGCGCCGCCCATGGAGCCGGCGCCGAGAATCGCGAGAGGGGGGGGCTGGCTCATTTTTCCACCCTACGACCCGGGGGCGCTCCAGGTGCCCCGGCTATCATCGGAACGGCCGGGGCCGTGACGTGCCCCCTCCTGGAGGCGTCCATGATCGAACCCACCAGCCCCCTGTTTGACGGCATCACCGCCCGACAGGTGGACACCGCACGTATCTCCGCGCGCGTTCTGCTGCGCGACGGCGATCGCAGCGATACTCCCGCCGAGCGCACCGTGGTGCTCCTGCACGGTCTGCTGTCGTCGTCGCTGATCTGGCAGGAGTTCATGGAGGATCTTCCGAGCGACCTGCGCGTCGTTGCGATCGACCTGCGCGGGTTCGGGGGAACGGAATCGCTGCCGGTCGACGCCACCCGCGGGGTCGGGGACTTCGCGGACGACCTCCACGCCGTGCTCGACGCCCTCGAGATCCGCGCGGCGCACCTCGTCGGCACCGATCTCGGCGCATCCGTCGCGGCGCAGTTCGCGCTCGACGGGCATGGTGTCCTGTCGCTGACGCTGCAGGCCCCCATCTCCCCCTACGGCCTGGGCGGCACCCGCCTCGACGGCAGCCGTCTCACCGACGACGGTGCGGGAACCGGCGCCGCCACGGCGAACACGGAGTTCGTGCGCCGGCTGACGGCCCGCGACAAGAGCGACGAGTCGCCCGCATCCCCCCGGAGCGTGTTCCGCGCCGAGTTCGTCTCGGAGTCGTATCGGACGGCTCGCGAGGACGTCTGGGTCGACGCGATGCTCGCCACCTCCACGGCCGGCGGCAACTACCCGGGAGACACGGTGCCGAGCCCGAACTGGCCGGGCGCGGCATCCGGGAATCTGGGCGTGCTCAACGCACTCGCCCCCACCCACTTCGACCAGTCCGCGCTCGCGCACCTCGGGGCACGCACGCCGGTGCTGTGGATCCACGGCGAGCTCGATGCGATCGTCTCGGACGCCTCGTTCCTGGACCCTGCCCACCTCGGCTCGCTCGGCATCCTGCCGGACTGGCCGGGCGCGGATGCGGCGCCGAGCCAGCCCATGGTGTCGCAGACGCGTACCGTGCTGGATGCGGATGCCGCGACCGGAGCGGACGTGCGAGAGCTCGTCGTCGAGGGGGCCGGCCACCTCGTGCACCTCGAGCGTCCCGCCGCCGTGCGACAGGCGCTGCTGGAGGTCATCGGGTACATCGGGCACGCCCCGAACCCGGCGCCTCCCACCGAGACGATCGTGCTCAAGTCCTCGGACTGAGCGCCGCGAAGGGGCAGACTGACTGCATGGAGTACTGCGTCTTCACGGAACCGCAAGAGGGGTTCGGCTATCGGGACCAACTGGCCTTCGCCCAGCGCGCGGAGGAGCTCGGTTTCGACGGGTTCTTCCGCTCCGACCACTACATGCGGATGGCTCCCGGCGATCCGCTGCCCGGGCCGACGGACGCCTGGACGACCCTCGCGGGCCTCGCGCGGGAGACCTCCCGCATCCGCCTCGGCACGCTGGTCTCATCCGTGACCTACCGCGTGCCCGGCATCCTGGCCGTCCAGGTCGCGCAGGTCGACGACATGAGCGACGGCCGGGTCGAGCTCGGCCTCGGCACCGGCTGGTTCGCAGAAGAACATGCCGCGTACGGCATCCCGTTCCCCGAGAAGCGGTTCGGGCTGCTCGAGGAGCAGCTCGAGATCCTCACCGGGATGTGGCAGACCCCCGTCGGCGAGACGTTCTCCTTCCACGGCGAGCATTACCGGCTCGACGAGAGCCCCGCGCTCCCGAAGCCGGTGCAGGAGCGCGTGCCGGTGATCGTGGGCGGCGGCGGACCTCGGCGCACGCCGGCCATCGCGGCGCGGTACGCGAGCGAGTTCAACATCGGGTTCGCGACCGACGAGGTGATCGCGGAGAAGTTCGGCACTGTACGCGCCGCGTGCGAGCGCATCGGACGCGACCCCGAGAGCCTCAAGCTCTCGGTCGCGCTGCCGACCATCGTCGGGCGCACCGCCGCCGAACGCGAGGGGCGCGCGGCCGCGATCGGGACGGATGCGGCGGGCTTCGACAACGGAGCCAACATCATCGGCGATCCGGCCGCTGTGCTCGAGCGGGTCGAGCGACTGCGGGCGCTGGGCGCGGATCGCGTCTACTTCCAACTCATGGACATGCGCGACCTCGAGCACCTCGACCTTCTGGGTTCCGAGGCGCTCCCCCGCCTGCCGCACTGAGATCGAGGGCGCTTCAGCGACGGGCTGTGAAGAACGCCTGCAACTGCGCGGATGCGGCCTGCTCCGCCACTCCGCCGATGACCTCGACGCGATAGGGCAGCCGGCGATCGCGCAGCAGGTCGTACATCGATCCCGCAGCCCCCGCCTTGTCGTCCCACGCGCCGAAGACGACGCGGTCGACGCGCGCCTGCAGGATCGCGCCCGCGCACATGACGCACGGTTCGAGCGTGACCACGAGGGTGCAGCCGCTGAGGTTCCACGACCCGGCGGATGCGGCCGCCCGCCGCAACGCCACGACCTCCGCGTGGGCGGTGGGGTCCCCCGTGAGCTCGCGCTCGTTGCGCCCCTCCGCGATCGTCCGACCGTCGGCATCGAGCACGACCGCACCGACGGGGACGTCGCCGTCCGCCGAGGCGTGCTGCGCCAGCTCCAGCGCACGGGCCATGGCAGCGTCGTCCGCGGGTCGGGTGGGCAGATTCACCCGGCCAGACTAGCTCCGCGGCCCGCATCCGCGTGACGTAATCTGGACCCATGCGCCTGCACGTCGCCGACCACCCGCTCATCACGCACAAGCTCACGGTGCTGCGCGACAAGAACACCCCTTCCCCGGTGTTCCGTCAGCTGACGGAGGAGCTGCTGACCCTCCTCGCATACGAGGCGACGCGCAACGTGCGCGTCGAGGAACTCGAGATCGAGACGCCGGTCACCTCGACGACCGGCGTGCGGATCTCCGAGCCGCGCCCGCTGGTCGTGCCGATCCTGCGCGCCGGCCTCGGCATGCTCGACGGCATGGTGAAGCTCCTGCCCACGGCCGAGATCGGTTTCCTCGGCATGGCGCGCAACGAGGAGACCCTGCAGCCGTACACCTACGCGGAGCGCCTGCCCGACGACCTCAGCGACCGCCAGTGCTTCGTGCTCGACCCGATGCTCGCCACCGGCGGATCGCTGGGCGCGGCGATCGACTTCCTCTTCGCGCGCGGCGCGCAGGACGTCACCGCGATCTGCATCCTCGGTGCGCCCGAGGGCGTCGCGAAGATCGAGGAACTCGTCGGAGACCGCGATGTGACCCTCGTGCTCGGTGCGCTCGACGAGCGCCTGAACGAGAAGGGCTACATCGTGCCCGGTCTCGGCGACGCCGGAGACCGCCTCTACGGCACGGTCTGAGAAGCCCTCAGAGCCACTTCTTCTTGCGGAAGATCACCCACAGGGCGACGGCGAAAACCCCCATGCCGCCGACGGCGAGCGGATAGCCGTACTCCCAGTGCAGCTCAGGCATGTTCTCGAAGTTCATGCCGTAGATGCCGGCGATGAGCCCCGGCGCGAAGATGATCGCCGCCCACGACGAGATCTTCTTGATCTCGTCGTTCTGCGCGAGGCTCGCCTCGGTCTGACGGCGGGCCACGAGGGCGGAGTGCACCGTCAGCGCCTTGTCCAGCAACGCACGGAACCCCTCGATGCGCTCCGCGATGCGGATGACGTGGTCGAGCACGTCGCGGAGGTTGCGCTGCACCTCGAGGTCCACGTCGTACTTCTCGTATCCGCGGCGCAGCCACTCCAACATCCCGGACATCGGCTGAACGGCGCGACCGAAGCTGATGACCTCGCCGAACAGCTCGTAGATGCGTCGTGAGAGCGCGTCGTCGTCGCTGTCGCCGAAGAGCTGATCCTCGATCTCGTCGATGTCGTTCTCGATACCGGCGACGACCGGCTCGTACTCGTCGACCACGCGGTCGAGGATCGCGTAGAGCACGGCCTCCGGCCCCAGCTCCAGCAGCTCCGGCTGGCGCTCGAGCCGCTGCCGGACGGCCGCGAGGTTCGGCGACTCGGCGTGGCGGATGGTCACCACGAATCGGGGACCCACGAACAGGTGCAGCTCGCCGAACTCGACGTGCTCGAGCTCGTCGTCGTAGTGGGCGGGACGCAGCACGACGAACAGGGTGTCGCCGTACCGCTCCACCTTCGAGCGCTGGTGGCCCTGCAGCGCGTCCTCGACCGCCAGAGGGTGCAAGCCGAACTCGCCGGCGACGCTTGCGAGTTCCGCGGGGCCCGGCCGGTACATCCCGATCCAGGCGAAGCCGTCGTGGGCGTCGAGCAGTTCGTAGGTCTCGTCGAGGCTGCGCGGGGTCTCCACGCGGTGCCCCTGGACGTAGATGGCGTTGTCGATCAGAGTCATCGGATTCTCCGGTGGTGCGGGCGCCGCGAGGCGCCAGAGGATGAGGGTTCCGGGGCTCGCCAGGGCGCGACCACCGGATCCCTTCTCTACCGGAGGGATGCGGCGGTGCGCGCCGTGGCGCACGAACTATCGCCGGCCATGGCCATCACCGCCTCTCCGTCTTTCTCGGGTGGTCATCTCGGATGAGATCTCTCCCGCACGGTACGTGCCCGTGCTCCGCCCGCTCAGCGGGCCCGGGCGATCATACCTCTCCCGGGTGACCGGATCGCATCCTTGTCGCCGTGACCGACGACGGCTCGTCCTCTCCGACCAGGCGGGCGAACGCACTCAGCCGCGCCACTCCCTCCGGCGTACGCGGCAGGTCATCCAGCAGGTCGGGCGAGAAGACGACGTACGCGGCGAACTGCGCCCGCGAGACGGCCACGTTCAGGCGGTTCTGCAGGAGCAGGAACTCCAGGCCGCGGGGGGCCTCGCGGCCCGATGACGCGGCGAGCGACACGATCGCGACGATCGCCTCCTGACCCTGGAACTTGTCCACCGTGCCCACCCGGATGCCGGTGAGACCCGCCGCCTCGAGCGCATTCTCCACCTCGACCTGCTGGCCGTTGTAGGGCGTCACGACGATGACGTCCGCGGCGGTGAGCGGCCGCGCGGCCGCCTCACCGTCGTCCTGGCACGTCCAGGTGCGGCCGATCATGTCACGGACGATGCGCACCACTTCTGCCGCCTCTTCGGGCGAGGCGACCGCGTTGCCCGTGTGCACCACGGGAATCGGGTGCACGCCCGGTTCGACGCCGTCCAGCGTGCGGGTGGCCGTCACGGGCGCGGAAGCGAGCTCTCCGTCGTAGGAGAGCTCCGACACGGCGCTCGCGAGCGCCGGGTGCATCCGCCACGTGTGCGAGAGGAAGTAGCCGTGGGATGCGGGCAGGACCGCCGCGCCATCCATGACCCACCCCAGCGCCGACTCGTCGACGGGCTCGGGGTGCGTGCCCTGGCTGACCTGCGGGAGCTGCTGCGGGTCGCCGAGCAGCAGCAGGCGGCGCGCTGCCCGCGACACGGCGATCGTCGAGGCGAGGGAGAACTGTCCCGCCTCGTCGATCACGAGCAGATCAAGGCTGCGACGGGGTACGCGGCCGGCGTGGCTGAAGTCCCACGCGGTCCCACCGACGACGAAGCCCCCGGGCCGGTCCTCGGTGAACGTCGCGAGCGCGTTCTTCTCGAACACCGTGAACGACACGGCATCCGCCTGGCTGGGGTCTTTGAGCGCCTTGCCGACGAGGTTCGAGGAGAGACCCGCAGCCACGATCCGATCCAGCATGTGCTCCACGACGGCGTGCGACTGCGCGACGACACCCACGCGGAAGCCGCGCTCGGCCACGAGGCGTGCGACCACGTGGGAGCCCACGTAGGTCTTGCCCGTACCGGGAGGGCCCTGGACGGCGAGATAGCTGTCGTCGAGGTCGACGACGCTGCGGACGATAGCCGCGACGTCGTCGCCGGTCGAGGGTGTCAGCGCGTCCGTCGTGGTGCGCGGAGCGACGCGACGCAGGATGTCGGTGGCCGCGTCGAGCGGGAAGTGCGGGTCGGCGTCGATCAGCGCGTCCGCCCACGCGTCGATCGCCGCCTGCTGGTTGCCGGCCGCGGGGGGAGCTGCGGGCGCGAGGGCGATCGGCAGGTCCGACCAGGTCTGTCCGTCGGCCGCGAGCTCCTCCACGACGGCGCCGTCGTCGAGCGCCTCGACGATGCGCACGGCACGCGCCGCATGGATCCACCGCGGGGATGCCTCCCCGAAAGGCGCCGGAGCGGCGTACACGAGGAAGGGCTGGGTGCCGACGCTCAGCCGCGTGCCCGGCGCGGGGTCGCCCCGCAGCTCGAGACGGCGACGCAGGGCGCGCTGACGCCCCTGCCCCGGCTGCCAGTCGTCCACGACACGCGTGCGCGCACCGTCGAGCACGACGACGTCGCGGGTGTCCTCCCATAGCGACACCGGCTCGCGGAGCCGGAGGAAGTGCGAGGCCCAGAAGGTCTTCGCCTCGCGCGGGTAGTAGTCGATCGCCGCGGCGCCGAGGCGCAGGGCCGCCGCATCCGCCTCGTCGTCGGCGACGGCCGCGCGGCGCTGGAGCGCCACAGAGCGGAACGACGGCTCGTAGACGTCCTCGCCCACGACGGGATCCACCGACGGGAAGAGCTGCGCCTCGCGCGCTCGGTCGACGAGCCAGTCGCGCAGACGGAGCGTCGACACGCAGTCATCGCGGTTGTACTCGGCCAGATCGTCGAGCACGAGCTGAGCCTGATCATCCTGCCCCGCCTCGAGCAGCGCACGCGCCTCGACGTAGCGCACGATCGAGTCGTCGCCGCGCTGCACATCGCTCGTGCGGCGCTGGGCGCCCATGTACAGCGGCTCGAGCTTCTTGATGGAGTACGACCGGGACCCGACCCGCAGCGCTCGGCGGACGACCGGGTACAGGTCGACGAAGACACCGTCACGCAGCAGACGGTCGACCTCGGCCTCGCGGGTGCCGTGGCGCGCGGCCATCGCGAGCAGGTGCGTCGGCTCGTACGGCGCGTAGTGGTAGATGTGCATGCCCGGGTGCGCGCGCCGACGAAGATCGACGAAGTCGATGAACGTCTCGAGTGCCGCCTTCTCGTCGGCGAACGAGTGCGCCCACAGCGCCGAGTACTGCTGTTCGGGATCGATCCATCCGAAGAGGTAGTCGATCCCCCAGTCCCCGGCGCCCTCGGTGTACAGGGGGTCTCCCTCGAAATCGAAGAAGAGGTCGCCCGCATCGCGTCGCGGCAGAGCAGCGAGCGCCTGCGGCAGCACGACCTCGTAGCGCGGCACGGCGTCGGCGGGGACCGTACCGTCGGGTCCGGGCACCCCCGCGGGGCTCTCCAGCTGGAGCCGGGCCTGCGTCCGCAGCGACGCGAAGACGTCGTCGCTCATGCGCTCCGGGGCCGCCTCGGCCGCCGCCAACTCGTCGATCGTCGTGATGCCTGCGACGCGCAGACGCTCACGCTGCACGGGCCGCATCCCGGCGACGAGCAGCAGGTCGCGATGCGCGGCCACCTCCGTCTCGCACGTCGCACACCGCCCGCACGCCACGACACGCAGCGCTCCGCGGCCGTCCGCCCACGCGATCGGCTGTCCGGCGGCGCCCGCGGCGAGGTCGCGGTCGGCGATGAGCGCGCGCAGTCGGGCGCGACGCTGCCGATACACCGGCAGAAGATCGCGCACCCGATGGGTGCTGACCGAACCGTCGCCCAGGAGCAGCTCCACACGATCGGCCCGGGGAACCCCCGCCGCATCGAGCTGATCGACGTATGCCGCCAGCTGCATCAAGGCCGTCACGCGCGCGTGGCGGGCCAGTTTGGTGTCCTGCACGATCCACGCGCCGTCGTCTGCGCGCACCAGGAAGTCGGCGAAGCCCACGAATTCATCGGTGCGGAACGCCGCCTGATAGACCACGTGGGAGGCGGGTTCGGCGAGAGCGGCGAGGGTCGCGGCGACCGCATCCGTCATCGCCGCCTCATCGCCCGAGCGGGTCTCGGGGATCTCGACGACGGCCGCGCCGAACTCGTCACGATAGCGCTGCAGCACGGCCAGCTCGTGCCGCGTGCCGAGCCTGGCCGCCCGCTCGAGCATGACGTCTTCGGGTTCGATGACCGCGGGGATGCGGCCCAGCCGCGCATCGAGCTGGCGCAACCACGCGAACTCGCACTCCGCGGCGGCCTTGAGGTCGCTCGCGCTCCACACCACGCGCCCGCTGTCGGACCCCGCAGGCTCGATGTATCGCATTCGCTCCCTTTCTTTTATCGACCCTAGTTGCGGCCGCCGACAGCGCCTCCCCGGCAACACAACCCCGTTCTGCGTGCCCGTGCGGGTGCCAGACTGGACCCGTGAGCACGCACCTGCCCTTCACGAACCCCTACCGGCACGGCTTCGCCCGCGTCGCCGCCGTCACGATCCCGGTGAGCGTGGCCGACCCCGCGACGAACGCGGAGGCCGTGCTCGCCGAGGCGCGCGCCTGCCATGACGACGGTGTCGCCGTCGCACTCTTCCCGGAGCTGGCCCTCAGCGGCTACGCAATCGATGATCTCGTGCTGCAGGACCCGCTGCTGGATGCGGTGGCCGCCGCCATCGAGCGGATCGTCGCCGCCTCCGTGGACCTCCGCCCCGTGCTGGCCGTCGGCGCGCCGCTGCGCCACGGCAACCGCCTCTACAACTGCGCGGTCGTCATCCACCGCGGTGAGATCCTCGGGGTCGCCCCGAAGTCGATGCTCCCCACCTACCGCGAGTTCTACGAGCGCCGCTGGTACGCCCCGGGCGACGACCAGCGCGGCGGCGACATCCGCATCGGCGACCTCTACGCACCGTTCGGACCAGACCTGCTGTTCGAGGCGCTGGACGTGGACGGGCTCGTCGTGCACGCCGAGGTCTGCGAGGACATGTGGGTTCCCGTGCCGCCCTCGTCCGAGGCTGCGCTCGCGGGGGCCACGGTGCTGCTGAACCTCAGCGGCAGCCCGATCACCATCGCCCGCGCCGACGACAGGAAGCTGCTCTCGCAGTCCCAATCGCTGCGCTGCCTCGCCGCCTACGCCTATGCCGCGGCGGGCCAGGGCGAGTCGACGAACGACGTCTCGTGGGACGGCCAGACCATGATCTACGAGGGCGGTCAGCTGCTCGTCGAGACGGATCGGTTCCCGGACGCGGCCCGCCGCAGCGTCGCCGACGTCGACCTGGACCGCCTGCGCCAGGACCGGCTGCGCCAGGGCACCTTCGACGACAACCGCCGCTCACTCGCCGAACGCGTGGGGGCGTTCCGCACGATCCACTTCCGTCTGGACCCGCCCGCCGACCTCACCGGCCTGCGTCGCCCGGTCGCACGATTCCCCTTCGTCCCCGCCGACCCCGCGCGCCTCGCGCAGGACTGCTACGAGGCCTTCAGCATCCAGGTCTCCGGACTCGAACAGCGGATGCGGGCGATCGGCGCCCCGCGGCCCGTCATCGGCGTCTCGGGAGGCCTCGACTCCACCCATGCACTCCTGGTCGTCGCCCGCGCGATGGACCGGATGGGGCGCCCGCGCAGCGAGATCCTGGCGTACACGATGCCGGGCTTCGCGACCGGCGACGGCACCAAGTCCAACGCGATCGAACTCGCCGAGGCGATCGGCGCCACGATCGAGACGATCGACATCCGCCCCGCGGCGACCGAGATCCTGCGCGGGATCGGCCACCCGGCCGCCGACGGCGAGCCGCTCTACGACGTCACGTACGAGAACGTGCAGGCGGGTGTGCGCACCGACCTGCTGTTCCGCCTCGCGAACCGTCACGGCGGCATCGTCATCGGAACCTCCGACCTCTCCGAGCTGGCGCTCGGTTGGGCCACGTACGGCGTCGGCGACCAGATGAGCCACTACGCCGTCAACGCCGGCGTCCCCAAGACGCTGATCCAGCACCTCATCCGTTGGGTGATCGCAGACGGCGTCGGGATCGACGAGCGCACGGCCGCCGTGCTGCAGGCGGTCCTGGACACCGAGATCAGCCCCGAGCTCGTCCCCGCGGGCGAGGACGGCAAGGTGCAGTCGACCGAGGACACCATCGGCCCGTACGCGCTCCACGACTTCACGCTGTTCCACATCCTTCGATTCGGGATGAGGCCGTCGAAGATCGCGTACCTGGCGGAGGTCGCCTTCGCCGACCCGGATGCGGGGCTCTGGCCGGCCGGGTTCCCCGACGACGAGCGGTATGCCTACGACCGCCAGACGATCGTGCAGTGGCTGCGGGTGTTCCTCACGCGCTACTTCGGCTTCGCCCAGTTCAAGCGCACCGCGATCCCCAACGGCCCGAAGGTGTCCCCGGCGGGATCGCTGTCGCCGCGTGGGGACTGGCGAGCGCCCAGTGACGGGAACGCCGCGGCCTGGCTCAGCGAGCTCGACGCCGCCCTGGAGGCCTGAGCGCGCCGGGGCCGATCAGCCCTCTTCGGGAGCCCAGGCGAGCGTGATCACGAAGGCGTTCCGGGACAGATCCTGGATCGTGTAGCTCGTCGGCCGATCCCGCACCCATCCGCGGTGGCCGCCCTGATCGAGCTTCACAGACGTGGCCGACAGCCGCGGTCCGCGCCCATCGGCAGCGAGCACCGCTTGCGCCCGGCTCCAGTGGGTGAGCAGATCGAGGTCGGTCGCTCCCTCCCACAGCTGGCTCTGCGCCCGCATGACCGCGCGGGTGTGCGTGTCGGGATGCAGGTCGCGCAGGTCGATCCCCACGCGGACGCCCGGCTCGCTCACCGCGACGACATTGGCCGCCCGATACTCGGCGACGGTCACGACGAGATCGAGCTCCTCGCCGTCGAGCGAGGCGATCAGGCGCGTGTGGTGGCCGAACGTCGTGGGCGCTTCGCGTTCGATGCGCACGGCGGCCGGGTCCACGCCGAGCCGAGCACCGATGATCGCCCGGGCCAGCAGGCGCTTGCGGTCGTGCGCGGTGACCGAGGGGGCCCACCCGAGTCGAGCGTCGATTCCCGCCGGGGTGTCGAGAACGACCGATTCCATCGCTGCCTCCCGAGATCGCGGGCACAGCCGTCTGCGCCCTGTCTTCGACCCTAGCCCGGGCCCGCCGAGCCGCCACCGGCCGATCCCGGAACTAATGGGAATGGGCGGCGGCATCCCCGTCTTGTTCATAGGGAGTGCGCGCACACTGACCGTGCGCAGCAGCGACGAAAGGACATCATGACCCGCATCGGACGCAGCGACCTCGACGTCTTCGGCCTCTCGCTGGGCGGCAACGTGTTCGGCTGGACGGCCGACCGCGACGCCTCCTTCGAGATCCTCGACACGTTCCACGACGGCGGCGGCAATTTCATCGACACCGCCGACTCCTACAGCGCGTGGGTCCCGGGAAACAGCGGTGGTGAGAGCGAGACGCTGATCGGCGAGTGGCTGGCCGCACGCAAGCCCCGCGACATCGTCATCGGCACCAAGGTGAGCCAGCACCCGGAGTTCCGCGGCCTGTCCGCGAAAAACATCCGTGCGGCCGCGGAGGCGTCGCTGAAGCGACTCGGCGTCGACACGATCGACCTGTACTACGCCCACTTCGACGACCCCGAGACGCCGCTGGAGGAGACGGTCGCCGCGTTCACCGATCTGGTGAACGACGGCCTCATCCGCTACACGGCCGTCTCCAACTACTCGGGCGACCGCATCCGGCAGTGGATCGAGCTCGCGCAGGCCGCGGGCGGACCGCTCCCGATCGCCGTCCAGCCGCACTACAACCTCGTGCACCGCAACGACGTCGAGGAGCACATCATCCCCGTCGCCGAGGAGTTCGACCTCGCGCTCGTGCCCTACTACGGACTGGCGTCGGGCTTCCTGACGGGCAAGTACCGTTCGGCGGATGCGGCCGGTGCCGGTTCCCCGCGCGCCGAGGGCGCCGCCAAGTACGCGACGCCGCAGGGACTCGCGATCATCGACGCCCTCGAGCGCATCGGCGGCGAGCACGGCGTGTCCATCGCGGCGACGGCCCTCGCCTGGCTCCGTCAGCGGCCCACCGTCGTGGCGCCCATCGCGAGCGCGTCGCGCGCGTCCCAGGTCCCCGATCTGCTGACGAGCGTCGGCGTCGAGCTGACCAGCGAGCAGATCGCGGAGCTGGATCGCCTGTCCACCTGGCAGCCCGCCTCCTGAGCACACCTGACGAGCCCGCGACGACCACGATCGTCGCGGGCTCGTCTACGCTCGCAGGGTGAGTCTTTTCGGTTCCGGTCCCAGCGACGACCAGGGCAAGCCCTCCGCCACCCGCATCGGCATCTGGATCGCCGTCGCCGGAGTCGGCCTCTTCTTCCTCATCTCGGGGATCATCGGCATCGTCAGCGGAGGCGGCAACTGATGCGTCTGCTCGTCGCCGCGCTCGAGAGCGAGGTCGTCGCCTTCCCCGCGGAACTCGAGGGCTTCGACCGGCTCATCACCGGACCCGGCAAGCTGCCGGCAGCCGTGAACCTCACACGAGCGCTCAGCGCCGGCGATTATGAGGAGATCGTCGTGGTCGGAACCGCCGGCTGCATCGATCCGCTGCTGCAGGGGGATCTGCATGAGATCGCCGGCGCGATCCAGCACGACGTGACGGACCCCGACGGCGTCGTCGGTCAACACCTGTCGCTTCCGGCGCGGGTCGGCCACGACCGAGAGGGTGTGGTCATCGCGACCGGCGACTCCTTCGTCGACGATGCCGAGACCGTGAAGCTCATCCGGTCGCTGGGCGCGGGCCTGGTCGACATGGAGACGTACGCGTACTTCTGGGTGGCCGCCGAGTTCGGCGTGCCCATCCGCGTTCTCAAGGCGGTCTCCGACAACGCCCAGGACGATGCGATGACCGACTGGGATGCGGCCGTCACCGCCTGCAGCCACATCCTGCGCGAGCGCATCCGCGCCGACTACGGGGTCTGATCGCGACTCAGGATGCCGCGTCGGCCACCTTCTGGGACCGACGCCTGGCGCCGAGGTCGGCCACGGCGATGACGAAGGCCACGGCGAGGAAGAGCGCGACCGTCACCATCCCGAAGCCGTACGCGTCGTGGAACACGACCGCGTCCTCGGCCGCGTGGCCGTCTTCGCGGTAGACCGTCGCGTAGAAGAGGGCGAGGGCGACCGCGGTTCCGACCGCGGTGCCGATGCGCTGGCCGAGCTGTCCGACCGAGCCTGCGAGCCCGCCCTCGCGCACGGGGATGTCGGCGAGGGTGAGTGTCTGGTTCGGCGAGACCACGAGGCCGCCGCCGATGCCGCCCAGAAGCATGGCGCCCGCCATGACGAACGGCGTGACGGAGTCGGGGACATAGAGCGCGGTGGCGACCAGACCGGCGACGCAGGCCAGCATCAACCCGAGCCCCACGACGACGACGGGCCGACCGAACCGCACGACGAGCGAGCCGCCGATGTACGAGGAGACGGCGCTGGCCAGCGCGAATCCGATCGTGACCATGCCCGCGAAGACGGGCTCGATGTGCAGACCGCTCTGCAAGTAGAGGGTGGTCATGAGGAACATCGACGGCACCGCCGCGAAGTACGTCGTCTGCAGGAGCGTGCCGTTGCGGTACGAGCCGATCCGGAAGAGCTTCAGCGGGATGAGCGGCTGCTTGCCGATACGGGTGTAGCGCTGCTCCCAGGCCACGAACCCGGCGGCGAAGAGCACGAACAGCACGAGCAGCCACCACCGTCGCGGGTCGTCCCCCGGCGCGCCGGTGGTGAACAGGAACGGCCACATGAGCGAGATCACGGTGAGGGCGAACAGGATCACACCGACCGGATCGAGGGCGAGCTTGCGATGCGAGCGGGTGCGGGTGGCAGGGAGGAGCAGAGCCGCCAGCAGGATGGCGATCAGCCCGAGCGGGAGGTTCATCCAGAAGATCCACCGCCACCCGTCCTGAGGGCCGCCCAGAGCGATGAGCAGCCCACCGAGGGTCGGCCCGAACGCCGTCGCCACACCGATCGTGGCGCCGAACAGCCCGAAGGCGCGGCCGCGCTCCTTGCCCTGGAAGAGCTGCTGGATGAGCCCGAGCACCTGCGGCATCTGGATGCCGGCAGCCGCACCCTGCAGGAGGCGCGCGACGAGGAGCACCGTGGAGTTCGGCGCGAGCGCGCAGACGACGCTCATCGCGGTGAACAGCGAGAGACCGATCAGGAACAGAGCGCGGCGGGAGCGCTGGTCGCCGATGCGTCCCATCGGCACGAGGAACAGACCGAAGGTGAGGACATAACCGGAGACGATGAGCTGCAGCTCGGTCGCGCCCGCGGAGAAGGCCGTCTCGATCGACGGCAGGGCCACATTGACCTTGGACAGGTCGAGGATCGTGAGACCCGCGACGGCGACGCACACCCAGAAGGCGCGCCAGCGCGCGGCGGAACTGAGAGGGATGTCGGTCGTGACCGGGTGCGCGGCGGATGCGCCGTCGGCCGCCACGCTCAGTCCCCGCTGCGGCTGAAGGCCGAGCGCAGCACGAGGAAGACGACGAGCGCGACAGCGGCGACGATGACGAGCTTGAAGACGAAGGCGATCACCGAGAACAGCAGGTTGACGAGGAACCAGCCGATCACGATCGACGCGATGACGGCCAGCACCGTCCACAGGGTGTTCTTGCTCACTCCTCCACCTTAGGCGCGGGTGCAGATCCGGGGCCCCGGCTTGCGTCGCACGAGGATTCGTCGAACGTCGTCATCGCTGCCGGATGATGCTCGGTCCCTGCGGCGTCGCCTCGATCGTCAGCTGCGCGGGGAGCTGGTCCTTCATCGCCTCGACGTGGCTGATCACTCCCACCGTCCGGCCTCCCGCCCTGAGTTCGTCGAGGACGCTCATCGCGAGCTCGAGCGTCTCTGCGTCGAGCGAGCCGAACCCCTCGTCGATGAAGAGGGTGTCCAGCCGCATCCCGCCGGCGCGCGCGGTGACCACCTCGGCGAGCCCCAGCGCGAGCGACAGCGAAGCGAGGAACGTCTCGCCGCCCGACAGCGACTGCGGCGGGCGCAGCTGCCCGGTGAACGCGTCCATGACCTCTATCCCGAGCCCGGATGCGGCGCCGCGCGCGGCCAGCGCATCGGAGTGGTGGAGGCTGTACCGACCCGCCGACATCTCGGCCAAACGCACGTTGGCCGCGATGACGATCTCCTCCAGCTCGGCCGCCAGCACGAACGTCTCGAGTGGCATCCGCCGCGTGTTCGGCGCACGCCCGAGCAGGGTGTCGGCGAGCCGCGTGACGACCGCCGCCTCCTGGGCGAGTTCGGCCACCGACGCGTAGGCCTCGTCGATGCGCACGACGAGATCGCTCAGCCGATCCGCGGCGGAGAGGACCCGGCTGAGCTCCGCGATCGCATGTCCGCGCGCCCGGTCCGCATCCTCGGCCTTCTGTCTCGCCTCATCGAGCTCGACGGGCCCCTCCGGCACGCCGGCCAGCTCGAGCTGCAGCTCGAGCAGACGCGCGCGCACCAGTGCGAGATCGCGCTCGTGCGTCTGGACCCTTTCGACCAGCGCCGCCGTCTCCGCGCGCGAGCGCAGGGCGTCGGCGGCGTCCAGCGGATCGGTGAAACCCGCCTGCTCGGCACCCTCGGCGGCCTCGACCGCTGCCGCATCCGCCGCCTCCTGGGCGAGCGCGAGCGCCGCCAGCGCGCTGCGTCGGCGACGCGCACGCTCGCGTTTCTCGACGAGGACGGCGCGGCGGTCGGCCACGCTCTCGAACTCCTCGCGCGCACGCTCGACGGTCTGCGCGATCTCCTGCCGACGCGCCTCCAGCGCGGTGACGCGCGTCGCAGCGTCACGCTCGTCGCGCATCGCGCTCTCGACCGCTGCGGCGAGATCGGCCTCCTGCGCGTCGATGAGCGCGAGGTAACGCTCGGTCTCACGAAGGCGCGCCTCGGCCCCGTGTGCGCGCTGCAGTTGTTCCTCGGCGTCGGCGAGCGCCCGGTCGAGCTCCTCGGCGCCGGCGCCTCCCGCGACCGTGCGCGCCTCGGTGAGCTCGTCCCGAAGACGGCGCGCCTCCTCCGCGGCATGTGTCTCGTCCGCGCGCGCTCGCATGACGGCGCCCTCGGCGTCGGTGATCGTGTCGTCCGTGACGGCATCGTGGGCGCGCGGCGCAGGATGCGGGTGCTCGGTGGAACCGCAGACGGCACAGGGTTCGCCGGGCACCAGCGCTGCCGCGAGCTCGCCCGCGCGCTCCGCGACCCGTCGACGCATCAGACGCGCGAGTGCCGCGGATGCCGCCGCCGACGCGTCGAGCGCCGCGGTGTAGGCGGCTTCGGCGGCGGTGAGCCGGGCGTCCGCATCCGATGCCCGGCGGCCCGCCTCCTGCCGCAGCCGCGCAGCCTCGACAGCGCTCTCCCCCTCTGCGATCCGGCCCGCTTCGACGGCGGCTTCGGCCCGGGCTGCGCGCAGGGCCTCACGGCGAACCGGCACCTCTGTCGATTCGGCGCTCAGGCGCCGCAGTGTCTCGCCCGCATCGGCGAGGGCACCGGTGGCGAGCGCGAGCTCCGCATCCAGGGCGTCCAGCTGACGCTGGCTCTCGACCGCGGCGTCGACGCGGGCCAGCTCACCCGTCAGCTCCTCCTCGGTCGCGTCGAGATCCGCGGCCGGGTCCTCACCGGCGGCGAGCCATTCGTCATCGGCCGCTGTGGCCTCGGTCTCGGCCGCCCGGGCGGCGAGACCCGTCCGGGCGGCGCGTTCGAGGGCACCGCGCAGTGTCTCGGCCGCGAGCGCGCGGTCGCGTTCGACGCGCGCCTGCGCGACGACGTCGGCGGCGGCTTCGAGCGCCGCGAGTCGGGCGTCCGCCTCGTCGCGGGCGCGTTGCGCCTGGCGCTGGCGCTCGCGAAGCGCGAGGTCGGCGGCGGCCGCGGTCCACGCCTCGTCGGCCTTCGCCCGCGCGATCTCGGCCGTCTCGACCCGGTAGCGCGCCCGCTCCGCCGCGGTGCGCACCGCTTCTCGCCGCGCGGCGAGATCCTCGGATGCGGAAGGCTCGGCCTCTTCGTCGACGAGCAGCTCGGCTTCGGCCAGCAACGCCTCGGCGTGCACGCCCCGCTCCCGGAGCTGTTGCTGCGTGTCGCGCCGACGATCGTCGAGCTCGCGGGCGTAGTCCTCGTAGCGCCGGGTTCCGAACAGGGTGCGCAGCAGCGCCTGGCGCTCGTCGTTGCGCGCCAGCAGAAAACGGGAGAACTTGTTCTGCGCGAGCAGGATGACCTGCTGGAACTGCTGCAGGTTCAATCCGAGCACCCGATCGAGGATCTCGGCGACATCGCGCGGACGCGACGCGCGGCCGATCCAGACGTCGTCGACGAGCTCGAACAGCTCGGCGCGCGCCGGCTCCGTCGTCATCCCGCCGCCGCGCAGCTTCGGGCGGGCATACTCGGGCGAGCGGACGACGCGCCAGCGGACGTCACCCACCGTGAAGTCGAGGCTCACCTCGGTGGGATCCTCCACCGCGCAGTGATCGCTGCGCAGACGCTTGTCGGGGCCGTCGTAACGCGGCACGTTGCCGTAGAGGGCGAACGCGACACCGTCGAGAACGCTCGACTTCCCGGCGCCCGTGCGGCCGGTGATGAGGAAGATGCCGTCGTCGGCGAACGCGTCGAAGTCGACGATCTGCCGATCGCGGAACGGGCCGAAACCCGCGAGCTCGAGCCGGTGGAGCCTCACGCCCCGGCCTCGACGAGGGCGTCCTGCTTCTCGGCGAGCGTGGTGCGCAGCAGCTCCGCTTCGGCGGGCGACGCGGCTTCGCCCTCGCGGACGTGACCGAGGAACGCGTCGATGAGCTCGCGGTCGCTGCGTGCCTGGCGGACGCGCTGCGCGTAGCTGGCGAGAACCCCGGCATCGGCACGGTCGGGGACGTGCGCCACGTTCGCGCAGAACGGGAAACGCTGCTGCAACCGGCGCATGACGTCGCGCTGCGGCAGCGCGTCGGTGTACTCGGCGCTCACCCATGCCGACTCGGCGTCGGCGAAACGCGGATCGGTGAGCAGGTCGTCCAACGGTGCACGCAGTACCTCGAGACGGCGCGGGACGCTGACATTGCGCCAGGCGACCGACGCGAGCCCCGCCTCGTCGAGGTCGACGATCCAGACGCCTCGACGACGCCCCTTCTCACCGAAGCCGTAGTGCAGCGGCGCACCCGCGTAGCGCACGCGGTCGCTGAGCTGCTGACGACCGTGGATGTGGCCGAGCGCGACGTAGTCGGGCCCGTCGAACACCGCCAGCGGAACGACGTCGAGAGAACCCTGCCGGATCTCGCGTTCGAGCCCCGGCGTCGCCTCGATCCCCGCCGCGAAGCAGTGCGAGACGACGACCGAGCGACCGCCGCGCTCCGCGCGGTCGGCGCGCACGAGATCCATCGCGTGCTGCAGGGTCTGCGCCTGGGTGCGCAGTTCGGCCTCCGGCCACAGGTGACGCACCTGGGCCGGGGCGAGGTAGGGGATGCCGTAGACGTGCACCGGGCCGTGCGCGTCTACGACCGTGATGGGCGCGGCCAGGCGGGTGGGATCGGTGAGCACGTGGATCCCGTCGCGCAGCAGCCGTGCCTGGAAGCCGAGGCGCGCGGCCGAGTCGTGGTTGCCGCTCGTGACGATCACCTGCGCCCCGGCCTCGCGCAGCCCGACGAGGGCGTCGGTCAGCACGGTGTAGCACTCGGGAGCGGGGGCGGCCGAGTCGAAGACATCGCCGGCCACGATGACGAGATCGATCGCCTCCTCGCGCACGATCGACGCCATCTCGCCGAGCACACCGCGCAGGGCGTCGATCGTGGTGTAACCGTGGAAGGTACGCCCGATGTGCCAGTCCGAGGTGTGCAGGATCCGCATGTGTTCACGGTACGGGCGGCCCCGGACACGGCGTCGGACCCTCGCCACAGTTCCGAAACATTGCCGCCGTAAGGTGGCGGGCATGGCCATCCGCGACGTCTGCGTCGTCTACATCCTGCGCGGGCACGCGTCGGATGCGCAGGTGCTGCTCGGCTACAAGCGCACGGGCATGGGGCTGGGGCGCGTCGTGGGCATCGGAGGCAAGGCCGAACCCGGTGAGAGCGTCGTCGACGCGGCCGTGCGCGAGGTGCGCGAGGAGACCGGCCTCGGGATCGACCCCGCTCTGCTGGAGCCGGTGGGCCGGCTCGTCTACCGCTTCCCCTCCCGCGACGGCTGGTCGCAGCGCTCGCACGTCTTCATCTACCGGGCACCGGTGGGCGAGCCCGTCGAGACGGAAGAGATCGTGCCGGCCTGGTTCGGCCTCGACGAGGTGCCCTACGACCGCATGTGGGACGACGCGCGCCGGTGGCTGCCCGGAGTGCTTCGCGGCGGCACCGCGTACGGGAGCTACACGTTCGGCGACGACCTCGCGACGGTCGTGGCCGAGTCTCCCGGCACACCCGCAGCGTGAGGATCAGGCGTTGACCTGCTCCGCGAGGCGCGCGAGTTCGTCGTCATCGGTCTCGATGGCGGCGTCGTCGAAGCGCTGACGCAGCACGTCGATGACGCGCTCGATCGGCAGGCCCCTCACGTCGACGCGCGTCTGGGCGACGATCCCGTCGACCTTGTCTTGACGCGTGGCGATGTGCTGGTCCATGACCGGCTCGTCCTGGGTCCCCTCGGGGAACGATTCGGTGCTCATTCGGTGTCTCCCGTCGCCAGGTCGGGATCGGCGCCCTGCGACGGCTCGTCCGACTCCACCAATTCCGGTGATGCCTCGGCGCGCTCGTTCTGCTCGGCGGCCTCGTCGTCGGAGGTGCCCTCCCAGCCTCCGGGCGGGTCGGCGTTGATCACACCCTCGGGCAGATCGCGATCGTCCATGGCACTCCCTTTCGTCGAGTCCAGCATCCCGGAACGCACGGGAGGGACCTCGGGGGATTGACGCCCGTGAACGGCGACGGTAGAGCACTCAGACGCGCTGCTGGAGGATGCCCGCGCGCTCGGGATGGGCGGCGAACCAGTCGGCGACGTACCAGCACATCGGGACGATCTGACGGTCGCCCGCCTGCTCGAGCAGGCTCACGGCGCGCTCGACGATCTCCCCCGCGTAGCCGTGGCCGCGGAAGCTGGGGACGGTGAAGGCCCGCGTCATCGAGACGCTGCGCCCGTCGTCGCGATAGTCGAGCACGCTCACGAGGTCGTCGCCCAGGTACAGCGCGTAGCGAGAGGCATCCGTCTGGTCTTCGAAGCGGAACTCGGTCACCCCGCCAGGCTACGCCGTCGGCGGGGTGACCGAGGCCGTCTCAACCGAGCTCGTCCGCGGCCGGGATCGCGCGGCTGCGCGCGAGGCGCCGGTACCAGAGCCCCGAGTCCTTGACCGTCCGCTCGAGGGTGTCGAAATCGACGCGCACCACGCCGAACCGCTTCGCGTAGCCGTAGCCCCACTCGAAGTTGTCCAGCAGCGACCACACGAAGTATCCGCGGAGGTCCACGCCCTGCTCGAGGGCACGGTGCGCGGCGGTGAGGTGACGCTGCAGGTAGTCGACGCGCTCGGCGTCGTGCACCGCCCCGTCCGGCGCGACGTCATCCGCGAAGGCGGCGCCGTTCTCCGTGATCATGAGCGGCTGCGCCGGGAACTCGTCCCGAAGCGCCAGCAGCAGCTCCTCGAGTCCTTCCGGCGCGATGTTCCAGCCCATCTCCGTGTACGGACCCGGCTGCTCGACGAACTCGACGAGCTGGTCGCTGCCGGGCCAGGCCGTCCCGCCCGCGCTTGCCTTGTGCCCGTCGTTCTGCTGGCGCGGCGAGGAGCCGTCCCACAGACGCACGGTCGCCGTCGAGTAATAGTTGACGCCGAGCACGTCGATGGGCTGATTGATCCGTTCCAGGTCGCCGTCCCGCACGAACGACCAGTCCGTGACGGATGCGGTGTCCTCCAGCAGATCGGCGGGATACTCGCCCTTCAGCATGGGATGCGTGAACGCGCGGTTCGCGAGCGCGTCGATGCGACGCACGGCCTCCGCCGACCGCTCGCCCGCGCCGCGCAGGACGTGGAAGTTGAGCGTGACGGAGTACTGGGGATCGCCCGTCGAGGTGGCGCGCAACGCCTGGACGGCGCGGCCGTGGGCGAGGTTCAGGTGGTGCACGGCAGCGAGTGCCGCCGCGGGCTCGTGGCGGCCGGGGGCGTGACCGCCCTGGCCGTAGCCGAGGTAGGCGGAGCACCACGGCTCGTTCAGCGTCGTCCAGGTGTGCACCCGGTCGCCGAGGGCCGCGCCCATGACCTCGGCATAGCGCTCGAAGGCGTCGGCAGTCGCCCGCACGGGCCACCCGCCCGCATCCTCCAGCGGCTGCGGCAGGTCCCAGTGATAGAGGGTCGCCACGGGACGGATGCCGCGCTCGAGGAGCCCGTCGACCAGCCGCGAGTAGAAGTCGATGCCGGCTCGGTTGACCTCGCCCGTGCCGGTGGGCATGATCCGCGGCCACGCGATCGAGAACCGGTAGGCGTCCAGCCCCAGCTCGGCCATCAGATCGAGGTCGCTCTCCCAGCGGTGGTAGTGGTCGCACGCCACATCGCCGGTGTCGCCGTTCCACACCCGACCGGGCGTGTGGCTGAAGGTGTCCCAGATCGAGGGGCCGCGACCGTCTTCCGCGGCGGCCCCCTCCACCTGATACGAGGCCGTCGCGGACCCGAACGTGAATCCGGGAGGGAACACCAGGCCGCTGTCTCGGAAATCCGCGTTGCCCGCGCTCATCGGGTCACCTCCGCAAGGTCTGCGTGCAGCGTCTGGCTGCGTCCGTCGGGCGTGGTCACGAGCACCTCGGCGACGCCTTCTCCGCCGGGGAACACCCGCAGCGTCAGCCCCTCCAGGTAATCGTAGTCAGGCCGGTCGTCGCGGGCGCCCCAGGGCAGGACGGCGCCGGGACGCACGTACAGCGGCAGCGAGTCGACGCCGTGACGCTCGCGACGCCACCCGCCCGTCACGCTCTCCCCCGTGAGCAGGTGGGTCCACTCGCCCTCGGGCAGGTAGAACTCCACCTCGCCGTCCGCCGAGAACACCGGAGCGACCAGCAGGTCGCCGCCGAGCATGTACTGCCGATCGAGGTGGGCGCAGCTCGGGTCCTCGGGGAATTCCATCGCCATCGGGCGCAGCAGCGGCACGCCGTCGGATGCGGCCTCCACACCGCGCTGGAAGAGGTACGGCATGAGCCGCATCTTGAGCTGCGTGAAGATGCGCGTGACCTCGACCGCCTCGTCGTCGAAGTTCCACGGCACGCGGTAGGACTCCGAACCGTGGAAACGGCTGTGGGAGCTCAGCAGACCGAAGGCCGTCCAGCGCTTGAACACCTCGGGGTCGGGCGTGCCCTCGAACCCGCCGATGTCGTGGCTCCAGTGCGCGAAGCCGCTCCACGCGAGCGAGAGACCGCCGCGGAGCGTCTCGGCCATCGACACGAACGTCGACGTGCTGTCGCCGCCCCAGTGCACCGGCATGGACTGTCCGCCTGCGGTGGCCGACCGCGCGAACAGCACCGCGTCATCCGCGCCGCGCGCCTCGACGAGCACCTCGTGCACCGCCTTGTTGTACAGGTGCGTGTAGAGGTTGTGCATCCGGTCGGGAGCGCTGCCGTCGGCGTAGACCACGTCGAGCGGGATGCGCTCGCCGAAGTCGGTCTTGAAGCAGTCCACGCCCTGCGCGACGAGAGCACGCAGCTTGTCCTGGTACCACCGGGTCGCGTCGGGATTCGTGAAGTCCACGAGCCCCATGCCCGCCTGCCAGAGGTCCCACTGCCAGACGGAGCCGTCGGCGCGCCGCACGAGGAAGCCCTGCGCGGCCGCCTCGGCGAACAGCGGCGAGCGCTGGGCGATGTACGGGTTGATCCACACGCACACGCGGAGGTCGCGCTCGTGCAGTCGCCGCAGCATCCCGTCGGGATCGGGGAACACCCGCGGGTCCCACTCGAAGTCCGACCAGTTGAACTCGCGCATCCAGAAGCAGTCGAAGTGGAAGACGGACACCGGCAGCTGGCGTGCGGCCATCTCGTCGATGAACGACGTGACGGTCGCCTCGTCGTAGTCCGTCGTGAAGCTCGTGGACAGCCACAAGCCGTACGACCAGGCGGGCACGATCGGCGGACGCCCGGTGAGGGCGGTGTAGCGCGTGAGCACGTCCTTGGGGGTCGGGCCGTCGATCACGAAGTACTCGAGAACCTCGCCGGGCACGGAGAACTGCACCCGCTCGACCGTCTCGGATCCGATCTCGTAGGAGACGTGGCCGGGGTCGTTCACCAGCACGCCGTAACCGCGGCTGGATACGTAGAACGGGACGTTCTTGTAGGCCTGCTCACTGGAGGTGCCGCCGTCGGCGTTCCAGATCTCGACGCTCTGCCCGTTCTTGACGACGGGGCCGAAGCGCTCGCCGAGACCGTAGATGAGCTCGCCGACGCCGAGGTCGAGCTGCTCGTGGACGAACGTGTGCGTGCGGGCACTGCGGCCGCCCGCCCTGGCGTTGTCCACGATCCCCGGGTCGACCTGGGCGTCGTCGGCGAGAGTGATGTACCCCTGGGCCTTGTGTCCGCTGCCGGTCAGGCGCTTCTCGCCGGAGAAGAAGTCGAGCGACCACGGCGCCCCGGCGGCGATGCGCGCGGTGAGGGATCCGGTGCGCAGGCGCGCACCTGCCGCATCCGCCTCGACCTCGCCGACGCCGGGCACCGCGGCGATGCCGAAGGAGAGCGGCGGGGTGCCGCCGTCGTGGTGGACGATGCGCACGCGCACCACCCCTTCCGCGGGCGACGAGAGCGTGACCGTCAGCGTCGCACGGTTCAGGGTGTCCCCCCTGCGCTCGATGACCTTCGTCGGAGCGGTGATCACGAGCCCGGGGCCGTCGAGCGTGTCGGTCTCCCAGATGTCGTACGCCTCCTGCGCGTACAGGGCCGTGACCCCGGGGCGCAGCTGCCAGAAACCATCGGTGAACTTCATTACTTGACTGCTCCTGCGGTGATGCCGCGCGTGAGGGTGCGCTGGAAGATGAGGAAGAAGAGAAGGGTCGGGATCAGCCCCAGCAGGGCGGAGGCGCTCGTGGTGGTGACATCCATGAGCCGGTCGCCCTGCAGGACGCTGATCGCCACCGGCACGGTCTGGTTGGGCGTTCGAGACAAGGAACGTCAGCGGGATGAGGAACTCGTTCCACGTCCAGATGAAGAAGAAGATGACGAGCACCGAGAGCGTCGGACGGCTGATCGGGAAGACGACGCGCCACAGGATCTGCCAGCGGCTTGCGCCGTCCATCGCCGCGGCCTCCAGGACCTCCTTGGGGAAGGTGCCGTAGACCGACGCGAGCAGGTACGTGCCGAAGGCCGCCTGGATCACCGTGAAGATGATGATCACGGACCAGACGTTGTTGTAGAGTCCGACCGCCTTGGACAGGTAGTAGAGCGGGTACAGCAGCGCTTCCTGGGGCAGGAGGTTGGCGAGCAGGAACAGCAGCACGATCCAGCTGCGCCCGCGCACCCGGCCGATGCCGATCGCGAACGCGTTCAGCACCGAGATGAGCACGGCCAGCAGCGCCACCATCCCGGAGATGAAGAACGAGTTCCACACCTTCTCGGGGAAGTTGACGCGCTCCCAGAACGCGGCGAGACCCGTGAAGTCGATCTGGCTGGGCAGAGCGAGGGGTCCCCCGTTCGAGTAGTCGGCGGGCGACTTGAACGAGTTCACGAGGATCAGGTAGAACGGCGCGATCACGACGATCGCTCCGACGATGACGAAGGCGAGCATCAGCCAGTCGATACCGCGCGGGCGGGTCATGCCTCCGCGACCGCGACGCGGCATGCGCGGGGCGCGACGCCCCTCGCCCTTCGTGGTGCTCACAGCCATGGTGGCGGCCATCAGCGGCCCTCCCTTTCCTTGCGCTCCGCCGCGTTCTGCGCGCGGATGAAGAGCACGGCGACGATCGCGATGACGATGGTGAGTGCGGTGGCGATGGTCGCTCCATACCCGACCTGCTGGGCCTGGAAGAACTCGCTGTAGGCGTAGTAGGCGGGCACGATCGTCGAGGTGCCGGGGCCACCGCGCGTCAGCACGTAGACCGGGCCGAAGACCTTGAGGGCGGCGATCGTGCAGGTGAGGGTGACGACGAAGATCTCCGGACGGATGATGCTCATCGTGATCGAGCGGAAGCGTTGGAACCAGTTCGCGCCGTCGAGTTCGGCGGCCTCGTAGAGCTCGGGGTCGACGCGCTGCAGGGCCGCCATGAAGACGACGATCGGGTACCCGAGCTGCACCCAGACGAGCACGACCATGATCGCGCCGAGGGCCGTGTCGGGGCTGCCGAGCCAGTTGTGCGCGAGGGATCCGAGACCGATGCTCTCGAGGATCGTGTTGAGGGCGCCGTCGTCGGGGCGCAGCACCCAGCCGATGACGATACCGGCGATGGCCGCAGGGAGGATCTGCGGAAGGTAGTAGGTCGCGCGCAGGAAGCTCGCGAGACGCCCGCCGTACTTGCGGCCGACGACGTCGAACAGGAGTGCGGCGATGATGAGGCCCAGCACCGTGGGCAGGATCACCATGGCCACGATCATCCAGATGCTGTTGCCGAACGAGGTCCAGAACTTGGTGTCACCGAACAGGCGCACCCAGTTCTCGACACCGATCCACTCCGGCGGCTTGATGCCGCGCCAGCTCGTGAACGAGAGGTAGATGTTCCAGACGAGCGGGATCAGGATCACGACGCTGAGCAGGATCAGGCCGGGGATGAGGTAGAGCCAGTAGCCGGCGGATCCGCGCCCGCGCTGCGGGATCAGCGGCTCCTCGGGAAGGGGCTTGGCGCGCCGCGCTCTGGGCGGCCGCACGAACGGGACGGCGGACATGACCGTCTCCTCACTTGGTCGAAGGGATGGGGGTGGCGGAGGGGCGGTCGCCCCTCCGCCACCGGAGGTCAGCCGCGCAGGCTAGAGACGTACGACTCGTACTCGTCACCGAGTCCGGTCTGCACCTGCTCGGGCGTCGAGCTGCCGTTGGCGAGGTTCTGCAGCTGGGCGACGAGGGTGTCGTAGAACGTCGGCGTGGGCCAGTCCGGGTAGAACGAGAGGCCGTCGGAGTCGAGGATCGAGTTGAACGCGGTGATGAGCTCCTTGCTCTTCTCATCCGTGATGTCGGACTCGTTCGCCGCCACCGGAACGCCGCCGTTGTTGCCGATGATCGCCTGGATCTCGGGGCGCAGCGTGATGTCGATGAACTTGTAGGCCAGGTCCTTGTTCTTCGCGTTCTCCGGGACGACCCAGAGGTTGCCCGAGGAGCCGAGGCTCAGCTTGCTGCCGGGGAAGTTGAAGATGCCCCAGTCGTACCCGCTGATCTCCTCGGTGAAGCGGCCGTACCACCAGCTGCCCGACACGAAGATCGGGTAGTTGCCGGCGATGAACGCGGTGCCCGCATCCTCCGCCTTCATGCCCGCCACGTCCGGAGAGATGTAGCCGGCGTCGACGTACTCCTTGAGGGTGTCGGTCGCGTAGGTGATGGGCTCGTCGTTCCAGTCCACCGGGTTCTTGTAGAGCTGGTAGTCGTCGACCCACGAGCGGTCGGCCTTGCTCAGCGCCAGCTGGTACCAGAGCTGCCCGAGCGGGTACTCCGCGCCCGCTTCGGCGAGCGGCGTGATGCCCTTGGCGACGAACGCGTCGAGCACCTTCACGAACTCGTCGTAGGTCGTCGGCACCTCGAGGCCCGCATCCGCGAAGGCCTGCTTGTTGTAGTACACCGTGACGAACTCACCGTAGTTCGGGACGCCGTACCAGGCGTCGCCGCCCATGACGCCGTCCTCGCTGTAACGGGCGGTGGTCTGCAGCGACGGGGCGAGCTTGTCCGCCCAGCCGTTCTCCTCGACCGCCGAGGTGATGTCGGTGAGCAGCCCCTGGCTGGCCAGCAGGCCCGCGGTCGCGTTGCCCTTGTTGTACTCCATGATGTCCGGTGCCTCGTCGGAGTTCAGGACCTGGCTGGCGGTGGAGCGGATCTGCTCGAAGCCCTTGGCCTCGAAGTCGACCTTGGCACCGGTCTCCTCTTCGAAGACCTTGATCGCCTCGTCCCATGCCTTGCCCATGGCGCTGTCTTCACCCTCGTAGTGCCAGAGCGTCAGGGTGTTGGAGTCCTCCGTGCTGCCGCCGCCACCCGAGCAGGCGCTGAGGGCGAGGGCGGCCACGGCGACGCCGCCGAGCAGGATGAGGGAGCGGTGTGTGGTGCGTGATGTGATGCGTGCCATCTTCGGCACTCCTTTCATGGTGACCGTCGGTGGTCGGGTGTTGCGGGACGGGCGAAGCGGGCATATCGAAGCGCTTCGACAACGCGCAGGAGAAGGGACAGCGGAAAGAGGGTCATCTCGACGGGGCGGCGACGGATCCGACGTCGAGGTAGTGGGGGGCGATGAGGTGCACGCCCGGTTCCGGAGCGGATCCGGACAGGGCGGTGACTGCGAGCTCGACGGCGAGCTCGCAGCTTTCAGCGGGAACGAGAGGAATGGAGTCGAGCGGCGTGCTCAGGGCGGCGGTGTCGAACGATGAGCCCACGGAGACGATCGAGATGTCGCCGGGCACACTCAGTCCCGCATCCGCGAGCGCGTCGAGCACGCCCTGGTGGACGTCCTCCGCGCAGTGCAGCACGATCGCGCTCACACCCTCGGCCAGCAGGCCCCTTACCGCGTCGCGGATCGTCGCGGTCGTCGGACGCGATTGACCGGCGAAGCGGAAGGCGGTCTCGACGCCGCGGCGGGCGGCCGCACGCTCGAAGCCCGCGCGCACACGGGGCGGGAAGTTCGAGCGCTCGTAGGAGATCTCGGGGTGACCCAGCATGCCGATCGAGCGATGCCCCGCGTCGATCAGCCGGTCGGCCGCGAGCGCGGCGGCCCGCTCGAAGTCGAGGTCGACGCACACCAGCCCCTCGCGATCGTCGGGCACGCCGATGAAGATGCTCGGGAGCTCGATCTGACGCGACAGCTCCACGCGCGCATCGTCCGGGGCGACGTCGAGCACCAGGATGGCGTCGACCAGCCCGCTCGCGGCGACCCGCCGCATCCCCGCCTGGGCGTCCTCATCGGTCAGCAGCAGGATGTCGTAGTCGTTGCGCCGGGCGGCGACGGCCGTGGCGAGGACGAACGCCATGTGCGTCGGGGCGTGGGTGTCGATGCGCAATGGCTCGGTGAGCGCGAAGATCTGGGTGCGCCGCCCTGCGAGCATGCGCGCGCCGGCGTTCGGGCTGTAGCCGAGCTCGGCGACCGCCTTCTCGATGCGCCGGCGGGTGTCGACGGCGACGGGCCGTTTGCCGCTGAGGGCGTAGGAAACGGTCGAGATCGACACGCCGGCGGCCTGCGCCACCTCGTTGATCGTGACCATCTCATCCTCTTCGTCGGGTTGGTCGAAGCGCTTCGACGTCGCTTCGTCCAGGACTGTAGATCACAACCGGATGCGAGCGCAAGGTGTTTCGCGGAAGAAACAACAAAAAGGAACGCCCCGTCCGTTTGACGTGGACACGCCCGGCACGTCATAATCGGCCACATGACTGACAATGCACGTTCTCTGTCCGCCTGGGAGGCGAACGGGACTGCCGGCTCCATGATGGCCGGCCGCATTGTCATGTGTTGTCGAATGTGCCGCTGACTCGGTCACCCCGTCCGACGCCGCCGCGCATCTGAAGCGCCGCGCGTCCTCCGCATCCGCTCTGTGATGCTGCGCACCCGGCCCTGACCCTGGGCCGCGACTGACAACACGCGAATCGGGCACGAGTCCCGGTTCCTCTTCCGGCAAGGAATCCGCACATGTCCACTCCCGTTGCTCTCGACGACCGCTCCACCGCCCGCCCCGCTCTGCGTCTGGTCACCGACGCTCCCGCATCCCCCGCTCCGGCGCCCGCCGCCGCCGAGCGGAGTCTTCCCGCCGGCACCGCGCCGCGCGGCTTCGCGCTCTACGTCGGCTTCGACGAGGCGAAGGCCGCCGCATCCGGCGTCTCCCTCGGCACGATCGTCGAGGCGCTTCGCCGCACGCTGCACGACCTGGCCCCCGCCGCCGAGACCTACGCGACCGTGGCTCTGGCCCCCGTCGGGGCCGGCGGCCGTGACGTCGACGTGGTGCGCCTCGCGCTGCACGAACCGTCCGCGGTAGCCCGCACGAAGCCCGAGACCGAGGTCGAGGAGCGTGCCGAGGCCGGCGTCGTCGTCGACATCTCGCGCAAGCGCGTGCTGATCGACGGCGAGTCCGCCGCCTTCACGTTCAAGGAGTTCGAGCTGCTGCAGTATCTCGTGCTGCGCGAGGGCCGCACGATCGAGCGCGCCGAGCTGGTCGGCTCCCTCTGGCAGCAGGGCGACTCAGACGCTCCGGGCGAGCGCACGATCGACGTGCACGTGCGGCGCCTGCGCGCCAAGCTCGGGCGCTTCGAGGACATCGTGCGCACGGTGCGCGGGGTCGGCTACCGCTTCGACCGGCACGCCGACGTCGCCATCCGATACGGCCACGGCACGCCCTCCCCCGACCGGTTCTGAGCCGGTCGGCCCGCTGTCGGCGGGCCGACGTAGGGTGTGCACATGGATGCGGCCACGTCGACGATCGGGCACCGCCCGCCTCGTCCCGCCGCACCGCTGCATGCGCGATTCCGCGAGAGCGTCTACCGTCCCCGCCGCGAGCTGGATCTGCACCGGACCGTCGTGTTCCAGCGGCGGGGAACGCACGATCCCACCCTCGTCGTCGACGGGCACGTCATCTGGCGCGCGAGCAGAACCCCCGAGGGCATCGCCACCCTCGCCCTCCGCGCGAGCGGCGTCGGGATCCGACTGGCGGCGTGGGGTCCCGGAGCCGACTGGGTGCTCGACCAGGCTCCTGCACTGTGCGGCGCGCATGATGAGCAGGGCGACTTCGACGCCTCCCGGCATCCGCTCATCGCGTCATCGCACCATCGCCACCAGGGGCTCCGCCTCAGCCGCACCGATCTCGTCTTCGACGCCCTCGCGAGCGCGATCTTCGAGCAGAAGGTCACGGGCCTGCAGGCATTCGGAGCATGGCGTCGGATCGTCACCTGGTTCGGCGAGCGCGCCCCCGGCCCCACCCCGCGCCCGATGTTCGCGCCTCCCACCGTCGACCAGTGGCGACGCATCCCCTCCTGGGCCTGGCACCGCGCAGGACTCGAGCCGCCGCAGTCCCGCGCCGTGGTCAAGGCAGCCGCGCACGGCGACAGCATCGTCCGCGCGATGGCGGCGGCCCATGACAACTCGGAGCGCGACCGCATCCTCACGAGCCTTCCCGGCATCGGCCCGTGGACCTCGGCCGAGACGCGCATCCGTGCCTGGGGCGATGCGGACGCGGTGAGCGTCGGCGACTACCACCTCGCGCACGAGGTCGGGCACGCGCTCACGGGCCACCGCGTCGACGACGACACCATGCTGGAGCTGCTCGCCCCATGGGCGGGACAGCGTCAGCGGGTGATCCGGCTGCTCGCGGCCAGCGGCGTGCACGAGCAGCGCCGCGGTGCGCGCCTGGCGCCGGAGGATCACCGCTCGCGCTGACCGTCCACCCCCTACGCTGGGCGCATGACGAACTCGAGAACGGGCTGGCCGCGCGGTCGCACCATGTGGATCCTGGGGACGCTGGCCCTGTTCGCGGCGGGTGTCGTGGTCGGCATCGCCCTGGGCTCGGTCTGGATCGGTCTGCTCCTCGCTCTGATCGTGTCGATCGGGTGGCTCATCGCCTACGAGTCGTGGCGGGGTCGCAACGTCGGCATCTACGACCGGGACGACGACGGCGCCCAGCTCTGAGACTCACGCCCACAGCCTGAGCTTGTCAGGATTGCGCACGAGCCAGACGTCCACGATCCTGCCGGCGGTGTCGACCCCGAACGCGGCGAGCCCGACGGCTTCACCGCCCTGGCGCAGCAGGTACCCGAGACCGTCACCCGTCTCCACGGGCTCCAGGCTCGCACCGGGCTGCTTGGCGAGGATCCCGAGGACGAACCTCGCGACGTTGTCCGCGCCGACGACGGGACGACGCGCGGCGGAGACCCGACCTCCCCCGTCCGAGGTCAGGACGACCCCAGGATCCAGCGCGACCACCAGCTCCTCGAGCCGTCCACTCGCGCACGCCGCGGCGAACGCCATGACCACCTGGTCGTGAACGGCGCGTGACGCGCGTCGCCCGCGTTCCTCCCCGACTTTTCGCCGGGCGGATGCCGCGAGCCGGCGCACCGCTGCGGGCGAGCGTCCGACCGTCTCGGCGATCTCGGCGAAAGGGACCCCGAACACATCGTGCATCACGAAAGCCACCCGCTCGGCGGGTGTCATGGCGTCGAGGACGATCTGCAGCGCGAGACTCACGGAGTCGTCCAGCGTGACCGAGTCGAGCGGATCCGTCACCAGCCGAGCCGCACCGATAGCGCCGGACGCGGGCACCGGCTCGGGGAGCCACGGCCCGACATAACGCTCGCGACGAGCTCTCGCCGAACCGAGCACGTCGAGGCAGATGCGCGAGGTGACGCGATTGAGCCACGCCCCAGGCCGGTCGATGGCGGCTCGCTCCTGTTCGCTCAGCGCCACCCAGCGCAGGTACGCCTCCTGCACCGCGTCCTCGGCCTCGCCCACGTCGCCCAGCATCCGATAGGCGAGAGCCACCAGCGACACCCGCTCACTCTCGACATCGCGCATGGCTGCCCCCTCTCATCCGTTCGACGACACAGCCTCTCCGATTGTGACCTCACGTTCTGCGGTGCTGTGTCGTCGAAGACACAGAAGCACCCGAAGGACGGGGCGGAGAGGACGTGACATGCGAATCGCGATCGCGGGAGGAACCGGGCTGCTCGGCGGCAAACTCGCGCACGAGGCCGAGCGACGGGGACATGAGGTGCGCTTGCTCTCGCGCGTGACCGGCATCGACCTCACGGCACCCGACGGCATCACTTCCGCCGCGGCGCGGATCGAGGGGTGCGATGCGGTCGTCGATGTCCTCAGCGTCGGCAGCCGGAGCGACGCGGTCTCGGTCGCCTTCTTCGAGTCCACGACGCGGGCGTTGCTGTCCGCAGAGGAGCGAGCGGGGGTCATCCACCACATCGCCCTCTCCATCGTGGGCGTCGACCGCGCACCCACCGCCTACTACGCCGGGAAGGTGGCCCAGGAACACGCGGTGCAGCAGGGCGCGATCCCGTGGACGATTCTCCGGGCGACCCAGTTCCACGAGTTCGCGGCGCAGATGTTCACCGTCGCCTCCCGCGGTCCGATCCACCTCGCCCCGCGGATGCGTACGCAGCCCGTCGCCGCTGACGAGGTCGCAGGGCGCCTGGTCGATCTCGCCGAGATGCCGGCGTGCGGACGCGTTCCGGATCTGGCGGGCCCGCACGAAGAGAGCCTCGTCGACATGGTCCGGCGCTACGCCCGCGCCACGGGTCATCACGGGT
Organism: Microbacterium sp. SORGH_AS_0862; assembly: GCF_030818795.1. Lineage (NCBI taxonomy): Bacteria > Bacillati > Actinomycetota > Actinomycetes > Micrococcales > Microbacteriaceae > Microbacterium > Microbacterium sp. SORGH_AS_0862. Next base: position 2,171,262 of record NZ_JAUTAY010000001.1, on the reverse strand, counting down.
GGATCCCGGCGGTGTCATTGCCCGGATCGTTCGGACGAGCGATGCGCGACGGTCGACTCCTGCCCGACGCCGGCGCCACGATCGGACGACAGAGCTTCACCGAATGGATCGCGTCTCTGGGGTGAGTGCCACGGGCCGAATCGCGCGCCACCCCTGGAGGGCGCGCACAGCGCGCTCCTAGGATGGGGCGCGTGACCACCACAGATCCTGCCCTGCCGCCGATCGATCCCCCCGCCGCATCCGGACCTGCTCTGCAGCTGCGCGGCCTGACCAAGCGCTTCGGTGACAAGGTGGCCGTCGCCGGCATCGACCTCGACGTGCCCACCGGCTCCTTCTACGGGCTCGTCGGCCCCAACGGCGCGGGCAAGACGACGACGCTGTCGATGGCCACGGGTCTGCTGCGCCCGGATGCGGGAAGCGCCGTGCTGCACGGGGTCGACGTGTGGCGCGACCCGGTCGCCGCGAAGGCGATGATCGGCAACCTCGCCGACGGCGTGCGTCTGTTCGACCGGCTCACCGGTGAGCAGCTCATCACGTACACCGGCATGATGTTCGGTCTGGCGCGCGACGAGGTGGCCGCTCGCACCGCCGACCTGCTGACCCTCATGGACCTCACGGAAGCCGCCGGCACCGCCGTGGTCGACTACTCCGCGGGCATGACGAAGAAGGTCGCGCTCGCCTGCGCCCTCGTGCACGCGCCGCGCATCCTGGTGCTCGACGAGCCGTTCGAGTCGGTGGATCCCGTCTCCGCGGCGAACATCGAGGACGTGCTGCGCAGCTACGCCGGCAGCGGCGGGACCGTGATCGTCTCGAGTCACTCGATGGACCTCGTGCAGCGTATGTGCGACCACGTCGCGGTCATCGCGAGCGGGCGCGTCCTGGCGGCGGGCACGATCGACGAGGTGCGGGCCGGCCAGAGCCTGCAGGACCGCTTCGTCGACCTCGTCGGCGGCCGTCACCATTCGGAGGGACCGCAGTGGTTGCGACTCTCCTGAAGCTGCGCTTCCGCGTCCTCGGCAACACCCTCGCCGCCAACCCCTGGCAGCTCGTCGGGTTCATCCTCGGCGGGCTCTGGGCCGTCGGGCTCCTGATCGGCGTGTGGATCGGGCTGTTCGCGGCGGGCTTCGCCGGCCTCGATGTGGTGACGATGGTGGTGACCGCGGGCGGTGGCATCCTCGTGCTCGGCTGGGCGCTCGGACCGCTGTTCGTCGCGGGCGTCGACACGACGCTCGATCCCGTCAAGCTCGCCCCGTTCCCCCTGACGACGAACAAGATGATGGTCGCCCTCACGGCCGCCGGGCTCACCGGGATCCCGGGGATCGCCTCGATCGCGGGCGCACTCGGCCTCTTCCTCGCGCTGTGGCGGTGGCCGATCGCCCTCGTCGCCGCCCTCGTGTGCATCCCGCTCGGCATCCTCACGTGCGTCGTCGTGTCGCGGCTCATCGCCGCGCTCAGCAGCAGCGCCGGCGGGAACCGCCGCACGCGGGAGCTCCTCGGTGGTCTCGCGTTCCTCGTGATCATGCTCGCCGGGCCCATCACGATCGGCATCATGAACCTGCTCGACGCGGGAGTGTCCGCCGCGGGCAATCCCATTGACCGCATCGGCGGCATCATCTCCGCGGCATCCTGGACCCCGATCGCCGCGGCGTGGGCGGTGCCGGCGACGCTGGCCTCCGGCGACATCCTCGGGGGCGTCCTGAAGCTGTTGATCGGGGCTGCGACCCTGGTGCTCCTCTGGTGGCTGTGGCGACGATCGCTGGCCGCGGCGCTGGTTTCACCGCCGCGCGCTCGCACCGCCACGGTGAAAGCGGGCAAGATCGGCTGGTTCGGGCGCATGCCCACCGGCGGCACAGGCGCGACGTGGGCGCGTGCGCTGACCTACTGGCTGCACGACCCGCGCTACCTCCGTCAGCTCCTGGTGGTGCCGATCTTCCCGGTTCTCATGCTGTTCTACTCGGGCGGCGATGTACGCAGCCCGCTGTTCGCATACTCCGCCGTGCTCGTCGCTTTCGTGCTCAGCATCGTCTCCTACGCGGATGTGTCCTACGACGGCACCGCTTTCGCGACGGTGCTCGCCACCGGTGCGCGCGGCCGGCAGGACCGCGCCGGCCGCCTCCTCGCCGCGGCGGGGCTCGGGGTGCCGCTGACCATCGCGATCGCGATCATCACGGTGGGCCTGTCCACGCAGTGGTCGCTGCTCATGCCGGTGCTCGGCGCGAGTCTCGGCCTGCTCCTGACCGGATACGGCGTGTGCGCGATCAGCTCGGCATCGATCGTGCAGCCCGTCCCTGCCCCGGGTGACAGCCCGTTCAAGCGGGTTCCCGGAGCCAGCGTCGTGACGGCTCTGCTCATGTTCGTGATCTGGATCGGCATCGCGGTGCTCTCGTTGCCCTCCCTCATCCCCGCCATCCTCGCCGGCGCGACGGGCGACGCGATGTGGGGATTCGTGGCGCTCGCGGCGGGACTCGTTCTCGGCGTCGTGTTCGCGATCGTCGGAGTGCTCGTGGGCGGTCGCGTGTTCGACCGCAACGCGCCGGCTCTCCTCGCGCAGCTGCAGAGCTTCAAGGGCGCCTGACCGCGCCGCGACGACGAGGGCCCCGGAGCAGACGCGCCGGGGCCCTCGTCGCGTGCGCGCATCAGGCGGGGTAAAGCTCCTCCAGGACGCGGATGACACCGTGCTCCAGGTGCGAGGGCGCGCGCAGGCGGGCGCGGGCGGCCACATCCGGGTGCGCGTTGGCCATCGCGTACGAGTGGTAGGCCGCATCCATCATCTCGAGGTCGTTCAGGTAGTCGCCGAAGACGGCGGTCTGCTCGGCTGAGACACCCAGCACGTCCTGGAGCCGCCGGAGCGCGACGCCTTTGTTGACGCCGCGGTTCATGACATCGACCCAGTGCGCACCCGAGACGACGACCTGGTGCGTGCGGGCGACCTCGGACAGCGCCGTCGCCGCACCCGTCTCCGCGTCGCCGAAATCGTAGACGGCGATCTTGAGGATGTCGTCGTCGACCTGCTCGAGATCGGGCACATGCTCGAGCAGCGCGTAGTACTTCTCCGCCTCCGCGCGGAACGCTCGGTCGTCGCGCTCGATGTATGCCGAGCGCTTGCCGCAGAGCACGACGCCGACATCGCGGCTCATCCCGCGCACTCGGCCGAGGACATCGGCGATGACGGCACGGTCGAGGGTGTCGGAGGCCAGCTCCTCGCCGTCGCGCACGACGTACGTGCCGTTCTCGGCGATGAAGACCATGCCGTCGGCGTGGTCTTCGAACTCACGGCGCAGGGTGGCGTACTGCCTGCCGCTGGCCGGCGCGAAAAAGGCGCCCGCGCGCCGCATCCGCTCCAGGATGGGCCACAGGCCCTCGGGGACGCGGCCGTCGCCGTCGAGGAGCGTGCCGTCCATGTCGACGGCGACCAGGCGGATGTCGGATGCGGGCTCGCTCATCCCTCCATCCTCGCCGATCCGCCGGACGCGTCCGCGCTCAGGCCGTTGCCGCGGGCTGCTCGGCGAGCGGGGCCGGCGTCTCCGCGTAGCTGCGCGAGAGACGCCGGTACTGCGGCGACAGGAACGCGCCGACGACGATCACCAGCATGACCAGGCTCGCCGCGACGAAAACGAGCGCGATGCCCCGCGCCTCGCCGTCGCCCAGCAGCCAGCGCCACCCGTCGCGGCCCGCGTCGGTGCGCATGTACGGGATGAGCCAGAACTCGGCGAGCGGGCCGATCAGGAAGGCCGAGATCGGAGCGGCCGCGGATTCGATGCTCGCGGCGAACCCGAAGACGCGGCCCTGCGTCTCGTAGGGGACCACGCGCTGGATGATCGTCTGCTCCGCGGCTTCGGCGACGGGCATGAGCGCCATGAACACCAGCATCCCCACCGCGTACAGCCACCACCATTCGCGCAGCGCGAAGGTGAGCCCCAGCACGGAAACGCCGACGTTCACCCACAGGAGCGTGCGCACGGGGTTCCTGCCGAGACCGAACTTCGCGACGAGACCGCCGCCGATGATGAAGCCGATGCTCGTGATGCCGAGCACGACACCCCAGATCTCGACGCTGAAGAGCGTGAGCCCGTACGGGTCCATGAGCGCCATGAAGACGCCGCCCACGAGGTTGTTGAACGTCGTGAACAGCAGAAGCGGCATGAGTCCGGGCACCGAGCGGATGGCGGGAAGCACCCCGCGGAACGTGAACCGCCGCGGCGGGGCGTCGGGATCGTGCACCACGCCCCGCTCGGGGATCGGCACGAACAGCAGGTGCGTGAAGGCGACGGCGGTCGCGATGATCGCGATGAACACCGTCGGCCCCATGCCGAGCAAGCCCACCGACAGCCCCGAGAACACGCTCGTGACCATGAAAGCGACACCTTGCACGGTGCCCACGAGCCCGTTCGCGCGATCGCGGCGGTCGGCCGGCACGAGCAGGGTGACGGTCGTCGACAGCGCGATGTTGCGGAGGTTCTCGACGACCCCGCCGATCAGGATCACGCCCGCGAACAGCCAGAACCACGGGCCGCCCCAGTCGATGAGCGCGGATGCGGGGAGCGCGAGGAAGAGGGCGCCCGCGAGCAGATACGTGGCCAGGGTGATGAGGCTGGAGAGCACCATCACCGCTTTCTTCTTCATGTGGTCCACGATCGCCCCGAAGACGACACCGAACACGGCCACCAGCAGCATGTAGCTGCCGCCGATGATGGAGGTGGCGAGCACGTTGCGTGTCTCGAGATAGGCCCAGAACGTGAGCGCGAACCAGAGGTAGCTCGTGGTCACGTTCGCGACGAGCGTGTTGGCCAGCACCTGGTAGAAGCTGCGCATGCGCGACGTGCGGGCGTGCTCGGCCGTGTCGTGGCTTTCGAGCATGAAGGGCTCCGCTTCGCTGGATGGTGGGTCCATCATGACGCCGGGTGCCGACATGCGCGAGGGTTCGGGTTTTCCCGAACCCGGTCGTCGGGATTGCTCCGATGTGGGGCGCGCGGTGCGCCCCTACTTTGGAGACATGACTTCCGCAGCTCCCACCGCGCGACGCGCGCGGCGCTTCGCCCCGGCGCAGACCGCCGGTGCGATCGCCCAGCTCGCCGCGCTCGGCCTCATCGGCCCCTTCATCCTGAGCACCCTGTTCGGCATGCTCGGCACCGGACTCGGGCTGGTGCCGGCCCTCGGCGTGGGTCTCGTCGTGCTCGTCGGACTCGTCTACGTCATGTACGCGGTCGGGTGGCTGGAGATCGCACGGATCGACGGGCTCTACGGACTCGGCCTTCCCGCCCCGCGCTTCAGCCCCCGGCTCCGCCCGGGCGTCGGCGGCTACCTGCACTCGCTCTGGCGCCAGTTCATCGATCCCTCGATGTGGCGGGCGTTGGCCAACACGGCGATCGCCACCGTCATGGGCGTCACCGTCATCAGCCTGGTCTCCGTCGCCACCGGTGCGATCGGCGTCGCCTTCGCCCCCCTCTCGGGAGTCGACGAGGTATGGGTCGGCATCGGCATGATCCCCGCCGGCTGGGCACCGGTGGTGGGCATCGTGACCGCGCTGGCTGCGATCGCGGCGACGATCGGCCTCGGGCTGCTTCACGGCGCGATCAGCCGCGCCATCCTCGGCCGCTCCCGCGCGGCGATGCTGGCGCAGGCCGCACGCACCTCCGACGCCCAGCGGGCCGGAGCGATCCGCGCCGCCGACGTCGAACGCACCCGCATCGAACGGGACCTGCACGACGGCGTCCAGCCGCGTCTGGTCTCGGTGGGCATGACCCTGGGTCTCGCCCAGCAGAAGATCGACGACGACCCGACGGCTGCCAAGGCGCTGCTCGAGGAGGCGCACACCTCCACGAAGGCGGCGATCACCGAACTGCGCCAGCTGGCCCGCGGCATCCACGCCTCCGTCCTCGACGACCGTGGACTGGATGCGGCCCTGTCCGCCCTCGCCGCCCGCTCGCACGTGCCGGTCGCTCTGGATGTTCGCATCGACGGTCGCTGCTCACGAGAGGCGGAGACCGCGGTGTACTTCGCGATCGCCGAGTCGCTCACGAACGCGGCGAAGCACTCCCGCGCCGCCGAGTGCCGCGTGGTCGTCCGGGTCCGCGACGGGGGCACCCTCTGGGCCCGCATCGAGGACAACGGCATCGGCGGCGCGCGGATCCTGCCCGGCGGCGGCCTCGACGGCATCTCGAACCGCGTCCTCGCCGCCGGCGGGAACGTCCGCCTCGACAGCCCGCAGGGCGGGCCGACCGCACTGGAGGTGAGTGTGCCGTGCGCATCCTGATCTGCGAGGACTCCGTCCTTCTGCGCGAAGGACTCGTCCGACTGCTGGCCGACGCCGGGCACGACGTGGTCGCCGCCCTCTCCGACGCGAGCGAGCTCGATGAGAGCGTCGTCGCCACCGATCCGGAGCTGTGCATCCTCGACGTGCGCCTTCCCCCGACCTACACCGACGAGGGCATCCGTGCGGCGTTGCGCCTGCGCGCGGCGCACCCGCAGCTGCCCGTGCTCGTGCTCTCGCAGTACGTCGAGGAGCGGTACGCGAGCGAGCTGATCGCCGCGAACGGTGGAGCGCTCGGATATCTCCTCAAGGATCGGGTCGCGGACGTGGCCGACTTCCTCGACACCGTGCGCCGTATCGGCGGCGGAGCGACCGTGCTCGATCCCGAGGTCATCGCACAGCTGCTGAATCGCCGCACTCGCGACGAGCGGATGCGGCGACTCACCGAGCGCGAGTCGACGGTGCTGGCACTCATCGCCGAGGGGCGGTCGAACCAGTCGATCGCCGCGACCCTCTTCCTCTCGGAAGCCTCGGTCGAGAAGCACATCACCGCCATCTTCCAGAAGCTCGAACTCGAGCCCGGCGAGTCGGGCAACCGCCGCGTCCTCGCCGCCCTCGCGCACGTCGAGCACGGCGCCGGCGAGACCGGCCCGCAGACACCTCAGACAGGAGCAACACGATGACCACGCTCACCCCTCCCCCCGCAGCTCCCGATGAGGCCGCCCCCTCGAGCCCGGCGACGCCGCCACGGCATCCCGGCGGCAGGGCCGTGGCGATCACCGCGATCGTCATCGGCGCCGTGATCCTCGGCGGGACCGTGGTCTCGGGCGTCGCCAACGCCGTCACCGCCGCGCTGCCGACCTCGTCGCAGACGCTCACCGCCTCGACCGCCGGCATCACCGAGGTCGAGGTGGATGCCAGCGCGGCGCTGTTCGAGTTGCGGTTCGACGACGTCGATGAGGCTCGACTCGAGGTCACCTCCGGCCGATCCACGTGGCGGATGGAGCGTGACGGTGACGAGCTGAAGATCAGCGCTCCGGACGGGTTCTTCGGGATCGGCTGGATCGGCCAGCAGCCGCGGGTCCTGCTGACGCTCCCGCACTCGCTCGAGGGCGTCGATGCGTCGCTCACGCTGTCGGCAGGAGAGCTTCGCGCCACCGGCACGTTCGGCGATCTCGACACGCACCTCTCCGCCGGCAGTCTCATCCTCTCCGGCGAGGCCCGCACGATCGACACCTCCATGAGCGCCGGAAGGTCCGACATCCGCCTGTCGGGTGTCACCGAGGCCGAGTTCGAGCTCTCGGCGGGTGACCTCACGGCCGAGCTGACCGGCAGCGCCCCCCGCAGCATCGACATCGGCGTCAGCGCCGGGTCCGCGGATGTCACCGTGCCGCGTGGCAACTACGACGTCCGCTCCAACCTGGAGGCCGGCGGCGTCGACAACCGGCTCTCCGCCGGCAGCGGCCCCCGCATCCCCGTCGAGGTCCGTGTCTCCGCGGGTGACGTCACCCTCCGCGACAACGGCTAGGCGCGAACGCGCATTCATTGAGCGAGCGAACATCCGATCGGGTGCTCGCTCGCTCAATGCGTGCTCACTCGGCGAGTGCAGGAGGAGGATGAGAGGGTGACGTCCTCCTTCGCCTCGTGGCTGCGGGCGCAGCCGTCGCTCGCCGGGTCGGCACCGCCTCTCGACACGGCGAGCCTCCCCGACCAACCCCATGTGCTGTTCGAACAGTGGCTGCGCGGCGCGGCGGCCGCCGGTGTCGCCGAACCGCACGTGACCACGCTCTCGACGGTCGACGCGGACGGACTCCCCGACGCCCGCGCACTGATCCTCAAGGACGCTGGCCCCCGCGGATGGGCGGTCGCCGGTCCTCGGTCGTCCGCGAAGGCCGAGCAGCTCGCCGTGCGCCCGGTGGCGGCGCTCAGCTTTTGGTGGCAGCCGATCGTTCGGGCGGTGCGGCTGCGCGGCGTGATGCAGCCCGCCACCGCCGGCGAGATCGCCGGTGACTTCGAGGCCCGCCCGGAGACCGCACGTGTCGGACTGACGTCCGCGGACTGGATGCTCTGGTGGCTCGCGCCTACGCACGTCGAGTTCTGGCAGGGCTCCCCCGACCGACGCCACACACGCATCATGTACGAGCGGCAGGGCGAGAGCTGGCACCACGAGGTGCGCGGGGGCGAGACGAGCACCGCACCCGAGGGAGCGGCATCTCGCCGATAGCCTCGAAGGATGCAGCAGGAGCAGGGTCTTTCGGGAGGCAACTCGGCGGGTCCCGTCTTCCGCGCGGGGAACACCGTCCGCAAGGCCTGGACACCGGCATCTCCGCACGTGCACGCGTATGTCGCCTCCCTGCGCGAGGCCGGCGTCGACGCGCCCGCCCCGCTCGGCCGCGACGAGCAGGGTCGTCAGGTGTGGGAGTTCGTCCCCGGCGCGCTGGCGGAGACGGGACTGACGCGGCCGGAGCTTCATCGCGTGGGCGCAATGGTGCGCGCCATCCACGATGCGAGCGCGGGGTTCGAGGCCCCACCGGGCGCGACCTGGGATTCCGCGATCCCGGCGCCCGGGGACGATCTGGTCTGCCACAACGACCTCGCCCCGTGGAACCTCGTGACCGGCGAGAGATGGGTCTTCATCGACTGGGATGCGGCGGCACCCAGCACGCGGCTGTGGGATCTCGCATACTCGGCGCAGGCTTTCACGCTCAACGATCCGTCACGCCCGCCCGCGGCATCCGCTGCCGATCTGACCGCGTTCATCGACGGTTACGACGCGGATGCCGAGCTGCGTGCGGCGCTGCCCGCCGCAATGGCCGCCCGAGCGGAGGCGATGCACGAGCTTCTGCGCTCGTCCCACGCCGAGAGCCGTGAACCCTGGGGATCCATGTTCTCGTCGGGTCACGGCGATCACTGGCTCGCCGCATCCCGCTACGCACGCGAGCACCTGGCTGCCTGGACCGAGGCGCTGAACGCGCGCTGAGCCCACTGCCTAGAGCGCGAGCATGCGCTCGCTGCGCTCCCACAGCTCCCTCGCCAGAGCGGCATCGTCTGCCTGCGCATGAGTCCGCGCGGGCTTGCGCTTCACGTAGTACTCGCCGGGCGCGTAGTCGCGGCCCGGAGCACCTTCCGCGAGGTAGACGAGGGTGTCGGCCCCCTTCGGGATGCTCGTGAGGAAGAGCTTCTTGAGCGGCGTCTGGTAGATAAGGCGCATGGGTGAGCTGGGCGCGTTCGAGAAGCTCGTGGCGATGTTGCCCGGGTGGAAGGCCACCGCGCCGATGCCCCGCGCTCGGTAGCGCCGATCGAGCTCCTTGACGTGCAGGATCTGCTCGAGCTTGGCGGTGCCGTAGGCGCGCGTGGAACTGAACGAGCGTTCGTTGTCGAGGTCGTCGATATCCAGCTGACCGAACAGACGCGCGCCGACGCTGGAGGTGTTGATGATCGTGGCCGTGGAGGCGATGAGCCGGTCCATGAGCAGCTGTGTGAGCAGGAACGGCGCGAGGTAATTCACCTGAAAGGTCATCTCGTGTCCATCGATCGTGCTCTCACGCACCTTGCCGAAGATGCCCCCGGCGTTGTTGGCGAGCACATCGATGCGGTCGTACTGCGTGAGCAGATCGTCGGCGAGTTCACGGACGCTCGCGAGATCGGCGAAGTCCGCGAGGTGCACACGCGACCCGACCTCTCGGGCGATCTGCGCGGTGCGCTCGGGATTGCGCCCGACGGGGATGACGGTGTGCCCCTGCGCGTGCAGCGCCCGCGCCGCCTCCCGCCCGATGCCGTCGCTCGCACCGGTGATCACGATCGTCTTGCCCGCCATGAGGCCTCCTTCGCCGTAGCTCGCGAAAGCCTAGTCGTCGTTGCTACCGAGGCAGCATGAAGAAGAGTCCGAGGACGGCGAGCAGGAGGGCCGCGAGCGAGACCACGAGCGCATGCGCGTTGCTCCCGTATCGCGCGGACCGCGCCAGAGCGATGATCGCCAGCAGCACCCAGAGCCATGAGGTGAACAGGAACGCCGCCATCGGCATGAGCGCCGCCATACTGCTCGCGCCGCTCGTGGTCAGCATGATCCACGAGAACGACGCCCAGATGATCGCCAAGGGCACGAAGGCGACGTACGCGAGAACGAGATTCAACGCCTGCGGAGGACGCGGGCGACCGCGCTGGTCGGAGCTCATGTCGTCCTCCGGCATCGATGGGTCGGAAGTGCCACCGTACCCGGTCTGATCCCGTCAGGACACACGGCAGATGATCTCGCCGTGTAGGAGCGAGAACCAGCCGTCATCGGATGCGGCCCACTCACGCCACCCGGCGGCGATCCGGTCGAGCTCGTCGGCGTCGGTGTCCGGCCTCGCCTCCAGCTGGCGTGCGAGAGCGGACTGACGGATGCGGTCCGCCCACAGATTGCCCCACCACATCCGCTCATCGGCGCTCGCGTAGCACCACGTGCTCGACGACGCGCTGATGTCGGTGAGCCCTGCCTCCCGCGCCCAGGAGAGGAGGCGTCGGCCGGCATCCGGTTCGCCGCCGTTGGCGCGCGCCGTCGCCTGATACAGCTCCAGCCAGCGGTCCAGTTCGGGCAGCTGCGGCCACCATGCGAACCCGGCGAAGTCGGCGTCGCGCACCGCGATGATCCCGCCGGGTCGAGTCACTCGCGCGAGCTCCCTCAGCGCCTGCACCGGATCCGCGATGTGCTGCAGCACCTGATGGGCGTGCGTGACGTCGAACGAGTCGTCGTCGAACGGCAGAGCGTGCACGTCCGCGATCCGCACGTCGACGTTCTGAACTCCCCGCTCTCGGACCGTCGCCCCGGTCAGCGCCGCCTCGTCCTCGCCGATCTCGGTGGCGGTGACGTGCGCCACGCGATCCGCGAGATCGACGGTGATCGTGCCGGGGCCGGCCCCCACGTCCAGCACTCGGTCGTCGCCTCCGAGAAACGGCAGGAGGTAGGCGGCGGAGTTCTCGGCAGTGCGCCAGCGGTGCGAGCGCAGCACGGATTCGTGGTGACCGTGGGTATAGGTGGACATGCCTCCACGTTCCGACTTCGAGCCGCCCCCGCGGAAGACCGTACTGTTCATAGGAGCGGCCCACCCACCCAGCAGAGAGGAGCCCGTCATCGCGAACGAACTCGGCGACTTCCTCCGTGCTCGCCGCCAGGACAGGGCGCTCGCGCCCGGACACGACTCCCCCGGCGCCCGGCGCACCCCGGGTCTGCGCCGCGAGGAGGTCGCGACCCGCGCCGGGATCAGCGTCGACTACTACATCCGGCTCGAGCAGGGGCGCGAATCCCACCCGAGCGATGCCGTACTCACGGCTCTCGCCCACGCGCTCGCCCTGTCTCCGGATGCGGCGCGTCATCTCCTGCGGCTCCGCGACGCCGCCGTTGCACCCGCCGAGCCGACGGCGGACGCCGAAGTCCTCCCGCGGATGTCGGCGCTCGTCGCGGCGGTCCGCCCCCAGCCCGCGTACGTGCTCGACCGGTTCAGCACGATCGTCGCGGCGAACGAGGAGGGGATGTCGCTGTACGCCGGGCTCGCCGAACTTCCTCCCGAGCAACGCAACACGTGCCGTTACCTGCTCACCGACCCGCGCGCCCGCGAGACGTTCCTCGACTGGGAGGAGCTCGCCCGCGGCGCCGTCGCCCACCTCCGCGCGGCGAACGTCGACCGCCTCGACGACCCTCGACTGGGCGATCTCGTTCGCGGACTCGGGGCCGAGAGCCCGCAGTTCACGGCGTGGTGGAGCGGGCACATCGTCGAGCGGCGCCGGGGCGCGACCACCCGCATCCGCGGACGCGACGGTGTCGTCGTCGAGCGGAGTTACGAGATCCTCCACCTGCCGGACGACGCCGTGCGCCTCACGATCTGGCTCCCGCCGGCGGCGTGAACACCCGACCTACACTCGTGCCATGACTGCTTTCCTCCCCGGTTCCCGCGGCACGCAACCCTGCCCGAATTGCGGCGCCGAGGTCGCGCAGTCGGACCGGTACCCCGAGTATCTCTGCGACGAGTGCGAGGCTCGCGCCGTGGATGCGGACGGCGCCCGCGTCACCGGATCGAACGCCTCCTTCGGCGGCGGGTTCGTGCTGCACTGGCCGGACGGCGAGCACGAGTCCCTCCCCTGCGCCTCGGCACGAGTGTGGGTCGACGGACGCGAGTGGGAGTACTCCGAGGCGCGCTTCGGCGGGGTGCTGATCACACCTGTCCGCGACCGCTGACCCGACAGTCGGCTATGCGTCAGCAAAGAATCACGAAAAGGTAACGGAAACCTCTTCCGCTCCGTTATCTCACCGTTATAGAGTGCTCGCACGGTAGTTGTTTTGCTGTGGCAGCTACCGACATGTGATTGCAGGACACTCTTGGTGCAAAGGGACAAGGGCCGGTCGGAAGCCTCTCCGACCGGCCCTTACTGCTGTCCGCGATGCGTCAGTTCTGCGACTCCGAGACCTGCAGCGCGGGGGCGTCATCACCCGTGGCGATCTCGACCTTGCGCGGCTTCGCCTTCTCGCTGACGGGGATTGTGACACTCAGCACACCGTTGCGGTAGCTCGCCGAGATCTTCTCGGTGTCGAGTCCCTGACCGAGGCTCAGCTGACGCAAGAAGGTGCCCGACGTCCGCTCGCGCGTGATCCAGGTCACGCCGTCGCCGGCCGACAGCGTGCGCTCGGCGCGGATAGTGAGCAGCTGGCCGTCGATGTCGACGTCGACCGAGCCGGGGTCGATGCCCGGCAGGTCGGCGGTGAGGACGTAGTGGTCGCCGTCGCGGTAGAGGTCCATCGGCATCTGCCGAGGGCCGCGCCGTGCGGTGTCGAAGAACGTGTTCGCCATGCGCTCCAGGTCACGGAGCGAGTCGTATGCAGCCATAGTCGTCTCCTCTCGAGCGGGATCGGATGTGGTATCCGACCCGTAGTCCCTAAGTTGAGCCCCCTTGACTCAACAATCACAGATTAGCACTCTCATGCCACGAGTGCTAGTTCTCACAGCCGCCTCTAGGGCCCGCCTGCGACCTCATAGACTCGGCGCGTGAACGACTCCGCCGAGGCGGCGAAACGACCGCCGCTGCTGCGGAGGATCGCCCTGAACCCGCTGATCTGGGCGGCCGCCTGCATCCTGGCAGCCTTGCCCGGATACCTCACCGAGGGCGGGTTCTTCCCCTTCCTGATGACGATCATCGCGGGGGCCCTCTGCGGGATCTGGTTCGTGAACCTCACGGTGCGCATGCCGCATCCGACCGGCGCGATCGTCCACCTCCTGGTGGCGGTCGCCCTCGCACCGGCCCTCTACGCATCGATCGAGTTCCTTCCGCCGCTCTTCGCGCCCGGCGCACCGCGCGCGATCTATGCGGGGCTGCTCCTCGCATTGCCCCCTGCCGCCGGCTGGGTCTGGATCACACTGCTCAGCCGCGTCATCAACCTCCTACCGGGCAAGACCCGAGCGCAGCCGCGGGTACCGCTGGCCTGGGAGAACGACGGCGACGCTGTCATCCTCCGCTTCCGGGCGATCCCGATGCGGATGCGGGAGCTCACGGTGTGGATGATCGCCACCATCGTCGTGACGGGGGCGCTCGTCACCACGGCGCTCATCATGTTCAGCGCCGTCGTCGAGCGACTTGGACCCCGCATGCTGATCCTCGCGCTCGGGGCGCTCTTCGCCTTCCCCGCCTATCTCATCGTCACCGCGCTGTTGCGCAGACGCTCCGTCGAAGCGAGCGTGCGCGTGTCACGCGACCGGATGTGGATCACCGCCGGCGAGGCGACGCACGCGCTTCGGCTGAGCGAGATCGAGCGGCTGCGATGGGGCACCACGAGCGACTACGCGCGGCTCGAGGTCACCGCACCGGGGGTCGATCTGGCGCTGCTCGTGGGCATCGCGAAGCAGGCGGACGGCCTCGCATCCGAGCTTCCTCCGCTGCCGGCGCGCACCCTTCGTCTCGCCGAGACGGAGGGGCTCGCGAGGTCCAGCTCGCGCCGCGGCCTGGTTACCCTCTCGCGCGCCTGACTCAGCGGGCCGAGAGACGCTCGCGGACGACGCGGCGCAGCACCTTGCCGATCTGCGAGCGGGGCAGATCCTGCACCTCGACGATCCGCTTGGGCACCTTGTACGAGGTGATGTGCGTGCGCGCGAAGTCCCGCAGCGCTGCCGCGTCGAAGACCGCGCCCTCCCGGGTGACGATCGCGGCCACGACATCCTCACCGCCGGAAGGACGGGGGATGCCGACGACGGCCGCCTCCGCCACATCCGGATGCAGCAGCAGCACCTGCTCGACCTCGGTCGGGCTGACGTTGAAGCCGCCCGTGATGATGAGCTCCTTGACGCGATCGATGACCGTGACGAAGCCGTCTTCGCTCACCGTCACGATGTCGCCGGTACGCAGCCATCCCCCGGGAAGCAGCACGGCCTGGGTCTCGTCGGGCTGCTGCCAATAGCCCTGGAACACCTGCGGACCGCGGATGAGCAGCTCCCCCGCCTCTCCAGCCGGACGGTCGACGCGAGGATCGTCGGGGTCGACGACCCGGATCTCGGTGCTCGGGAACGGGACGCCCACGGTGCCCGGGCGCCGCGAGGGCCCGATCGGATTGCCGAGCGCGACGGGCGACGTCTCCGTCATGCCGTAGCCCTCGACGAGCAGTCCGCCGGTCGCCTCCTCCCAGCGCGTCACCGTCGGCACCGGCAGACTCGTCGCCCCGGAGATCGCGAAGCGGATGCTGGACAGATCGACGCCCTTGCGCGTGCTGGCCCGCGAGAGCGCGTCGTAGATCGGCGGCACGGCGGGCAGGAACGTGGGCTTCGATTTCGCGGAGGCGGCGACGACCGCATCCACGTCGAACTTCGGGAACAGCACGACGCGGGCACCCAACGAGATCGCGAAGGTGAGGCAGAGGGTGAGCCCGTACGCGTGGAACAGCGGCAGCACGGCGTAGAACACCTCGCCGCCCTCGGTGAGCCCGGGGACCCAGGCCCGCCCCTGCGCGGCGTTCGAGCGGAGGTTGCGGTGCGACAGGATCGCGGCCTTGGGCGTGCCCGTCGTGCCGCTCGTGAGCTGCAGGAGCGCGGTGTCGTCCAGACGCGGCTTCGGCCACTTGCGCGGCAGCTTGCGCACGCGCACGAAGTCGGACCATTCGAGCAGGCCTCGGGCGCGCGGGCGGGTGGTCATCGCCTCGCGCGTCTCGCGAGCCTTGGCCACCGGAAGCCGCAGCGCCAGGCGCTTGCCGAAGGGCAGCGCGTCCGGCATCCGCACGGAGACGATGGCCGAGGGCGCGACGTCCTCGGGGAACTCGGCGACGGTGTCGGCGACCTTGTCCCAGACGATGGCGACGACCGCGCCGTGCACCTCGAACTGGTGGCGCAGTTCACGCGGGGTGTAGAGCGGGTTGTGCTCCACGACGATCGCCCCGATGCGCAGCGCCGCGTAGAACGCGACCACGTGCTGCGGACAGTTCGGCAGGATGAGCGCGACCCGGTCGCCCGCCTGGACGCCCAGCTTGCGCAGCGCGTTGGCGGTGCGTGAGACCTGCTCGCCCAGCTCGTCGTAGGTCGTCTCGGCGCCGTAGAACTCGACCGCGACCCGCTCGCCGTAGCGGGAGACGGACGCGTCGAGAAGGTCGACGAGCGTCTCGGTGACGGGTTCGATCTCGGCCGGCACCCCTTCCGCGTAGGAAGCGATCCAGGGGCGGCCCTCCAGCGGCGAGCCGGAGATCGTGTCCGCGGTCATGTCTGCTCCTCCCGTGCGCGCAGCGTTGGGCTCAGCTGGCCGCAGCCTCGTCGAACAGCCACTGCACGGACCCTCCTGCGGCGGTGACATGAGCTGCGACGACCGCGATCGGCAGCGCGCCTTCGGCGAGCGCCTCCGCCAGCGCATCCTTCTTTCCGGCACCGGTCGCGAAGACGATGACATGCTGCGCACCGTCCAGCGCCTTCAGCGTCAACGTGATGCGCGTGGGCGGCGGCTTGGGCGAGTTGCGGACCGGGATCACGAGCTCGTCGACCGGGCGGAAGTCGGGGTGTCCGGGGAACAGCGACAGAGTGTGACCGTCTTCTCCGACGCCGAGCCAGACCAGGTCCAGGCGCGGAGCGCCCGCATCCGTCTTCGGCAGCGCGGCGATCGCTGCGGCGTAGCGGCGCGCGGACTCGTCCTCGTCGACATCCGTGTCGGGACGCAGCTGCACCATGGTGTCGAAGCCGGGCTGGTCCAGGAGCGCGGGGGCGATCGTGCCCCAATTCGACTGCGGGTCACTGATCGGCACCGAGCGCTCGTCGCCGATCAGGACCGTCACCTTCGACCAGTCGATCGCGTCCGCATCCTGCGCCGCGAGGATCGCATAGGCCGCCATCGGCGAGCTGCCGCCGGCGAGAACCCACACGGCACTGCCGTGCTCATCGACCGCGGCACCGAGGGTGCGAACCGCGTCGCGGGCGGCCTCGGCGGCGACGTCCGCGGCCTGCGGGAAGGTGGTGATCGAACCGTAGGTCACGATGGGCTTCTCTCGTCTCGGATGAGGTCGGATGAGCGGGTGCCGCCGGCAATCGCGGCGAGCAGCCTCGCCCTCCTCGATTCAACCCCAGGTCGTATGCGATCAGATGCATGGCAGCTGGGAAACCGGCCCTGTGGAACTCCCCCGGCTGCCTGCCCGGCGTGCTCAACGGGTACAGATCCGTGCGCGGCTGATCACGCCGAAGCCTTCTCTCCATAGTTCACAACTCCGTGTACTATCCACCCCATGACCACCGTGCTCAACCGCGCCACCGCGACGCACACCGCTGCCCTGGCGCGACTCGGACACGCGCTCTCCGACCCGACGCGCGCAGGCGTTCTTCTGGCCCTGCGAGAGGCCCCGGCGTACCCGTCCGATCTCGCCGACGCCCTCGGAGTCTCGCGCCAGGTCATGTCCAACCAGCTCGCGTGTCTGCGCGGATGCGGCCTGGTCGAGACGATCCCCGAAGGGCGTCGCACCTGGTACCGCCTCGCCGACAGCCACCTCGCTCCCGCCCTGGACGAGCTGCTCAAGGTCGTCCTCTACGTCGAACCGGGCTGCTGCGCAGGCGACACCTGTCGCTGCGCATGAGCACGTCGACCACTCCGAGTGCTGCACGCGTCCGCGTGCTGCGGCGCCGCATCCGCTGGATCGTGGCCGCGACGATCGGCTACAACGTCGTCGAAGCGGCCGTCGCTCTCGCAGCCGGCGCCGCCGCATCCTCCGCAGCGCTCGTGGCGTTCGGTCTGGATTCGACGATCGAGGTGCTCTCGGCGGCGGCGGTCGCCTGGCAGTTCACCCGCCGCGATCCGGAGCGCTGGGAGCGCGGCACTCTTCGCGTGATCGCCGTCGCGTTCTTTGCGCTCGCGGCCTACGTCGCCGCGTCGTCGGCGTGGACGCTCGCGACGCGTGTCGAAGTCGAGCACTCGCCGATCGGCATCGCCCTGACGGCGCTGAGCGTGGCGATCATGCCCTTCCTCTCGCTCGCCGAGCGACGTGCGGGCCGCGAGGCCGGCTCCGCCACGGCCGTCGCGGACTCGGCCCAGACGCTTCTGTGCACCTACCTTTCGGCGGCCGTGCTGGTCGGACTCGTGCTCAACAGCGCGTTCGGATGGTGGTGGGCCGACGCGGTCGCCGGCTTCGTGATCGCCGCGTTCGCGGTGCGAGAGGGCGTCGAAGCATGGCGCGGCGACACCTGCGCGACCTCGGTCGGCATGGTGCTCGAGAGCGAGCGCGGAGTCAGCTCTTCGAGCCGCTGACCGCGAGCGCCCCGCCGAGACCGATCATCATGACGCCCCCGGCGCCCGAGAGCGTTGAGATACGCCGCGGCGAACGGGCGAACCAGGCACGTGCCGTCCCCGCGGCGAGCGCCCACACACTGTCGCACACGAGAGCGAGCGTCTGGAAGATCAGGCCGAGCAGCAGCAATTGCAGCCACACCGCCCCGGAAGCCGGATCCACGAACTGCGGCAGGACCGCCACGAAGAACGCGATCGTCTTGGGGTTCGTGAGCCCCACGACGAAGCCCTGACGCAGCAGCGTGAAGGTCGAGACCGGCGCGCGGTCGACACCGTCCACGCGAGCGCGACGGTGACGGATCGCCTGGATGCCGAGCCAGACGAGGTACACGGCACCGGCGATCTTGATGATCGTGAACGCGGCGACGGATGAGGCGACGATCGCGCCGACGCCGAAGGCGACCGCCACGACCGCGGGCACCGTGCCGAGGGCATTTCCCACGACACTCAGAACACCCGCACGACGCCCGAGCGCGATCGATCGTCCGATCACGAACAACACACTGGGCCCGGGTATCACGATGATGACCACTGACGTCACGAAGAAGGCGACGAGGTTCTCGAACGGGATCATGGCCGAACTCTAGCGGCCGGTTGTTTCGGTCAGAGTCAGTGGCTCCGACCCAGCCGGCGCGGCCGCGTCCGTCGCGCCGCCCACGCCATGATGGCAGGAACCGGGAGACCGATCAGCGCGCCGGCTGCGGCGTCGTGGAGATAGTGCGCGCCCTCGAGCATCCGGGCGATGGCCACGACGAAGGCGAAGAGGAGCGCGGCGAGCGTGAGCCATCCCCCGCGCGTCGCGACGGCGATCACGACCACGGCCGCGAACGCGAGAGCGGCGTGGTTCGACGGCAGAGAGAAGTCGGCGGCGTCGCATACACCCACACTCGTCCACCTCGTGCACGGACGAGCTGCGCGAACAGGAGCTTCAGTCCCTCGGCTCGCGGCGTACGCGACCGACGCCTCCATGACCATGTACAGACAACCGCGGTGACGACCGCGAGAGCCAGAAGCGCGCCGTCGGAGAGGTGTTCCACGGCAGGCACCGCGAATCCGAAGGCCGACATCGCGCCCGTCACCTCCGCCCGGAGTCGGATCCTCACCGGCGACCCGATTACCCGCCCGCTCGAGCGCCTCGGTCACGGCGCCACGACGCCCGTGCCGTAGAGGACGACATGGCCGTCGCCGACGCGGACCGGTCCGCGTCGATGTCCGTGACCGCGATATGAGGTCAGTCCCGGCCGTGGTCGACGACCGCGTCCTCGGCGGCGTCCATCGCAGCTTCGCCCTCTTCCTGCGACTCGGAACCGCCCGACGCGGCAGAGTCATCCGTCTTCTTCTCGTCGTGCTCGTCGCGTCCGGTGTTCTCGGCGTTGCTCATCACGATCTCCTCGCGTTCGTTGCCTTCGGCTTCGGGACGGTTCCAGTCCACTCCCTGCGTGCGACATTCACAGGGGGGTTGCGCACGCGCGCATCGCGCACACCGCTCGCGCGCCGGCGCTGGTTCGCGAGACTGCAGGCGAAGGAGCTGTTCATCCCGCCCGACATGATGGACGAGTACGTCCGCACGAGCCAGACGATGTCGCGCGAATCGCTCCTCGCCGCCGTCGGGGGCAATCTGCGCTTCGGCCCCCCGCGGGATGGTCCCGTTTCGAGGGTCGGTCGCTGGTGCTCGTGGGCGGCGAGGAGCGCAAGGTCATGCACGACTCCGCCGCAACCGTCCACGCTGCACAGCCGGCGAGCACCCTCGAGACAGTGCCGGGATGCGGGCACGGGATTCCGCTTCAGCGTGCGGACTGGTTCGCCGACCGCGTCCGGACGTGGCTGACACCAGCCACGTGATCCGCAGCAGTCCGCTCCCTGGACTCTGCCTATGCGCGAGAAAAGAATCACGAAAAGGTAACGGAAACCTCTTCCGCTCCGTTATCTCACCGTTATAGAGTGCTCGCACGGTAGTTGTTTTGCTGTGGCAGCTGCCGACATGTGATTGCAGGACACTCTTGGTGCAAAGGGACAAGGGCCGGTCGGAAGCCTCTCCGGCCGGCCCTTACTGCTCTCCGTGACGCGTCAGTGGGTATGGCCCGTATCCGCGAATTTGAAGGCGAGACGCCCGTGGGCGAAGCCGCCACCGGCGCGGATGGCGGTCGCCACCCAGGCCGTCTCCGCCAGTTCGGCCTGCGTCGCTCCCGCTGCGAGCGCGCGGTCGGTGTGCGCTTCGATGCAGTAGACGCATTGCGTCGTGATACCCACAGCGACAGCGATGAGCTCGCGGAACTTGAGGGGGATCTCTCGCCCCTCCGATGCGAAGACAGCGCCATCGAAAGCGGCGAAGGCCTGAAGGATGTCGGGCGTCTCGGCCTTGTAGACGCGCGTGTAGGTCTTGTCCCGTTCACGGTCGAAGTAGTCGGTCATGGTCCTCCTCGGGATCGGTCGGCTTCGCGCCCCGCATCGATCGCGACCAGCAGTGCGCCCAGCGCCGCGGCGACGGACGCCGGGCCTGAACGGGCCGCCGCCGCATCCACGTCGGGGTTGTAGTTGGTATTGGTGTTGAGGTCGTAGGTCACGAGTCGGCCATCGACCGTCTCGCTGAACTCCAGACCTGCGATGGCGATGCCCGCGTCGGCGAGGAACGCCCGCTGGGCGATCACGAGCGGATGCGACGCGTCGATGTCGTCTCGCAGACGGAAGAGCGATGTCGGATCCGGCTCGCCCGACTCAGACACGGCACACGCCTCAGCCGGGCACAGCTCGAAGCTTCCCGCACTGGTGTCCACCCGAAGGGCGTACACGAACTCGCCGCCGACGAACTCCACGCGCGTGATGAACGGCTCCCGCGCCCACAGATACTCCTGGATCAGCGTGATTCCATCGGGCGACGGCTCGAAGCCCTCCCCCGCCACCCACGCGTCGAACTCGTCATGGGAGTCGAATCGCCGCACGCCCAGGCCCTTGCCGCCCTGGTTGTGCTTGCTGATGAACGGCGCTTCGAACGCGCGGGCAGCGGACCCCAGCCCCTCGCGCCCGAACACCGCGGTCGTCCTGGGCACCTCGATGCCCGCCCGGCGCAGCGCGGCATGCTGCGCGGACTTGCTCACTTCGAGCTCGAGCACGGCAGAGCCGTTGACGACGACACGGCCCCACGACTCCAGCCACCGCAGAACCGCGCGTCCGTACTCCTTCGATGCGCCATGGTCGCGGGTGTGCGCGGATGCGCTGAGGCCTCGACCAGAACACCCCTCGCGGCGGCTCCGCGTCGAGGTCAATGGATCCGCGAGAAAGGTCCCAGTCCTCGAACGGCACTCCCGCGTCACCGAACGCCGCGGCGAACGGCGGAATCCAGCCCGGATTGTCGTGGATGATGTGGACTCGAGGAGTCTTCGTCACGTCAGGATGCCCCGCTCCACAACCGCGCCGTCTCGATATGCGTTCGCAGCAGGTGTTCACGAGACGCCTCCCACGCACGCCGCGCCTCTGAGAAGGCACGACGGGCGTCCTCGAGAGACGTATCGTCCACGTGACTGTCGGGTGCGTTCGTCATCTCCGGTCTCCTCGTTCTCGTGGTGCGATTCAGCCGCGCGTCACGGCGGCGCGGTTCCATCCGAGCGCGGGCGCGACGTGCTGCGCCACAGAGGCGAAGACGCGCTTCTTCTGCGCGACGGACAGCTCGGTGAGAGGCGTGAGCACCAGTTCGTCGATGAGGGCCAACGCAGGATCGGCGGCGAGCCGATCGACGATCTCCGCGGGGTCGCCGGCATACAGCGGGCTGGCCTGCCCCGGGCCGTCCGCCGCATCCGTGTATCGTCCGTCGGCGGTGACCAAACGGTCGTAGAACTCCTTGAGCCCGGCGAACACGGCGCGGTCCTCATCGTCGACGATGGGCAGAATCGATCGGCCGAGCGCGACGCGTGACGAGCGCCCCGGGTGGTGTCGCTCGAACTCCTCGCGGTAGCGAGCGATCAACTCCGCCTGGGTGTCGCCGAGCGTGGGGCCGGTCGCCTCCGAGTGGATCGTCGACAGGACGAGGTTGAGGCCCAGCCGCGCGGCGCGCAGCGCGCTGCTGAGCGACCCGGCGCCGTACGCGAGTCTCGTCTCGAGGCCGGGGCTGCGGGGAAACGCATACAGTTCGCCGGGCGCACTGGCGTAGGGACCGTGCGGCAGCGGAGCGACACCGTCTTCCCCCAGCGCCGCAGCTGCCGGCACTCGGCGCCCCTGCGGCGGCCCATCCCCCAACGCGTCGCCTCCAACGGCGGCGAGGATGCCCAGGAGCTTCTGCTCGACGGTGCGGGCGCGCTCAGCCGGGGGCCCGGCCACGAAGCCTGAGCTGAGTCCGAGGTCGAGGCGTCCCCCGCTGAGCAGATCGACGGTCGCGGCGTCCTCCGCGAAGCGCAGGGGGTCTTCCCAGCCGACCGGGATGATCCCGGTGGACAGGCGGATGCGGCGCGTGCGCTCGGCAGCCGCGGCCAGGAACGGAAAGGGCGACGTGAGGGTGCGTACGCCGTGATGGATTCGCACACCGGCGCTGTCATAGCCCAGGCCCTCGGCATGCACGAACAGGTCGAGCCCGTCCTCGAGCGCGCCGCGGGCCGCGTCGTCGTTGTCGTAGTTGAGGAAGACGAGGAATCCCAGGTCGAAGCTCACAGCAAGTCCTTTCCGTCGTGGTCGATCGCGTGGCGCTCTCCCGCGCGCACCGGAATGCCCAGCGCATTCTCGGCGGCGGGGATGGGGCAGCTCCAGGCGAGGCTGAAGGCACACGGCAGCAACGAGGTCTCGTTGAAATCGAGCGTCACCTCCCGGCGTGTGGCATCGATGATGCGCAGCACCCGCCCCGCCGCGTAGGTCTCGTCGCCGTTGGTCTCGTCGGTGAAGAGAAGTGTCAGACCGCTCTGGTCGGCGCCCGGCGTGGTCGCCAGCAGGACATGCTCTCGCCCTTGCCGCTGGAAGCGCACCTCGGCCACGATCGGCACATCGACGGGGCGAGGGTCACGGTGGTGGGAGATCGCCAAGGTGCGACCGGGCCGGACCGGGGCGATGCGGGCATCCACGACCCAGGTCGGGTCGTACTCGTAGGCCGAGATCGACGCGAATCGGCGAGCCCATTCCGATCGCGGGTTCCAGACCTGCAGCGCGAAGGCCGTGTCGTCGTAGCTGAAGACCACGCCCTCCCCGCCGTCGGCGAAGTGTGCGACGGTGGGTCCGTCGGCCGTCGAGGCGAAAAGCGCGGCGGTGCCGTTCACGACGGCCCCACCGATCTCGACGCCGTCCTCGGCAGCTGCGGTGACTCGCAGCCCCCGCTCACCCGCCGGCAGGGGCTCCCACGTGCCGGCCGCCCCCGTCACCACGGTTCCGGGCGCTGTCACGAAGTCACCCCAGACGAACGACGCGGGACCACGCGGAGCGACGGCTGCGGCGGCGCGGGAGGCGGTCCTCGCGGCGTGCAGGTCGGAGGCGATACTGGTCATGGCGCGACGCTAGCCGCGGCGACCGCCGCTCGGTCCGCGCGCGATCACGCGCCGTCACGGGGTGTCACGCGGCGTCACGCGGGGTTTCAACGCTGGCCGTAGAGGTCGCGGTAGCTCGGCACCACACCGGCCGCGCCGTGAGCGGTCGATACCGACAGGACGGCGTGGACGATCGCGCGCGTGACGACATCCGCCCCCGCCGTCAGCACTTGGTTGACCGCGTCCGAGTGGGCATGCTCGGCATGCAGTCCCGGCGCAGGGTCGGGCAGCGCACCGTCACCGGCCGAGAGCGCGAAGACGACGTCGCCGTCACCGAGCGTGTGCACCGGCCTGATCGCACGGGCCATACCGTCGTGGCTGGCGCTCGCCAAGCGGGCGAGCTCGGCGCGGTGCAATCCGGCGTCGGTGGCCACGACCGCCAGCGTGGTGTTCAAGGGCCGCAGCGCCGGTCGTCGCTCCGCTTCCCACCCCAGACGGGCCCGGGCTGCCGCATGCTCGGCCGCGGACGGCGGACGGATGCCGAACTCTCCTCCGCCGTCGCTCAACGGCAACTCCGCAAAGGCACCCCAGAGGATGCCGCTGCGGGGATCGACAGTCGTGCCGTCCGCGTTGACGACGACGAGAGCCGCCACCACGACTCCGCCCGGGAGGACGGCACTGGCGGTGCCCACCCCTCCGCGCATCTCGCCGGCGATCGCCCCGATCCCGGCTCCGACGCTTCCTTGCACGGGCGCCCCCGTGCCGTCTGAGAGAGCGTCTTCGGCTGCCTGCCGGCCGAGTGCTGCATCCGGATGGTTCTCGAACACCCCACCCCTTCCGAGGTCGAAGATCGCCGCCGCCGGCACGATCGGAACCACCGCCCGTGGATCGACACCGACCCGGAACCCGAGTCCGCGCTCGCGTAGCGCCGCCATGACCCCCGCACTCGCCTCGAGCCCGAACGCCGAGCCACCGGTGAGCGCGACCGCGTGGATGCGCTCCACCACGCCGGTGGGATCGAGGGCGGCCGTCTCTCGGGTGGCGGCTCCGCCGCCGCGCACATCGACGGCCGCCCGGGCGCCGCCGGGCGCGGCGACGACGGAGACCCCGGTGAGCCAGCCGTCCGCGGCCCGTGCCGCATGCCCGACGCGGATGCCGGCGACATCGACGATCGAGTTCTGCGGGCCGGGGCGGATCCCCGAGGTCCCACCCAACCGCCAGTCAAGGCCGCTGACAGGATGACTCGCTGAGGCCGAGATGCTCACGGATGGTCTCTCCTTCGTAATGGGTGCGGAACGCTCCGCGTCGCCGCAGTTCGGGAACGACCAGCTCGGTGAACGCCGTCAGCGTCCCGGGAAGCCAGGGGAACGACACCGTGAACCCGTCGACATCGGCCTCGTTCGCATACTGCTCGATGTGATCGGCGACGTCGGCGGGCGAACCCACGACCGCTCCGTCGCCCTCGGCCACCAGACGCACCAGGTCTCCGATCGTCAGGCCGTCGCGCGCTGCCTGACGATAGATCTCCAGCTGCGCCCCCCGACTTCCTGTGGCAGCACGCAACGGTGGCAGCGGCGACGACATCGGCAGCGCCGAAAGGTCGGATCCCGTCCAGTACTCGAGGTCGGCGAGCGCGACACGCGGGTCCAGAAGCTCCCGCATCCGCGCGAACGAAGCGCGTGCCTCGTCACGCGTCGGTGCGACGACGGTCGACAGCTCGGGTAGCACCCGGACGCGCGATCCATCCCTCCCGTGCGCGGTCGCGCGCGCCCGGATGTCGGCGACGAACTCTCTCGTCTCGGCAACCGGGAGCGCTCGCACGAACACGATGTCCGCGACGCGCGCCGCGAGATCGCGGCCGGCATCGGAGGACCCCGCCTGTGCCAGGACGGGGCGGTCCCGCCCCCATCTCTCGCTCGCGCGGCGCACGACATCCGCCGCACGTACATAGCGCTCAGCGTGCGGCAGGTGGGCTGAGCGTCCGAAGTTGCGGGCCTCCGCATCACTCAGGCTCGTGACCACGTTCCAGCCCGCCCGGCCTGCTGACAGCCTGTGAAGCGCGGCGATGTCGCGCCCGAGCTCCTCCGCGGACCCGAACGAGACGGATGCTGTTGCGATGAGACCGATCCGCTCGGTGACCGCCGAGAGCGCGGCGAGCAGGGTCAGCGGCTCGAACGAGTCGTTGACCACCGCGACGCGGGCGAGCACCTCGGGGTCGACGTCCGGCACGCCGACGAGGTCAGGCACGAACACCGCGTCGAAGGCCGCCGCTTCGAGCCGACGCGCCTGCTCGGCGACGAATCCGAAATCGACGCCGGCCCGCGCTGCTGCGGCGCGATGCCGCCACCCGCTCGGATACTCGCCTGCCGGCTTGAGGAAGCCGACCAGGTGCAGCTGTCGCGTCATACTGCCTCGGCGCTCACTCTTCGACGTCCTGAGACAGGACGCGACAGCCCCAGATGCTCGCGCAACGTCGTACCCGTGTACCTCTCGCGGAACAGGCCTCGGCGACGCAGTTCGGGAACCACCAGCTCGACGAACGAGTCGAGGGTTCCCGGCAGGGCCGGGAACGACACGTTGAACCCGTCGGCCGCGCCCGCCTCGAACCATTCATGGATGTGGTCGGCGACCTCGGTCGGCGTTCCCACCACGGTCTGCTCGGCGCGCAGACGCCGTTCGACAAACTGCCGAATCGTCAGGTTCTCGCGCCGGGCCGTCTCGTAGATGCGCTCCTGCGTGCTGTGCGACTGGTTGGTCTGGGCGAACCGGGGCAGCGGGCCGTCGTAGTCGTACGCCGTCAGATCGACCCCGCCGAGCCAGTACTCCAAATCACCGAGAGCGACCCGGGGGTGCAGCAACTCCGCGATGCTCGCGAAGCTGTCCTCGGCCTCCGCTCTCGTGGATGCGACGATCGGAGACAGCGCGGGGAACAGGAGGATGTCGTGACTCGAGCGCCCAGCCGCTTGCGCCCGCCGCCGCAGATCGTCGGCGTATCCGACTGCCTCCTCCAGTCGTGAGGCACCCGAGAAGATGAGCTCACCGTGTCGACCGGCGACGTCCCTCCCGGCGGGCGACGCCCCGGCCTGCGCGATGACCGGCCTTCCCTGCGGCGGGCGGGCGATGTTCAGCGGCCCCGTCACGCGGAAGAACTCGCCGACGTGGTCGAGACGATGGAGCGCGTGCTCGTGGAAGACGCGCCCTCCCGCCGCGTCCCACACGAAAGCGTCGTCGTCGAAGCTGTCCCAGAGGCCGTAGACCACGTCGAGGAACTCATCCGCCCTGCGGTACCTGTCGGCGTGGTCGAGGTGAGCAGGCACTCCATAGTTGCGAGCCTCGGCATCGATGAGGCTCGTGACGACATTCCAACCGGCGCGCCCCCTGGAGAGGTGGTCAAGCGAGGCGAAAGCGCGGGCCAACGCATAGGGGTGGTTGTAGGTGGTGGATGCCGTGCCGACCAGACCGATCCGATCGGTCACGGCTGCGAGCGCCGCCAGCAGAGTGAGAGGTTCGAGGCTGTCGTTGACGGTGGCCACCTTCTCGATGACCCGGGGATGGCTGCTGTCAGGTACAGCGAGAAGGTCGGCGATGAAGATGGCGTCGAAGGCCGCCGCCTCCAGCTTCCGCGCCTGTGCCGCGATGAAGGGGAAGTCGACCCCGGCGCGAGCGGGCGCGTCCGCGTGGCGCCAGCCGCCCAGCGACCCGCCCGCGGCGGAGTAAATGGCGTTCAGATGAAGCTGGCGGGTCATGCCGTCGCCCCCGCGAAATCGGCGATCGTGAGATCCGGCCGAGCAAGCGACAACGTCTCACGGAGCGTGTCGCCATAGTGCGGGCGCCAGATCCCCCGCTGTTCGAGTTCCGGCAGCACGTGGTCGAGGAAGGCGTCGGCTCCGCCGGGCAGGAACGGGAACGCGAGGTTGAACCCGTCGGCCACGCCCGCCTCGAACCACTCCTGAATATGGTCCGCGATATCGGCGGGCGTCCCGACGACGCCCGCACCGGCCCAACGGAGGGCGAGCTGACGCAGGGTGAGCCCCTCCTCACGAGCGAGGGCGATGATGCTGTCGGCGCGGCTTCGGGATCGATTGGACTCCGGCAGCTCGGGCAGGGGGGCGTCGAGATCGAAGTCGCTGAAGTCGACGTCGCCCACGTTGTCCTGGATGACGCGGCGGAGCACATCCTCGTGGAGCAGCTCGTCGAGCGTGTCGCGCAGGCGCGCCGCCTCTTCCTGCGTCGAGCCGATGACGGGAGACAGCGCCGGCCACACTCGAACATCCGCCGGGTTGCGACCGGCGGCGCGCAGCGCGTCGTCGAGCCCGGCGCGGTAGCGGTGGGCCTCTGCGAGAGTGCGCGGCGCGGCGAAGATCACCTCCCCGACACGAGCGGCGAACGCCCGGCCGGTCTCGGAGGCGCCCGCCTGGAAGATGACGGGATGCCCCTGTGGGGGACGCGAGATGTTGAGCGGGCCCGCGGTGGCGACGTGGTCACCGCGATAGTCGAGCGCTCGTCGCCCCGCCAGGTCGAGATAGATCCCGGACTCCTTGTCGCGGGGGAACGCGTCGTCGGCGACCGTGTCCCAGAGCCCCGTCACGGCATCCACGACCTCCGCTGCCCTGGCGTACCGCTCGGCATGGCCGTAGTGGGCGTCTCGTCCGAAGTTCCCTGCCTCGAGCGGGACCACGCTCGTGACGACGTTCCAGCCTGCGCGTCCGCGTGAGATGTGATCGAGCGAGGCGAACTTGCGCGCGAGTGTGAAGGGTTCGTTGTAGCTTGTGGTCGCTGTCGCCACGAGACCGATCCGCTCGGTGACCGCGGCGAGCGCCGACAAGAGGGTGAACGGTTCGAAGTAGCTCGCCCGCGTCGTTCTGCTGAGAGAGTCCAGGTGCTCACCCCAGACGCTCACGACATCCGCGACGAAGAGCGCGGTGAGTCCCGCCTCCTCGTAACGCTGCGCCCAGCGGATCGCCTCGGTCACGTCGAGTTCCGCCCCGGCGCTGCCGCCGCCGAGATCGGCGCCGAGCCGCCAGCCGGCGAGATGGTGGCCAGAGGTTCCGAAGAGGACCCCGAAGTCGAGGGTCGTCGAAGAGGTACCGGTCATGCGGGTGCTCCATTCGCGAGAAGGTGGGAGGAAAGCGCCGGTCGAATCTCGACGGCGATGGTCTCGAGGATGCGGAGGGCGTCGGGGATCGACGTCGATGCCGACTGCACCGCGAAGACATAGTCCGTCGCGACGGGGAGCGACGGGTCCGAGCGCACGGATGCGACGACGTCGGGAGGCGTTCCGTAGTGGACGACGAGCGCATCGAGAACGGCATGTGGATCCGCGGCGGCCCGCTCGCGCACGGCCGGGTCCGAGATGAAGCGGGCGACGTCCGGCCACAGCGCAGCCGCACGTTCGTCCCGATTGGCGCCGGGGAAGGCGCCACGGAATGCGGCGATGCGGGCAGAAGTGCCTTCCGGAAGGCCGGCGAGATAGGCGTCGGCGAGCGCGCGCTGGGTCGCGGCGTCACCGATCCCGAGGAGAAGGCCCCGTCCGGCGTGCGCCGTTCGAGCCGCCCGGTCGGGCGTGGACGCCGCTTCCCAGATGCGGTCGATCAATCCCGGCGCCGAAGGCGTCAGCGTGAGACCGTCAGGAAGACCCTGGCCCGAGAGGATCTCCTCCAGCCGCTCCAGCTTGGCGGCATAGGTCTGACGCCGACGTTGCGGATCCTGCCCGAACGCCGCGAACTCGGCGGCGGAGAATCCGCCCGTGCCGAGGCCCAGCTCAAGCCTTCCCGCCGAGAGCTCATCAAGCACCGCCGCATCCTCGGCCAACCGGAGCGGGTCCTCGAGCGGCAAGACGATCACCGTGGTGCCGAGACGGATCGTGCGCGTCGCCGTGGCGGCCGCGGCCAGCACGATCAGGGGTGAGGGCAGACGGCCAGAGTCGCTGCCCGCATGATGCTGCGCGAGCCATCCGGAGGAGAACCCGAGCTCGTCGGCCGCGACGAAGAGGTCGACGAGACCGGGCAGGAGTTCTCGCGCGGGGGCATCGCCGTGCACATGGGTCTGGAACCCGATGCGGGGCAGAGACGAACGCTCGGACGACATCACGAGGCCTCCTTGTCGATGAGGCGTGGCACCGCCGAGAGCAGGGAACGGGTGTAGGGGTGCGCGGGAGCACGGAGGACGCTCTCTGCCCGACCGGACTCGACGAGACGGCCGTCCTTCATCACGGCGACACGATCCGCGACGTGCTGCACGAGGCCGATGTCGTGAGAGACGAGCACGATCGTCAGCCCGAGCTGTTCGCGCAGATCCCGCAGCAGCTCGAGCACCTGGGCACGCACGGTGACGTCGAGAGCGCTGAGGGGCTCATCCCCGACGAGCAGGCGCGGCCGGTGGACGATCGCGCGCGCGAGTGCCACCCTTTGACGTTGACCGCCCGAGAGCTCATGCGGGTACTGGTCGGCCCGCCAGGCCGGCAGCTGCACCTGCTCGAGCACCTCGAGCACCCGAGCACGGTGGTCACCGCCGATCCTGAGCGCCTGCAGCGGCTCCGCGATCGACTCCGCGATCGTGAAGCGGGGATCGAGCGACGCGTACGGGTCCTGTAAGACGATCCCCGTCTGCCGGCGCAGCCACAGCAACTGCGACGCGCGTCGCGCCTCGATCGGGTGCTCGTCGAACATGACCCGGCCCGCATCCGCCCGCCGCAGCCCCAACAGCACGCGGATGAGAGTCGACTTGCCGGATCCGGACTCGCCGATCAGCGCCGTCGTGACGCCCTGCTCGATATCGATGTCGACGTCCTGGAGGGCGTGACGGTAGGTGGCGCGCGCGAACAGCGCGTCCTTCGGCAGGGCGAAGCTCTTGCGCAAGCCGCGTCCGCTCAGCAGCACGCTCATTCCGCAGGCTCCGTCCACGACGTCGCCCGCGCCGCGTCGGCCAGAGCGCGCGTGACCCGATGCCGTCCCTCGTGGAGGATCTCGGCGACCGAGCCGTGCTCGATGACGCGGCCTTCCGCCAGCACGACGGCGCGCGCGGCGATCTGCGACAGCACCGAGAAATCGTGCGTGATGAACAGCAGGGACGCACCGCTGTCTCTCACGATCCCGTCGAAGAGTTCGAGTATGCCGGCCTGGATCGTCACGTCGAGCGCGGTCGTCGGCTCGTCCGCGATCAGCAGGCGCGGCGATGTGGACAACGCGATCGCGATGGCCACGCGCTGCCGTTGACCGCCCGACAGCTGGTGCGGGTACTGCCGGATCAGACGCTCCGGATCGGGCAGCGCAACCTGCTTCGCGAGGCGCACCACCCGTTCGCGCGCTTGAGCTCGGCTGAGACCGTAGTGGATGCGCAGAGGCTCCGCGATCTGCGCGCCGACGGTCCGGACAGGATTCAGCGCGGTCGCGGGCTCCTGGAAGACGATGGCCGCATCCCGGCCCCGAAGTCGCGCGAATCGTGCATCCGGCTGCCCGACCAGCTCGACGCCGTCCAGAACGATGCTGCCTCCGACGACCGCGCCGCGCGGAAGCAGCCCGAGCACGGCGAGAGCCGTGAGCGACTTGCCCGAGCCGGACTCACCGATGAGACCGAGCCGTTCGCCGTCGGCGAGCGCGAGGCTCACACCGTCCACGACGCGACGACCGCGCAGATCGATCGTCAGGTCGGTGATTTCCAAGCTCATGGCACGATCTCCCGCTCTCTCGGCGCCAGCCGCTCCGCGCTGCTCGCCTCCGGCGCTCCGGCCGCCGGGCGTGAGCGCCGGAGGCGAGGGTCGGCGGCCTCTCGCAGCGAATCGCCGAGCAGGGACAGCCCGAGCACCGTGAGCGTGATCGTGAGCCCCGGCCAGAGGACGGCTACCGGTTGGACGCCGATGAACCGCTGGGACTCGGCGAGACTGCGGCCCCATGATGGTGTGCCCGCGGGTGCGCCGTAGCCGAGATAGCTGAGCCCGGCTTCGGCGAGCACGGCGACGGCAGCGATCAGGGAGAGCTGCACGATCATCACGGGGGCGACATTCGGCACGATGTGTCTGCGGATGATGCGCGTACGCCGTACGCCCGCTGCCCGGGCGGCCAGGACGAAATCCGATCGGTCCGCGATGCGGATCTCGGGGCGCACGACGCGGGCGATCGACACACCCCCGGCGATCCCCACCGCCGCAACGACCACCCACAGCGAGCCGCCCAGACTCGCTGCGAACAGCATGGCGATCAACAAGGTCGGGAAAGCGATGAGGACGTCGATGAGCACGGCCAACGACTCCGACACCCACCTCGGGGTCAACGCCCCGAGGGCGCCCAGCACCACTCCCAGCGCACCGGCGATGACCGCGGACAGCACCGAGACGAACACGGTCGTGCGAGCGCCCGCCATCAGCCAGCTGAACGTGTCCCGCCCGATCTGATCTGTGCCGAGCCAATGCTCCGGCGATGGCCCCTGCCATTTCTCGACGACGTTCTGCTGCAAGAGCGGATAGGGCGTCCACACCAGAGACAGCGCCGCCGCGACCAGCACCGCGGCGACGGCGATGAGTCCGTACGCGCCCCCCGGTCGTCGCCACACCTCCCGCAGGATGCCTCGGCGCGTCCGGCGGGAAGCCTTGTCGAAGCGAGCGTTCACGCGGCGACCGCCCTTTCACGCTGGCGCGGGTCGATGAGACGATGCGCGACGTCGATGAGCGCCCCGATCACGAGCACGATGCCGGTCAGGAAGAACACTTCGCTCTGCACTTTCGCGATGTCTCGAGAGCCGACGTCGTCGACGAGCATCCGTCCGACGCCCGGCAGGTTGAAGAGCGCCTCGATCAGAACGGCACCGGTGATCAGGCCTGCGAGGATCAGCCCCGACACGGAGACGATGGAGAGTCCGACGTTGGGAAGACCGTGCCGCGCGAGCGCCTGCGGCCGGGTGAGTCCCCTCGCAGCTCCCGCTCTCACGTAATCCTGGTCGAGGGCTTCCAGCGCCGCCGAGCGGACGAACCGCAGCAGCACCGCCCCCTCGATGAGGCCGATCGTGAGAGCCGGCAGCAGCAGAGAGGCCAATGCCGTCAGCGGATCCTGCCAGCCCGATCTGGGGAAACCGCTGGTCGGCAGCAGACCGATGAGCCCGACGCCTCGACCGAACAGCAGGATGAGCAGCAGACCGGCCCAGAGCGCCGGGACCGCAGCGAGGGTCTGCGAGCCGAAGCCGACGGCCACCCCGATCGGTCTGTCGTGACGCAGCGCGCTGTATGTTCCCAGCGGGAGCGCGACGGCCAAGGCGATCACGAGAGCCAGGAGTGTCAACGGCAGCGTGATCTCGAACCGGCGCGCGAGGTCATCGCCGATCGGCACACCGGTCAGCAGCGAGGTCCCGAGGTCGCCCCGGAGGAGTCCGGCCACCCACGCGATGTATTGGGCGGCCGGACTCTCGTTCAGCCCCAGCGATTCCCGGATCCTCGCGACCTGCTCAGGAGTGGCCGTCGTGCCGCCGATCACCTGCGCCACGTCTCCGGGAAGCACCCGCAGAGCGAGGAAGATGAGCAGGCTCGCGACACCGAGCCCGAGGACGAGCAGGACGGCTCTGCCGAGCAGGAAGCGGATCACCGGAGAATCACTCGTCGAACGCGGCGGCGGTGACGTTCAGACGCGAGCTCGTCGAGTCGACGGAGACGCCCGTGAGGCGCTTGTCGACGGCGACGAGCGTGGTCGGGTTGACGAGCCAGTCGGCCGCCGCATCCTCTGACACGATGCGCGCCGCCTCACTCAGCTTCTCGGCGTAGACCGTCTCATCCGATGCGGTCGTCGCCTGCTGCCACAGCGCCTGCACCTGAGCGTTGTCGTACCCGAAGTAGTAGTCCGGGTTCGCCCAGTTGGCGAAGTCGCGCGCCTCGGCGTGGTCGACGATGGACAACTGGTAGTCGTGGTTCGTGTAGACGTCGTTGAGCCATGCCGGGAACTCGACCTGATTGGCGTTCAACGTGATGCCGACGTCCGCGAGCTGAGAGGTGATGAGGTCGAGGATCGGGCCGAATCCCGTGCTGGCGTAGAAAGCGGGAATCGTCACGGTCACCGACAGCCCGTCGGCATAGCCCGCCTCGGCAAGCAGAGCCTTCGCCTCGTCGGGATCGTAGGGCGCGACGTCACTCAGGTCCTCGTAGCCGGGATCGCTCGCCACGATCGGACCATAGAGCGTGTTGCCGCCGCCCAGCGCCTCGACGATCGCGTCGTGATCGATGGCTGCCCGGACCGCCTGCCGCACTCGCACGTCCGTGAAGGGCGCGGCCTTGTTGTTGAACGCCAGCGTGTACTTGTCGGAGGCGAATCCCTCCTCCAGCGTGAAGGCGTCGTTGTCGGCGATCTGCGCCTGCAGGTTCTTGTCGACGGCCCCGAACTGCACGGCGCCCTCGTTCAAGGCGTTGAGGATCGCGTTGTTGTCGGCGAACAGCTGGAAGACGGCGGTACCGATCTTGGCCTTCTCCCCCCAGTAGTCGGCGTTGCGCGTCAGGACGACGGAGTCTCCCGCGTTGAACTCTTCGACGAGGAAGGGCCCCGAGCCGACCGCGCTGGTCTGCGGGTCGTTCTCGGCGTCTTGGTCGAGGACGAGCCCCGCGCGCCCCGCGAGGTTGTAGAGCAGCGTCGGGTCCGGCGCCTTCAGCTCTACGACCACCGTCTCATCACCGTCCGACCTGACGGACTCGACGCTCGAGAGCGTCTTCGCATCCGCGCGTTCGTTGTCGATCAGGTCCTCCAGCGACCAGACGACGTCCGCACTGGTGAGCGCATCGCCGTTCGAGAACGTCGTGCCCTCGTTCAAGGTGAAGGTGTACGTCAAGCCGTCGTCCGAGACCTGCCACTCCTTGGCGAGCGACGGTGAGATCGTGCCGGATGCATCGCGCGAAACGAGCCCCTCGTACACGTTGTCGATGAGGAGCTGATCGAGTGCCGCCCCCGTCGTCGTGCGGATGTCGAGGTTGTCGGGCAGCAGCTGCACCGCGAAGGTGACCTCGCTCTCCGGTGTGGGCGCGGGCTGGTTCACCGCGAAGGCCGTCGCGGCGCCGGCCCCGCCGACGACCACGAGACCGGCGACGACGCCGATGGCGATGTTGCGTCTCTTGCGCGTACGGGCGTTGGCTGCGCCGAGCTGTTCGAGGCTCTCTTCGGTTCCGCTGGTGGGTGCGGGGTCGGTCGTCATGGCTGGCTCCTGGTGGGTTCGGGTGTGGTGGGTGAGGGAAGATCAGGCGTCGGATCGATACGGCGCGCGGTGAGGGCGGATGCGGCGAAGCCGCGCTCCAGGTCTCGGATCAGGTCATCCGCAGACTCGGTG
The DNA here is from genome assembly GCF_030818795.1 of Microbacterium sp. SORGH_AS_0862. Lineage (NCBI taxonomy): Bacteria > Bacillati > Actinomycetota > Actinomycetes > Micrococcales > Microbacteriaceae > Microbacterium > Microbacterium sp. SORGH_AS_0862. Next base: position 2,136,519 of record NZ_JAUTAY010000001.1, on the reverse strand, counting down.
CCGATGGACAGGCGCAGAAGTCCCGGACCGATCCCGGCTCGATGCAGCTGCTCGTCGGTGAGACCGGAGTTGACCGTCGACGCCGGATGGATCACGAGGCTGCGGACATCGCCGATGTTCGCCAGATGGCTGAAGAGCTCGAGCGACTCGACGAAAGCGCGTGCGGCATCCCGACCGCCCGCGAGGTCGAACGACACGACGCCGCCGGCGCCTCTCGGGAGCAGCCGTCGCGCGATGTCACGCCAGGGCGCGTCGTGAGCGGTCGGGTAGTGGACCCGCTCGACGAGCGGGTGGGCGTGGAGGAAGGCCACGACGGCCTCGGCGTTCGCAACATGCTGGCGGACGCGGAGGCTGAGTGTTTCGAGTCCCTGGAGCAGCAGGAAGCTGTTGAACGGGGACGGAGCGGGACCGTAATCGCGCACGAGCGTCGTTCTCAGCCTGAGCGCGTACGCGATGCCGTCGGCGCCGAAGCGCTCCCAGTAGCTGCGATCGCCGTGTCCGACGTCCGCGCCGTGGAGACCTGGCCACTTGTGCGGGTCTGCGCCGAAGTCGAACGTGCCGGCATCCACCACGACGCCGCCGATGCTCGTACCGTGGCCGGCGAGGTACTTGGTGGTCGAGTGGACGACGATGTCGGCGCCGTGCACGATGGGTCGCAGCAGATACGGCGTCGCGAGCGTGTTGTCGATCACGAGTGGCACGCCGGCGTCGCGATGAGCGACCTCGGCGATCGCCGGGATATCGAGCACCGCCCCTGTGGGGTTTCCGATGCTCTCGGCGAAGAACGCACGGGTCGTCGGACGGATGTGGCGCCGCCACGCGTCCGGGTTGTTGATGTCGGACACGAGCGAGACATCGATTCCGAGCTCGGGGAAACGCTGCAGCAGCAGATTCGTCGTGCCGCCGTAGACCTGGTCGCTCGCCACGACGTGTCCGCCGGCGCGGAGCAGGTTCAAGAGGGCGACCGTCGTGGCGGCCTGACCGCTCGCCACCGCCACCGCAGCCGTGCCTTTCTCGAGAGCGGCGATGCGCCGCTCGGCGGCAGCGGTGGTCGGATTCGAGATGCGCGAGTAGGCGAATCCGTCGAGGTCATCCAAAAGGAAGGATGCCGCGGCCTGGTCCGTGCTCTCGTAGGTGAAGCTCGCCGACTGGTAGATCGGCGTCACCCGCGCGCGGGTGGCGGGGTCGGGCGATGCTCCCGCGTGGATCTGCAGGGTGTCGAAGCCCCAGTCGGTGGTCATGCGGCGACGCTAGAGCGCCGGCAGCACCCGCTCTCGGGAGTTCGCAATGTCGTGTCAGACGCCGTAACCGGGCGACGCACAGACAACACGAGGCGCTGACCGTTGGCTGCGCCGCCCCGTCGCGTGATCCGTCAGCGCGCGCCGCGGGCGCGCCGACGCGCGCGGGATTCGATGACGACCCCGACAGTGCCCACGGTCCACAGCGCGAACGTCGCGCTCATGGCCAACCGCAACTGGTCCCGCGTGTATGCGGCGGGATCGGCGCCCTGGAGGTCGAGCACGACACCGATCACGTAGACGAGCACGAGGGCCGCGATGAAGCCGCCCATGTTGACGACGCCGGTCGCGGTCGACAGCCGTGAGAGCGGGTTGTCCCGGCGCACCACGTCGAAGGCGATCATGGATGCGGCACCGCCGCTGGAGAGGGTGACGACCCACACCACGAGCAGCCACAGCGGGGCCTCACCCGGGGTGATCAGCACGGCTGCCAGCGCCACCGCCTGGGCGGCGACGGAGCCCAGCGCGACCAGCGCGCGGCGACCGGGGTGCGCAGCCGAGAGCATGCCCATCAGCGGGGCGAACACCGCGCCGCTCAGCACGAACACGGTCACGAGACCCGCGGCCGCATCACGGGACAGGCCCTCGCCCGCCACGAGGAACGGAATGCCCCACAGCAGCGCGAACGCCGTACCGGCGAACGGTGTGACGAAGTGGATCCAGAACCCGAGGCGCGTGCCCGGCTCGCGCAGCGCCGCGATCACGAGCGCGAGCTGACGCGGGCGCGGCCTGCCGTCGGCGGCCGCCGGCCGACCCCGCTCGCGGATGATCAGCGCGTCGAGGACGGCGAAGACGACGAAGACTCCGGCGACGGCCGCGAACGCACTCTCCCAGCCGATGCCGTGGGCGAGGGAGGTGAGCAGCACCACGCTGAGCACCTGGCCGAGCTGACCGAACTGCGCGGTGATCTGCTGCAGCACCGGCACCCGCTTGGCGGGCAGCCAGAGTGCGATGAGGCGCAACACGCTGGGGAAGATGAGCGCGTCCCCGGCCCCGGTCAACAGGCGGGCCAGGATCGCCGAGGGCACGTCGGGGGCGAACGCCAGCCACAGCGAGCCGCCCGCCATCGTCAGCATCCCGACCGTCCCGATGACGCGGGAACCCCAGCGATCCAGCAGCAGACCCGCGGGGATCTGCATGGCGCCGTAGACCGCGAGCTGGAGCGTGGTGAACAGGGCGAGCGTGCTGGATCCGGCGTCGAACCGCACCGCCATGTCGGTGCCGAGGCCCGCGAGCGAGCTGCGACCCACGATCGCGACGAGGTAGGTGAAGGCGCCGACGACCCAGATGATCCAGGGCAGGGCCCCGCGAGCCGGGCCCGGGACGCGGATCGTGCCGGTCGAGGCTCCGTAGTCGGTCATTTCGGGTGCGGGGCAGCCGGGAAGGGGCGCACTCCGCGAGCGAAAGACATCGACCCCATTCTACCGAGCGCTCAGACGCCGCCTCCGCCGCCACCCCCACCGCCGCCGCCCGCGGACCCGCCGCCGGTCGAGCCGCCGGAACTGCTCGAACTGGAGACGGCCGCGGCAGAGAGCGAGCTGACACCGCTCGTGAAGGCGCTCACGTTGAAGGCGGTCGCCCCGGCGTACCAGAGGGGCGCGCCGGTGCTCTCGTAGTAGACGGCCAGCTGAGCGGCCCACTGCTTCTCGAGGCCGAACACCACCGCGTAGGGCAGCAGCGGTTCGTAGATCGCGAGGACGGCCGCCGCATCCGTCGCGTCGACCGGACGCCGCTCGGCCGTCTGGGGAGACTGCAGCATGCGGATGCGGTCGGCCTCCGCCCAGCTGATGAAGAGCTGGAGCCCCGCGAGCTGTTCCCGGGTCTCGGCACCCTGAGGGCTCAGCGGACGGTGGGAGAGCAGCAGCAACCCGACAAGCCCGACCACCACGGCGACGATGAGCACGGTGAGGGGCACGGCGGGATACACCTGTGCGGACAAGGCCAACGCTCCCGTGACGACGGTCGCCACCCCCGCGGCGGCCAACGCCCAGACGACCGGAGGACGAATCCCGCGTCGCACCGTCCGGTAGATGCCGCGCTCGACCAGTTCCGCACCGGCCCAGCTGCGCATGTCGTCCGCGGCCTGAGCGAGCGCCGTGTTGCGGCCGCCGAACGCGTACTCGGCCCCGGGCTGAGCGTTCTCGCCGAACAGCCCCTCGATGAACTCCGCGCCGTCCTGGCGGGCGCGAGACGGGTCCACCAGCACGGCCCGCAGCTTCGGCCGCGCCCGGGATCCGCCCGGCACCTCTTCGATCCGGATCGCGCCCCGCACGGCGAGCTCCAGCAGCGCTGCGGGCGCGGCCTTCGAGGGCTTCGACAACAACACTGCAGCCGTCAGGGGCGTGACGGCTGCGGGAGGCTCGTACTCAGCGATGACGACGCCGCGGCCGGGAGAGTCGCGCAGCACTCGCCGCCGGACGACGATGGCCCACGCGAACGCACCCAGGAGAGCCAGGAACGATCCGCTCTGGGCCCAACCCCAGCCGGAGGCGAAGTAGCTGCCGTCGAACATCACGAAGGTGCCCGGCTCGAACCCCACCGACAGCGTGACGGTCTGGCGCGAGGCGACGTTCGCCACCGACACGGATGCGGCGGCCGCATCCGTGTCGAGAGTGATCGGGCAGGTCGTCGTGTCCCCTTGCGCACCCACGTAGCAGGCGGCCGCGCCGGTGAGGGAGGCAGCGAGCGCGGGATCGACGTGAAGCGTCGCGGAGACGGAGCCGAAAGCCTGCCCCCAGTCGACGCCGTTCACGTCCCAGTAGAACTCCTCGGTTCCCGTCTTCGGGAAGTACCAGGCGACGTTGCTCAGGTCGTAGGTGAAGACGTAGGTCTGTGCGCCGTGCACGAACCCGTCCGCGCGCGACGTCACGCTCCACGTCCCGTCGTCGCTGTCGACCTCGGCATCTCGCGGCGCGCCGGTCTCGTCGGTGACGGAGACGAGCTCGGGCCGCAGCGGCTGACCGTTGTAGGTGTCGGGGATGGTGCGGCGCATGCCGTGGTTCTGATCGGTCTCGGGGAACTCGGCGACGAAACGCTCGACGACGTGCAGCCGGGAGGTGCCGTCGTCCGCACGGGTCAGTGTGTAGTCGACGTCGAGGCTGCGGAACGTGAAGTCGTCGACTCCTGCCGGGACGACCATCGCGGGCTCCGGGGACGCGGGCGCCTGCGGCGCGACGGCGAAACCCGTCACTGCGAGAGCGAGAGCGAGAGCGGATGCGGCGGCGATGACGCGCGTGATTGCCCCGGCGATCATGGCACCAGCCTATGCCGGGCACAGCGTACGCTATCGGGCATGAGCGACCGCCGTCTGGCCATCGATGCCTGGGAGAGCCTGTTCCGGGCCCAGCACGAGATCTTCGCGGAGGTGGGTGCCGACTTCGAGCAGAGCGGCCTGCAGCAGGGCGAGTACGACGTGCTCCTGACCGTCACCCGCGCGCCCGACATGTCGGCGCGGCTGCGCGACGTGACGCGCAACATGCTCATCAGCCAGCCCAGCGTCTCGCGTCTGGTCGATCGGATGGTCGCACGCGGGCTGCTGTCCAAGTGCACGGACCCGGACGACGGCCGCGGCGCCATCGTCCGGGCGACCGACACGGGTGCGCGCCTGTTCCGCTCCATCGCGGCCGTGCACAGCCGATCGATCGCCGAGCACATGTCGACCCTCGACGACGACGAGCTGCGCACCCTGCTGGATCTCACGCAGAAGCTCCGCCCCCGCCGGGACTGAGCTCACGCTCAGCACTCGATGACGTTGACGGCGAGACCGCCCTCGCTCGTCTCCTTGTACTTCGTCGACATGTCGATGCCCGTCTGACGCATCGTCTCGACGACCGTGTCGAGCGAGACGTAGTGCGAGCCGTCGCCGCGCAGCGCGAGCCGGGCGGCGGTGACCGCCGTGGCGGCGGCGATCGCGTTGCGTTCGATGCACGGGATCTGCACGAGCCCGCCGACGGGATCGCAGGTGAGACCCAGATGGTGTTCCATCGCGATCTCGGCCGCGTTCTCGATCTGCGCAGGGGTGCCGCCCATGACGGCCGTGAGACCGCCCGCCGCCATCGCGCAGGCCGAGCCGACCTCCGCCTGGCATCCGCCCTCGGCTCCCGAGATCGAGGCGTTCGCTTTGAACAAGGACCCGAGCGCGGTGGCCGTCAGCAGGAACCGTCGGATACCGCGGGGGCGCTCGTCGTCGGCGATCGCCCGGTCGAGGCCGACGCCCGCATCCGCGAGGAACCGCCACCAGTACATGGCGACGGCGGGAAGGATGCCGGCGGCCCCGTTCGTGGGGGCCGTGACCACCCGACCGCCCGCGGCGTTCTCCTCGTTGACGGCGAGCGCGAAGGCTCCGAGCCACTCGCCGGGAAGCTCACGGTGGCCGATCGCCTGGGCGCCCTCGAGCTGCGCGCGCAGCGAACCTGCGCGACGCTTCACGCCGAGCTGACCGGGAAGCACACCGTCGTGGGCGAGCCCGGCCGCGATGCAGGCGCTCATCGCGTCCCAGATCGCGTCGAGTCCGCTGCGCACCTCGTCCTCGCTGCGCCAGGCCTCCTCGTTGCGGCGGGCGATCTCCGCGATGGAGAGGCCGGTCTCGGCGCAGAGCGCCAGCAACTGGGCGGCGCTGGCGTACGGGTGAGGCACCGCCGCAGGGGTGTCTGCCGCCTCGCCGTCGCGGCGGATGAACCCGCCGCCGACCGAGAAGTAGGTCTCACTCGCAACCGGCTCCCCCGCCGCGTCCCAGGCCGTCAGCGTGAGGGCGTTGGGGTGCTCCGGACGACGGACGCGGGGCGAGAGCACGATGTCGGTCTTCTGGAAGCGGATCGGATGGATGCCGTCGAGCACGAGCGTCGCGTCGTCACCGATCGCGGACCAGGCGCCGCGCACGAGGTCCGGATCCACCGTGTCGGGGCGGTGGCCCGCCAGCCCCGCGACGACCGCATCGGGGGTGCCGTGTCCGATGCCCGTCGCGCCCAGGGAGCCGAACAGCTCGCACCGCACGCGATGCACACGCTCGAGCAGTCCCGCATCCGCGAGTCGGCGGGCGAAGACTCCGGCGGCGCGCATCGGCCCGACGGTGTGGGAGCTCGAGGGTCCGACGCCGATGGAGAACAACTCGAACGCCGAGACGTATGCGCTCACCCCGTCAGCCTACGCTCTGCTCGTCCGAATGCTGCGGGATCACTCCTCGACGGCGACCCGCTCGGGGTGCGCGTAGACGTTCAGCGACGTCCCGCGTGAGAACCCCACGAGCGTGAGATGCGTCGACGACGCCAGCTCCACAGCGAGCGAGGAGGGCGCCGAGACCGCGGCCAGCATGGGGATGCCCGCCATGATCGCCTTCTGCACGAGCTCGAAGCTGGCACGCCCCGACACCTGCAGCACCGTGCCTGTCAGCGGAAGGCGGTCGGCGAGCAGAGCCCAGCCGATCACCTTGTCGACCGCGTTGTGGCGCCCGACATCCTCACGCAGGACGAGCAGCTCGCCCGTCGCGATGTCGAAGAGCGCCGCCGCGTGAAGTCCGCCGGTCTTCTCGAACAGCGCCTGACCGCTGCGCAATGCGTCGGGGAGCGATGCGAGCCACCGCGCGGGGGCGCGGCTTTCGTCGGCGGCCAGCTCGAAACGCGACACCTTGGTGATCTGCTCGATGGATGCGGCTCCACAGACACCGCAGGAACTCGTCGTGTAGAAGTTGCGGGCCGCGTCCTTGGCCGGGACCTCGCGGCCGGGCGCGAGGGCCATGTCGAGCACGTTGTAGGTGTTCTCGCTCTGGGGTGCACCGACGGGGGTGCTTCCCGGCCCCCCGCAGTGGATCGCGCTGCGGACATCGGAGCCCGAGGCGATGACGCCCTCCCCCGTCAGGAAGCCGGCGGCCAGCTCCAGATCGTGACCCGGGGTACGCATGGTCACGACGAGCGGCTCCCCGCCCACGCGCACCTCCAGCGGCTCCTCCACGACGACCGTGTCCGCGCGACGGCGCGTCGAGACGCCCTCGTCGGTGAAGGCGATACGCGTGACCGGCGTGCGATCGGTGAGTCGTCCCATGCCGTGCTCAGCGGTGCTCGAGGCGCACGATGACCGCCTTCGAGGTCGGCGTCCCGCTCACGTCGGCGACCGACTCCAGGGGCACGAGCACGTTCGTCTCGGGGTAATAGGCGGCCGCGTTCTGACGGGGCGTGTCGTAGGAGACGATGCGGAAGCTCTCGGCGCGACGCTCCTCCATCCCGCCGTCCGCATCCGTCCACTCGGAGACGAGGTCGACGATCTCCCCGTCGACGAAGCCGAGCTCGCGGATGTCTTCGGCGTTCACGAGCACGACGCGGCGACCGCCGTGGATCCCGCGGTACCGGTCATCCTTGCCGTAGACGGTGGTGTTGTACTGATCGTGTGAGCGCAGCGTCTGCAGCAGCAGGCGCCCGGCGGGGATGTGCGGGTACTCGAGCGGGTTGACGGTGAAACGCGCCTTCCCGTCGATCGTCGCGAACCGGCGCTCGTCGCGCGGACCGTTCGGCAGGAAGAAGGTGCGTCCCTTCTGGATGCGGCTCTCGTAGTCCTCGAAGCCGGGGATCACCCGCTCGATGTGCGAGCGGATGAGGGCGTAGTCCGCCTCGAGAGCGACCCAGTCCGCCCGCGGCACGTTGGCCGGGTCGTGGAGGCCGGCCGCATCCGGACTCTCCGACTCCACCGTCCCGTGCTCGGGGAGGGTGCGTTCGTGGTCACCGTCATGGGATGCCGGCGCGTCCTGGGGCGAGGATCCGCCGCCGAAGACGAGCGCGCACAGCCGCGCGATGATCGCGACCTCGCTGAGCATGTCGTCCGAGGGCGGGGCGAGCCGACCACGCGAGGCGTGCACGGCACCCATCGAATCCTCCACTGTGACGCGCTGCTCCCGGCCGCCGCGACGGTCGCGGTCCGTGCGCCCGAGCGTCGGGAGGATGAGGGCACGCCGGCCGGTGATGACGTGGGAGCGGTTGAGTTTGGTCGACACGTGCACCGTGAGGCCCACGCGAGCCATACCCGCCTCGACGACCGCGGTGTCGGGGGTCGCCGACACGAAGTTGCCGCCCATCCCCATGAAGAAGCGCACCTTGCCGTCGCGCATCGCACGGATGGCCGCGACCGTGTCGAAGCCGTGAGCGCGGGGCGCCGCGAACGAGAACTCCCGATCGAGAGCGTCGAGGAACGCATCCGCCGGCTTCTCGTAAATGCCGACCGTGCGGTCGCCCTGCACGTTCGAGTGGCCGCGCACGGGGCAGACGCCGGCGCCGGGACGGCCGATGTTGCCCTGGAGCAGCAGCACGTTCACGACGTCGCGGAGGGTGGGCACGGAGTGCTTGTGCTGCGTGAGCCCCATCGCCCAGCACACGATCGTCGCCTTCGAGGCGCGCACCTCGTCGCCGATCGCCCGCAGCTCCTGCTCGCCGAGGCCGGTGGCCTCCTCCAACTGGGCCCACTCCGCATCCGCCATCTGCCGGCGGTACGACTCGAACCCGCTCGTGTGGGCGCTGATGAAGGCCGTGTCCAGCACGTCGCCGTCACGGTCCTGCGCCTCGAGCAGATGCTTGCCGATCGCGTGGAAGAGAGCCTGATCGCCGCCGGAGCGGATCTGCACGAAGCGGTCGGCGAGCTTCGTGCCGCCGAAAGCGACACCGCGCGGGGTCTGCGGATTCTCGAACCGCATGAGCCCCGCCTCGGGCAGCGGGTTCACCGCGATGATGCGCGCTCCGCGCTGTTTGGCCTTCTCGAGGGCGGACAGCATGCGCGGATGGTTGGTGCCGGGGTTCTGACCTGCCACGATCAGCAGGTCCGCCTCGTGGATGTCCTCGATCGAGACGGTGCCCTTGCCGATGCCGATCGTCTCGGTCAGCGCCGAGCCGCTCGACTCGTGGCACATGTTCGAGCAGTCGGGGAGGTTGTTGGTGCCGAGACCGCGCACGAGCAGCTGGTACAGGAACGCCGCCTCGTTCGAGGTGCGACCCGATGTGTAGAACACCGCCTCGTCGGGGTGCGACAGTGACCTCAGCTCGTCCGCGATCATCTCGAGCGCTGCATCCCACGAGATCGGTCGGTAGTGCGTTGCGCCCTCGTCGAGCACCATCGGATGCGTCAATCGCCCCTGCTGGCCGAGCCACCAGTCGTCGCCCTCGCGCAGGTCCTCGATCGAGTGCGCAGCGAAGAACTCCGGCCCGACGCGGCGCACGGTCGCCTCTTCCGCGACGGCCTTGGCGCCGTTCTCGCAGAACTCCGCGACGTGGCGCTTGTCCTCCTCCGGCCACGCGCAGCCGGGACAGTCGAAACCGTCCTTCTGATTGACGCGGAGGAGGGTCTCGGCGGATCGTTTGAGGCCCATCTGCTCGTTCGCGATCTGGAGCGCGTGGAGCACGGCCGGCACGCCCACCGCGACCTTCTTCGGTCGCGACACGTGCACGCGGGTCTCATCGATATTGGCCGTCGGCGGCTTCATCGGCATGTCGCCAGAGTACGCCCAAGCGCAGCCGCGCGTGTCGAGCTCGCGGCGGGACGGGGGCGGCACTCACCGCGCCTCAGCCGCTTCTTCGTCAGGGGACATCCCTCCGGCAGGACGATCCAGGGGAGATTCGTCCTGCGGAGTGGCGTTCTCCTGAAGAGTGCTCGTCCTCCGTGCTCGCTCATCGGAGAAACGAACACCGGCCCCGCAGAAGCGGAAGCCGGTGTCGTACTGTCTCAACACAGTGTGCGCCCGAAGGGACTCGAACCCCTAACCTTCTGATCCGTAGTCAGATGCTCTATCCATTGAGCTACGGGCGCATGTTTCCCGTCGCATTCCTGCGCGCGGGCACTAGGAGAGACTACAACACAACCGGCCCGGCCGCGAATCGAGGCGGCTACTCGAGCTCGCTGAGGTCGATTCCGCCGCGCCGCTCGCTCGCGGCGGACACCGCGGGTGCCGCGTCCTCGCCCTTCGCGTTCAACCTGCGTCGATGCGCGGCGAGACGAGGGAGGTCGACGAGGCGCAGGCTCTGCATCCGCGCCTGCCGCATCTTGTCGTACCCCGGCTCGAGGTCGGGACGGGCCGCCTCGATCCGCAGCGAGCTGTCGATGTTGCGCGCGACCTCGGCCCACGCCGCCTCGCGCGCCGCCTCGACCAGCTCGCGGAGCCCGTCGAGGTCCTCCGCGCGCTCGCGGAGCTCCTCCGCGATGCGCAGGGACTGCTTTCGTCTGCGCCGGAGGTTGCGCACGTCGCGACTGCGATAGTCATGCGTGCCGCCGGAGTCGCTGAAGCGGCCGCGCGCCAGCTTGCGCTCCCTCTCCGCGCGCTCGGCGTCCGCCTCGGCCTCCTCGGCGAGCTTCAGCAGCGCGTCCTTCGCGTCGGGAACGAACCGGTCGGCGTCGAAACCTTCTCCCGCGGAGAGGATGTCGACGAGGATGTGGTTCTTCAGCGACAAGCGTGTGGCGGCCGCGGCGATGTAGACGCCCTCGGCGACGACGTCGGCGAGTTTCGGGCGCGACGCGCGGGCGGCCCACAGGGCTCCGAGTCCCTTGTGTTCCGTCGGTTCGTCCGCTCGTGATGCCACAGCACCCCCTCCCCCGATTCTATCGGAGGGGCCTCGGTGACTCACGGGTGGAGAGAGGAGAAAACCCCGTGGCCTCAGCGCAAGGACTCGACCACTCGATCGACACGGCGTTGCCGCGTCTCTGCCGCCTTGGCGCCCGTCACCGCGGTGACGTGGGCCTTCTGCGCGCTGGGCGACAATGCGTCGAAGGCGGGGCGGAGCCCCACGGATGCCAGCGCCTCGGCGAGGTCCTCCGGCACCTCCACCGTGCGCGGAGCGGTGTCGAGCTCGACGTCGACGTCGATGGCATCGCCACCGCCGATGCCCGTCTCGCGCCGCTTGTCCGCGCTGAACGGGATCAGGCGCTTGCCCCCCATCGCCCCGACGGTCGAGCGATATGTGTAGCCGTTGACGGTCACCACCAGCGCGGGGCGACGGCCGCCGCCGAGCTCCTCGATGACGTCCGCGGGGATCTCGATGCCCGTGTTGCTACCGAACTGCGACATGGTCGTCTCGAACCGCATGAAGCGAGTATGCACCCGCCGTGCGCTAGCAACCAGGGCGAACTCGTGCAACCCCGCTGATCCCGCAGGGTCCCCGGATTAGCCTGTCGGCACACCTCGACGAAGGGAGCACATCATGGGTTTCATCGATGATGCGAAGGAGACCGCGGAGACCGCTGGTCGCAAGCTCAAGGACAAGTGGGACGACACCACGGACCGCATCGGCGACAAGATCGACGAGGCGAAGGCGGACGCCAACGTCAAGAAGGCCGAGGCCGAGAAGGAGTCGGTCGAGCATCGCAACGAGGTCAAGGAGAACCTGCGCGACAGCTGACGACCGGCGCGCGCCCTGTCATCGAAGGCCCCGGAGAAGGATCCCTTCCTCTCCGGGGCCTTCCGCATCCCCCACAAGACACGTTCGCCTGTCACAGATCGACGCCGGAGGCGCGATCTGTGACAGGCGAACGTGTCTTGGAAGCGGAAGGATGCGGGTCAGATGGCGCGGATGGTCCAGCTCGCCGAGAGCGACCCCCCGGGCTCGAGAACCTGCAGGCCGGCGTCGTAGGGGTACCGGTCCGCGTTGAACGCGTCCGGCGCGCAGGTCATGGGCTCGATCGCGAGCCCCACGCGGTGCCCCGAGAGCCCGGGGCGGTCGGCCGTGTGCACCTGGACCCAGGGGCACGCCGCATCCCACGTCATCGCGACGCCGCGGCCATCCGCATCCGTCACGCGAACCGTCGCCAGGCCATCCGCGTCGCGGATGAGTCCGGTGTAGGCGTGGTCGATCTCGGCCGCACCGATCCGTCGTGCGGTGCGGTAGTCGAACCGCGACGAGTCGTCCGCCTCGGCCGCGCGCAGCTCGGTCGGCGCCAGCCGATCCTCCGTGACGTGCAGGACCTCGGCGGCGGGCAGCTCGAAGGTCCAGTCGTCGACGAGTCCATCACCTGCCACGAGATACGGATGCGGGCCCGTACCGTACGGGGCCGCCGTGTCGGACTCGTTGAACGCGGTCACCGTCTGCGTCAGGCCCTCCGCATCCAACGCGAAACGCGTCTCGACGCGGACGCGCCACGGGTATCCGTCCTGCGCCTCGACCACCGCGGACAGGGTGACGTGATCCGGGCCCTTGTCGATCGCCGTGTAGTCGAGCCATGCCGCGAGTCCGTGCAGCGCGTGGCCGCGGGCGGGCTCGGTCAGGGCGAGACGGTAGTCCTCGCCCCCGAAGGCGTAGCGGCCGTCCACGACCCGGTTGGGCCACGGGGCAAGGGTCGCCCCTCGGTAGGCGGGACGGACCTCGTCCGCCCCGAAGGGGACGACGAGGTCGCGCCCGGCGTGCGTGAGGGTGCGCAGCGACGCACCGACGCTCGCGATGCACGCCTCCACATCACCCGACCGCAGCAGGTGCTGGGTTCCCGACAGCGGCACCGAGCCCGTCATCACAGGCCCTGCGCGAGGCGGTAGTACGCCTGGTTCCAGCGGAGCTCCCGCTGGAAGTCACGCACCGTGGTCGCCTCGTCGATGACCACCAGCTCGGTCTTCGCAATCTCGGCGAAGTCCCGGAACACCTCGATGCCGACCGCGGTCGACATCACCGTGTGGTGGGCGGCTCCCGCCGCGAGCCAGCAAGCGGCCGAGGTCGCGAAGTCGGGAGCGGGCTTCCACACGGCACGACCCACGGGCAGCTTCGGCAGCTCCGGCGCGGACACGTTCTCGACCACGTTGGCCACCAGACGGAACCGGTCGCGCATGTCGCTCATGGCGACGACGACGGCAGAGCCGGGGTCGGCGGTGAAGACCAGGCGCACCGGGTCTTCCTTGCCGCCGATGCCGAGCGGATGGATCTCCAACCGCGGCTTGGCGGTGGTCAGCGACGGGGCGACTTCGAGCATGTGCGCGCCGAGGATCTTCTCGTCACCTGCCACGAGGTCGTAGGTGTAGTCCTCCATCAGGCTCGCGCCGCCGGGCAGACCTGCACCCATGACGTTTGCCACACGCACGAGGATCGCCGTCTTCCAGTCGCCCTCGGCGCCGAAGCCATAGCCCTCGGCCATGAGGCGCTGGACGGCCAGGCCGGGGAGCTGCTTCAGGGCGCCGAGATCTTCGAAGCTCGTCGTGAAGGCGCCGAAGCCCCCCTCCTCGAGGAACGAGCGCAGGCCGAGCTCGATCGCGGCTCCGTCGCGCAGGGACTGGTGCCGCTCGCCTCCCACGCGCAGCTCGTCGACGACGTCGTACAGTTCCTCGTACTCGGCCACGAGCGCGTCGATGTCGGACTCGGATGCGGCGGCGACCGCATCCGCCAGCTCGTTGACGCCCCAGGTGTTCACCTGAACGCCGAAGCGCAGCTCCGCCTCGGTCTTGTCACCCTCGGTGACGGCGACGTAGCGCATGTTGTCGCCGAAGCGGGCCAGCTTCAACGTGCGCACCGCGGCCCAGCCGGCAGCGGCGCGCTCCCAGTCCTCGATCTGCTGGCGGACGACCGGGTTCGACACGTGTCCGACCACCGTCTTGCGCGCAACGCCCAGCCGCGTCTGGATGTAGCCGAACTCGCGGTCGCCGTGGGCGGCCTGGTTGAGGTTCATGAAGTCGAAGTCGATGTCGGCCCACGGCAGCTCGACGTTGGCCTGCGTGTGCAGGTGCAGCAGCGGCTTCTGGAGGGCGTCGAGGCCCGAGATCCACATCTTGGCGGGGCTGAAGGTGTGCATCCACGCGATGACGCCGATGACGTCATCGCGGCTGTTGATCTCCAGCGCCATCCGACGGATCGAGTCGGCGTCCTTGAGCACAGGCTTCCAGACGACCTTCACGGGAAGCTCGCCCAAACCCGCGACGACGGCCTGGGACTGTTCAGCGACCTGCTTGAGCGTCTCTTCGCCGTAGAGGTTCTGGCTGCCGGTGACGAACCAGACCTCGTAGCCGTCGAGGGAGCTGGACAAGGGTGTGCGAGGCATGGATATCTCTCTTTCGATTTTTCAGAGCGCGGCGACGGCAGCGGCTTCGATGGCGAGGCCGGACCGGTAGCGCTCGAGGTAGGCGGCGAAGCCGGCGACGTCGTCGGCGTCGGGCTCCGCGGTCGAGGTCGCGGCGCCGGCGAACACTCGGCGCTCGAGGTAGGTGGACAGATCGAACTGGTCGGACTCGCCGAGATACGCAGCGAGCACCGCGATCCCCCAGGCGCCGCCCTCGGATGCGGTCTCGCCGACCGCGACGGGGGCGGCGAGCGCGCCCGCGAGGAAGCGCTGGGCGACGCCGGCCGTGCGGAACATGCCACCGTGCGCGAACATCAGATCGAGCGCGACGCCCTCCTCGGCGAGCACCCGCATCCCGAGGGCCAGGGTCCCGAACACGCCGTAGAGCTGGGCACGCATGAAGTTCGCGAGGGTCAGGCGACTGTCGGGCGTGCGCACGACGAGGGGACGCCCCTCATCGAGTCCGGCGATGGGTTCGCCGGCGAGATGGTTGTAGGCGAGCAGCCCACCCGCATCCGCTTCACCGGCGACCGCCTCGCGGAAGAGCGCCTCGAAGACGGCGTCCGCATCGAGAGGACGACCGGATGCGGCAGAGAAGCGCGAGAACATCTCGACCCAGGCGGCAAGCTCACTCGCCCCGTTGTTGCAGTGCACCATCGCGACGGGATCCCCCGCGGGCGTGGTGACGAGGTCGAGCTCGTGGTGCACCCGCTCGAGGGGGCGCTCGAGGACGACCATCGCGAAGATGCTCGTTCCCGCGCTCACGTTGCCCGTGCGCGAAGCCACGGCGTTGGTGGCCACCATGCCGGTCCCGGCATCGCCCTCAGGCGGGCAGAGCGGGATGCCGGCACGGAGCACGCCCGACGGGTCGAGGAGCGCTGCGCCTTCAGGGGTGAGTGCGCCCGCCTCGCGTCCCGCGGGAAGCACCTCCGGGAGGATGTCGGCCAGCGGAACATCGATCGCACCGAGTGCGTCATAACGGGCGAGCAGCTCCGCGTCGTAGTCGCGCGTGGCCGCGTCGATCGGGAACATGCCCGATGCGTCGCCCACGCCGAGCACCGACCGACCGGTCAGACGGCGGTGGACGTATCCCGCGAGGGTGTTGATCGAGGCGATGTGGGGCACGTGCGGCTCGGCGTCGATGGCCGCCTGGTGCAGGTGCGCGATCGACCAGCGCAGGGGGATGTTGACTCCGAACAGCTCGCTCAGCGCGCTCGATGCGGGCCCCGTGTTGGTGTTGCGCCACGTCCGGAAGGGCACGAGCAGCTCACCGGACGCGTCGAACGCGAGATAGCCGTGCATCATCGCGGAGACGCCGATGGCGGCGTGGGTCTCGGGGCGCACGCCGTGACGCTGGATCGCATCCGCCACGAGCGCCGCGTACGCGGCCTGCAGGCCCGCGACGACCTCGTCCAGGGAGTAGGTCCAGAGGCGGTCGACGTAGCTGTTCTCCCACGCATGAGCGCCCACCGCGATCACCGCGCCGGTCTCGTCGATCAGGCAGGCTTTGATGCGCGTGGAGCCGAGCTCGATACCGAGCCAGGTACGCCCCGTCGTGATGGCGTCTGCAGCGGTCATCGCCGGTCGTCCCCGCTCTGTCCGTAGACGTTCTGGTACCGCGCGTACAGGCTGTCGATCGCCTCCTGAGGGATCGGAACGAGCTCGCCGCCCTGACGCGCGATGTGCACCGTACGCGCGACGTCCTCCACCATGACGGCCGCCTTGACCGCATCCTTCGCGCTCACGCCGATCGTGAACGGCCCGTGGTTGCGCATGAGGACTGCGCGCGAGCGATGCCCGCGCAGCGTCTCGACGATCCCACGGCCGATCGAGTCGTCGCCGATGATCGCGAAGGGTCCGACCGGGATCGGGCCGCCGAACTCGTCGGCCATCGCGGTGATCACGCAGGGGATCTCCTCGCCGCGGGCCGCCCACGCGACGGCGTAGTCGGAGTGCGTGTGCACGACCCCGCCCACGTCGGGCATGTTGCGGTAGACGTAGGCGTGCGCGGCCGTGTCGCTCGAGGGCGAACGCTCGCTGCCGGGCGTGCCCGGGATCACGTTGCCGTCGAGATCGCAGAGGATCATGTTCGCCGGGGTCAGATCGTCGTAGGAGACGCCGGACGGCTTGATCACGAACAGGTCCGCACCCGGCACCCGACCCGAGACGTTGCCTCCGGTCCACACCACCAGTCCGTAGCGCACAAGTTCACCGTGCAGAGTCGCGACATCATCGCGGACGGCGTCGATGGCCGCTTGGACGTCAGAGGGGAAGGGCGTGGCTGCGCTGCCTGTCACGGGTGCTCCATTGGTCTCGTGGCCCGCGGGGTCCCATACCCGGCCGGCCGAAACAAATGTTACCGGTCACACACCCGGTGTGCAACGACTCTGCCGCGAAGGCACCGCGCACTGATCGCGGCAGAACACTCCGTCGCCGCGCGAGCCGAGGCGTACGCCTGCGAGCGCAGACCGCTAGAGGATGGCGTTGAGGTAACTGATGATCGAGGCGAACACGAGGGCCCCCACCCCGAGCGCGAGCAGCGCCACCCCGACGTAGATGAGCCATCGGGACCCGCCCGGCTCCGGATTGCGTTGCCCCTCGCGCGCCATGAGCGCCATGCTACTGAGAAAGGATGACGAACGTGTGACGCGGCGCGTCGGATGACGAACGGATCGCGACGCCGTTGTCAAGCCCCTCCGCCCGGTCACGCGCGCTTCCCATACTGAAGGGGCAACACCGCACGCCGAACGTGTTCGGGTCATCGACGGCGAGCGAAGGCACGGAGCGTTCCGCCCGTGTGATGAGAGGTCCTCTCCGGTTCCCCCAGGCCGCAGAGGGCCTCTCCGCTTTTCGCCGCGACGCCGGTCAGCGATGCAGACGTCGCCGCGAGACCGTCAGCGCGAGCGCACTCAGCACAGCGAGCGTCGCGACGACGAAGGGGACGAGGCTCGCGACCCGCTGCGCGTGGGGCTCCAGCCCGGGGAGCGCCCCCGCAGCGAAGACGCCGACGGCTACCGCGATGAGCGCGATCAGGCCGAGAGCGGTGACAGCTATCTGTGTTGCACGATCCATGAGGACTCCTTCGTCCGCCTACCGTGGTGGCACAAAGGTAGTCCCGCCAGGGCGCCTGTGGGCCGTACGCGCCGGAACTGTGGGAATCCGTTCAGCGGACGACGGCCGTGGCGGTCGTCACCTGAGAAACGACCTCCTCGCTGACCGATCCGAGAAGGAAGCGCGCGAAGGCGCCGCGCCCGTGCGAACCGACGACGACGAGCCTCGCCGCGCCCGCCGCATCCGCGATCGCCGCGGCGGGATCACCTTCGACGACGCGGGTCTGCACGTGGAGGCCCGGGTACGCCTCGCTCACCTTCTCTGCCACACGGTCGACGGCGGACTGGGTGATCGCGTTGAGATCCGTGAGATAGAGATCGGGGTACACGCCGAAATCGCCGGGAACGGCGACCGGCATCCACGCCGAGACGATCGTCAGGGTCTCGCCGAAGCGCTCGGCCTCAGCCGCCGCGAATGCCACCGCCGCGTCGGAGACCTCCGAGCCGTCGACACCGACCACGACGCCCTCCCCGTCCGCGAGCGCATCCAGCGGCACCACGACGACGGGCGAGTGGGATCCTGCGGCGATCCGGTAGCCGTGCTGACCACGGCGCCCCTGCCCGCGCTTCTCTCCGCCGATCACGAGCAGCCGTGCCTCCTTCGACGCCTCCACGAGCTCTGCGACCGGATTGCCGTGCGAGACGCGCACCTCGCACGAGACACCCGTCGACCGCAGGCGGTCGGCCTGCTGCTCGAGGCGCGCACGCGTGGCGGCGACGGCCGCCGTCAACACGTCGTCCTCGCCCACGGCTCCGGTGGCGCCGCCCACGACGGAGAACAGCACGAGCCGCTCCCCGCCTCGAAGCGCCCGAGCCGCCGCCCAGTCGACCGCACGCTGCGAGCCCTCCGCATCCGTCACGCCCACGATGATCGAGTCCGACATCCTGTGTCCTTCCGGTCGTTGCAGTCAGGGTAGCGCGGGCGCACGGTACAGTCCTTGCGTGAGTTCCACGCCAGCAAGGCCCGCCCGTCCACGCCGGCGCGCCTTTCCCCGCTGGCTGCTGATCACCGTGCTCGCGGCGAGCCTCGTGATCGTGATCACCGCCGTCGGCGTCGTCGGCTGGGCGATCACCTCCGGGCTGCAGTTCCTCGGCGCTCAGGCTCCGGGCGTCGGCACACGCATCGTGGTGCCGGAGGAGTCCAAGGCGAGCAAGGCCGCGACAGAGGGCGGGCTGGAGTCCGACGCGCAGGCCGCTGCCGACTATCTCGCCGCTCAACCGACCGCCTACTGGCTCACCCCCGAGATCGATCCGATCGGCGACGCAGGCCCCCGCATCCTGAACCTCGCCGCCGAGGCGCGCGATCAGGACGCGGCGCTCGCCGTCGTCGTGTACGGACTGCCCGAGCGCGACTGCGGCAGCCAGTCCGCAGGCGGGTTGGACGACGCCTCCTACGCGACCTGGACCGCGGAGATCGGCCAGGCGCTGGCGAGCGTGAAGGACGTGCAGAAGATCGTCGTCCTCGAGCCGGACAGCCTCGCCCAGGCACCCGACTGCGACGCCAACATCGGCCAGCGCATGAGCGCCCTTCACGATGCGGCACTGCGTCTCGTCGGCGTGGACACCTGGGTGTACCTCGACGGCGGGCACTCGAACTGGCGACCCGCCTCGGAGATGGCCTCTCTCATCCAGCGGGT
Organism: Microbacterium sp. SORGH_AS_0862; assembly: GCF_030818795.1. NCBI lineage: Bacteria > Bacillati > Actinomycetota > Actinomycetes > Micrococcales > Microbacteriaceae > Microbacterium > Microbacterium sp. SORGH_AS_0862. Next base: position 2,117,481 of record NZ_JAUTAY010000001.1, on the reverse strand, counting down.
CGGGGTCACCGACAAGGTGCGCGGCTTCGCCACCAACGTGTCGAACTACAACCCCACCGCGGACGAGTTCGCGTACGCGCACGAGGTGTCCACGCTCCTCGGCGGCAGCCACGCCCTCATCGACACGTCGCGCAACGGCGCCGGCGTCTCCACGAGCGAGTGGTGCAACGACCCGACGGCACTCGTGGGCGACCCCGGCGGCACCTACGGCGACGACGTCGTCGACACGAACCTGTGGATCAAGCCGCCCGGCGAGAGCGACGGCGTCTGCAACGGCGGACCACGCGCCGGATCCTGGTGGCCGGAAGGCTCCGTGCAGCTCACGCGCAACGTGCTCTGACCGTCCGCGGCGCGGCGCGCGCCGTGAATCGCGGGCGATCCGGCGGATATGGAACAATGGCGACGCGTGCGGTGCCACGAGCCGCGGCCTTGAACTGAGAATCGAGGATGCCGGACTCATGAGCGACGCTTCTGACGGGCAGAAGACCGCGGTCATTGTCGAAGACGATCCCGACGTTCGCCACCTCCTCGCCGAGGTCCTCGAAGCGGCGGGCTTCTCCACCGTATCGGTCGGAAACGGCATCGACGGCGTGCGGGCCGTGCTCGCCTACCAGCCGCTCATCACGACGCTCGATGTCAACATGCCCGGCATCGACGGATTCGAGGCCGCCCGCCGCATCCGCGAGAAGTCGAACACCTTCATCATCATGCTGACCGGCCTCGCCGATGAGGCCGACGTCGTTCTGGGACTCGGCGCCGGTGCCGACGAGTACATCGTCAAGCCCTTCCGGCCTCGGGAGTTCCGCGCGCGCGTCGAAGCACTGCTTCGCCGCCCCCGGCCTGAGCCCGCCGGCCAGACCCGGCGGCAAGAGAGCGTCGGACCGTCCTTCCCCGGCGCGCGCCCGCAGACGCAGTCGATCCCCGTGCAGCCCGAGGGCAGACAACCCATCGCGCCCGCCCCTGTCGAGGAGACGGCGTACCCTCCCGAGGCCGCCATGCCGGCCGACCGGATGACGTACGCGCCTCAGCCGCCCGCCGTGCCTGCGCAGCCGATCCCCGCTCCGGCAGCGGGAGCCGAGGTGGCGCCTCACGCCCAGGGCGCTCTCGTCCCGGGCGGAGGTTTCTGGGTGACCCATCGCGACCTCCAGCTGAACCCCGAGACGCGCATCGTGCTCATCAACGGACAGCAGGTCGAGTTGACGCGTACCGAATTCGATCTGCTGGCCACGCTTCTCGAGTCGAAGCGCCGCGTACGCAGCAAGGCCGATCTGACCCTCGTACTGCGCGGAGAGTCCTACGTCACCTCCTACTACGTGGGCGAGGCCGACAAGCGCGCCGTCGAAGCCCACATGACGAATCTCCGCCGCAAGCTGGGCGACAATCCCAGCAACCCGCGCTACATCGAGACCGTGCGCGGGGTCGGCTATCGGCTGACGACCGAGCTGCTCGCACCCTGATACTTCGGGAGACGACGAAAGGGCCCACGGGAGACCGTGGGCCCTTTCGTTCGGATGTGCGCCTCAGACCTTGTAGCCCTGGTACCGGCGCAGCAGCTTCGAGAACATGAGCAGCGTCTGCAGGACCGTCACGACGCCGACGATGGGCCAGCCGATCCAGAGGATGGAGGACTGCACGACCGGGCCGAGCATGTTCCAGATGATCGCCATCGCGACGAGCGCCGCGGCCAACAGGATGAAAGGCGTCCAGTGACCGATCGATGCACCGCCGCGTTCCGCCTTGGCCTGCATGGCCCAGTTGTCGACCTTCTTGCGCGAGAGGAAGCGGGTCCACGAGCGGAGGAAGTGGCTCAGACGGATCCACATGAAGATCTCCGCGGGGAAGACCAGCAGGGCGAAGAGGATGTCGCGCTGATTGCAGTACTTCATCGTGCGCGCGATGCGCAGGTTCAGGAGCACGGCTGTCAGCACGGGGATCAGCCACAGGGGCGAGAAGACGAAGGCGTTGATCGACAGCGATCCCGCGAGCAGCACCAGGAAGGCGACGCGGACGAAGAGGTTGGTGAGCATGCCGAAGTTCTCGAACCAGCGCAGGCGCAGGTTGGGGTGGAACGGCTGCCCCTTCGTGTCGCCGCGCTGTCCCGGCCACATGAGCTCGATCGCGCCGAAGGTCCACTTGACCTGCTGCGCGTCGTACCCCTTCAGTGTGGTCATACCGCCCACCGCTGCGCGGGCGTAGGGGCTGATCTTGGTGAGGTAACCGGCACTCTTGATCTGCAGGGAGAGCAGGGAGTCCTCGACCTCGCTGTCCTTGACCCAGGGCGTGTTCTGGTGGTTCTGCTTCATCGCGTCGCGCAGAGCGTTGGTCGAGAAGATCGAGAACTGACCGCCGAGCACCGCCATGTTGCGGCCGCGGAGAAGGTTCTGCAGGTTGAAGGCGGCGAACTGGGTGCGCTGGCCGGCGATGAGCCACTTGGCCGTCAGACCCTTGATGGGTCGATCGTCGATCGTGTAGATCGCGGAGATGCCCCCGATGCGCGAGTCGCTGACCGCTTCGGTCTCGAGGTACTCGACGGCGCGCGGTTCGGCGATCGTGTCGCCGTCCACGCCGAGCAGATAGTCGCATCCCTCGACCAGCGAGTAGCCGTAGTTGAGCGCGCCGACCTTCTTGTCGGGGTTCTTGCCGATGTCGTGCACGAAGACCTCGGTGAACTGTTCGCCGAGGTCCGTCATGATCTCGTGCGGACCGGCGTACTCCGAAGCGATCTTCGCCGTGTTGTCGGACGTGTTGTTGATGACCACGTGGATGACGTCGGGAACGCGCGTCTGGGCGAGTAGCGCCTCGATCACATCCGCGATCGACTCCTCCTCGTTGTAGGCGGGGATGACGCATCCGATCGTGGAGCGGTGCGTGGTCGAGTTCTCGAGCACCGACATGAAGTCCTGCTCGAAGTGGGACTCGAAGTCGGCGCCGGGCGTCATCACCGGGTACACCGGCTCGAGCTGCTGCGAAGGCACCTGCTGATACGCCATGCGGGGGTCCGACACAGTGATCACTTCCTGACGTTCATGGGCCGCGATGCGGCGGGAGATCAGCACGTTGTTTGTGCGATGAGTCCAGAATGCACGCTCTACCGCAAGATCATGGCGGGTCCGGCGAGAAGCTCAGCGCAAGATTGGCGCAAGATCAGCGCCGCAGGTCGCCGGCTCAGCCGGGGAAGATCGCGATCGGCAGGTACTGGTACACCGTCTGCTGCTGGAACGAGGCGTCCGTGTTCGCCGTGCCTTCGACGGAGATCGTCAGGGCGAACTCGAGAGTGAGACCGAACGTGTCCGCGGGCAGCTGGTGGATGCTCTGCTGGGGAACGTAGAGTCCGCCCTGGAAGCTGTTGAGCAGCAGTCCCCGGTCAGAGCGCAGGGTGTCGCTGGGAACCAGCGTGCGCGGGTCGGCGCTGAACTGGTAGGGCGACTGCATCTGGTTGGAGGTCTGCGTCGTGGTGGAGTTGATCTGCACCGACGAGATGTACACCCGACGCTTGTCCGTCAGTACCGCCTTCTCATCGACGCGGTGGTCGTAGACGTTGACCGCGAAGCCGAAGACCTTCTCGTTGTTCGCGGTCCACTCCTGCGTGCGCTTGGGGTCGACGGCCCACACGTTGAGCACGAGCTCGAGATCCTGCGCCACATCGCTGCGCAGCTCGACCGAGCCGTCGTACGTGAACTGGGAATTGAACGCCATGCTCGCCGACGGCGCGGGCGACGGCACGACGGTCGTCGGCTGCACAGCGTTGTTGCTGCTCTGCAGGGAGTTGAAGCCGTCGACGATCTGCGAGCAACCGGTCAGGGCCAGGATGCTCGCGAGGGCGAGAGCTGCCCCCGCGCTGAGCCGACGCACACGGCGGTCGGCGAAGGGGATTCTCACAGGGCGCTCCTCGGAGACGTGGCCTCTCGAGGCTCACAGGATTTCGGGTCGGTGCCGATCCGTTTCCAGAAAACCCCAGGGTCGGCGCCGAAAGTATACGCGATCCGCCCCCGAGCACCATGCACGAGATCCGCGTCAGTCCTGCGTGGCTCCCGCAATGGCGATCGTCAAGGTGTCGCTGGCCGTCTGCTTGGCGTACTCGGCCGACGTGGGCGTGGTCTGCACGAGGAAGTCGTAGGTGAACTGCACCTGCACGAACGTCGCCTCCGCCGGCACGTCACCGATGTTGAAGGTCTGCGAATAGCTGTAGGGGTCGAGGACCAAGTAGCCGGGGCTCACCGACGACTGGTCGGTCTGCGGAGCGAGCGGGTCGAAGGAGCGCGAGGCGTTGCCGGGGACGGCGACCATGGTCGCCTTCTGGAGGAAGACCTTCTGTCCGTCGTTGGGGGTGACGGTGGTCACCATCGAGATGCTCACGGGCTTCAGGGCCGTGGCCGTCCAGCGATCCATCGACAGGGTCGACCAGTAGTTGATCGTCGCGCTGACCGCGCCGGCGGGCACGACGCGCTGAGTCGAGCCGCTGGACAGGTCGTTGGTCACCGGCGTCGGAACCGGAGTGCTCGAACGCGACGGCGATGTCGGGCTCGGCGTCTGCGCACCGGTGTTCCACGGTGCCGGGCCGCATCCGGTCAGCAGCGCCACGGCGAGCAGCGGAGCGACGACCGCGACGGGTCTCCGATGTCTGCGGCGCATGGCGACTCCCGGGGTGAGGTGGACTTCCCACTCTAGCGGCGCGGCATGACCGCTTAAGGTGAAGGCGTGACCAATCCCCTGCTGCCGGCTCCCGCCAGAACCGCCGGACGCATTCTCGTCTGGGCACTGCTCGCGCTCCTCGTCGTGCTCGTGGCCGCAGCAGCCTGGCTGGGGGTGCGCGGATACCTCGCATACGGCCACCTGACCGCGGCGCAGCGTACGGCCGGGGAGGTCACCCGCAACCTCGACGACACGGACGCGGCGACCGCACGATTGGCAGACATCGCCGCAGACACCGCTGCGGCGCGGTCCCTGACCTCCGATCCCGTGTGGCAGGCGGCCGAGGTCCTGCCGTGGGTCGGCGACCAGCTCTCGGCCGTCGCCACGGTCACCGCAGCCGTCGACGACGTGGCGGGCAAGGCGCTGACGCCCCTCGTGCGCGTCGCGGCGGACTTCTCCGCCGGCGCGTTGAAGCCCGTCGACGGACGCATCGACGTGAGCGGTTTCGGCGAGATGCACGACGCCGCCCAGAGCACCACCGCGCAGGTGACGCTCGCTTCCGACGCCATCGACGAGATCGATCGAACCGCCCTGCTCCCCCCGCTCGCGAAGGCCGTCGAGGACGTGTCCGGGCTGCTCGCGTCCGTCGAGACGGGATCGGATGCGGTCAGCCGCGCGACGGCGCTGATGCCGTCCGTGCTCGGCGCCGACGGTCCGCGCAACTATCTCGTCATCTTCCAGAACAACGCGGAGTGGCGTTCGCTCGGCGGCATCGTCGGCGCGATGGCGCTCGTGCACACGGAGAACGGCCAGATCTCTCTCGCGGCCCAGGCATCCGCCTCCGGCGACATCGGCAAGCTGCGTGACCCCGCGCTCGACATCGGCCCCGAGCTCACGGCGTTCATGGAGACCCGGCCCGCGCGCTACATGCAGAACGCGACCCAGGTCCCCTCCTTCCCCCTGGCGGCGCAGATCGCGCAGGCGATGTGGGAGCGGGAGTACGGCCTCAAGGTGGACGGGGTGATCTCCCTCGACCCGGTCACCCTGTCGTACATGCTGGCGGCGACCGGGCCGGTGGCGCTGCCCACGGGCGACGAGCTCACGAGCGAGAACGCGATCCCGCTGCTGCTGAACGAGGTCTACCTGCGGTACGACCCCGCGACCCAGGACGCGTTCTTCCAGGCGGCCGCCGCATCCGTCTTCACCAAACTGGCCGCGGGAGACGTGGCCCCTTCCGCTCTCGTGTCGGCCCTGGCGAAGGCAGGCGAAGAGGAGCGACTGCTCATCTGGAGCAACGCGCCCCAGGAGCAGGCGATCCTCGACGGTACGAGCCTGCAGGGCCTGCTGCCGGTGACCGACAGCCAGCGGACGAGCTTCGGCGTGTACCTCAACGACGCCACCGGCTCCAAACTGGACTACTACATGAAAGTCGGCACCGGCGTGCAGTGGTGCACCACCGCGGGCGGATCGTCAGAAGCCGTGCTCGACGTCTCGCTCACCAACGACGCGCCCGCCGATGTCGCGGGATTCCCCTCCTCGATCACCGGAGGTGGCAGCTTCGGCACAGCGGCCGGACTGACGCGCACAACGGGGTATCTGTACCTTCCCGAGGGCGCCTCGGTGCTCTCCTCCGAGAACTCGAACGGCGGTGGCTTCCAGTCCGGCACCGACCAGGGACGCCCGGTCCTCGTGTGGTCCTCGCTGCTCGCTCCGGGCGAGACGGCGAGCGCCAGCATCCGCGTCCGCACCCCCTGGACTCCCGAGCTGAGCGCCCAGGTCACACCGGTGCTACCCGGCACGGACTCCGACCTCGTCGCCTCCTGCGGCTGAGCGGCCTCAGCTCACCTCGACGCGCGAACGCGACGACGCGAGCGTGGCCGTCACGAGGATCGGCAGGTGGTCGCTGAGTCCCTGCGGCAGTGTCCGGATGTGCTCGATGTCGAATCCCGTGGAGGTCGCGAAGTCGTAGTGACCGCGGAAGAAGCGATAGCGCGTATACGTTCGGGTGTCGCTGAGCGTGAGTTCGTACCCCTGGTCCCTCACCCGTTCGCCGAGACGTTCCTTGAAGACGGGGTAGTTGTAGTCGCCGACCATCAGCGCGGGAAGCTGCGGTCCGAGGTCCTGCAGCTCAGCCAATGCCGTGCGGATCTGATGGCGACGCAGCGAATTGAGCGCGGTGAGGGGCGCGGCGTGGAAGGACGCGACGATGATCTCGCGTCCCGCATCGATGTCGTGCAGGCGCACGCCCAGCATGCGCTCCTCCGCGGGCTTGAGCACCCGGTCGTGCAGCGACTTCTTGAGCGAGAGCGCACGCACCTCCTGCAACCGGAAGCTGCTCTCGCGGTAGTAGACCGCCAGGCCCAACCGGTTGCGACTCGTGGCGTCCGCCAGGCGCAGGCCACCGCTGACCTCGGGGATGTCGGTGGTGTCCGCCTCCTGGAGACAGAGCACATCGACGCCGTGCTGCTCGGCCAGATCCGCGATCTCGCCCGCAGCACGGTGTTTGCGCAGGTTGTAGGAGATGACCTTCATCAGGCCATCCACACTATGCCCGTTCCATGAACGCCAGATGCCGGTTGCACAACGCCCAGCGAATTCATTCCTGATCGCGACGCGCGCGCGTCTGCTCGGCGCGCGCCGCCATGAGCTCCGGCTCCGGATAGCCCACCTCTGTCAGGACCAGGCCGCGCGCAGCGAGGACCGCGAACTCACTCGTCCGCGTCGCCTGCTCGCGCAGGCGCACGACATCCTCGACCGCGAGGCGTCCCTGGCCGACGGCGACACAGGCTCCCACGAGCGCGCGCACCATCGAGTGGCAGAACGCGTCGGCCTTCACGTTCGCCACGATGGCTCCCTCGTCGTCGCGACGCCAATCGAACTCGAGGAGCGTGCGGATGGTCGTCGCCTCATCGCGCGGCTTGCAGTAGGCGGCGAAGTCGTGCAGCCCCCGCAGCGACCGCGCGGCCTCGTCCATCGCGGCGACATCCAGCGCGGCGCGAACGGTCGTGGTGAACTCCCGTCGCAGCGGATCGTAGCCGGTGACATCGTCGGCGATCCGGTAGGCGTACCGGCGCCAGACCGCCGAGAATCGCGCATCGAAGCCGTCGGGAGCGAGCGTCGTTCGGTGCACGGTCACGTCCGAGTAGGAGCTCAGGACGCCCCGGACCCGTCGCGCCAGGGCCGCGACGGGGTCGGACTCCGACCGGCGCGAGGCCGCCAGCCTCGCCTGCTGCGCGTCATCGAGGTCGAGGTGGGCGACCTGGCCGCTCGCGTGCACGCCCGCATCCGTGCGGCCGGCGACCGTCAGCTGCGGTGTGCCGGCGACGATCCGCGCGAGGGCCTCCTCGAGCGTGCCCTGAACGGTGCGCAGGCCCGGCTGCCGGGCCCAGCCGCGGAAGTGCGTGCCGTCATAGGCGATGTCGAGTCGGATCCGCACCGCACAAGCCTACGCGGGCACTCGGCGGAGTCGCCCATGCACGGATCGTAGAATGGCCGGGCCTCCCCTCCGGATCCTCCCCCATGATCGCTGACACCCCTCTTGACCCGCGCGCCCGCTACGCCGGTCTCGACGGCCTGCGTGCCGTCGCTGTGACGCTCGTCGTGGTGTACCACCTTTTTCCCGGCTGGTGGATGCGGGGCGGCTTCATCGGCGTCGACGTCTTCTTCGTGATCAGCGGATTCCTCATCACCTCGCTGCTGCTCCGCGAGCATGATGAGACCGGCCGCGTCGCGCTCGGCGCCTTCTGGCGCCGGCGGGCCCGACGGCTGCTGCCGGCCCTCCTGCTCGTCCTGACGGTGTGCGCGAGCGCGGCATGGCTGGTCGGCGGCGACGTGCTGGCCGGGCTCGGGCGACAGCTCGCGGGCGCGCTCGTGTTCGGATACAACTGGACGGCCGTCGCCGACGGCGCCGACTACTTCGGTTCCGGGGGCGGCGAACTGTTCCGCAACCTCTGGTCCCTCGCCGTCGAGGAGCAGTTCTACCTCGTGTGGCCGCCGCTCCTGCTCGCGCTCCTCCTGCTGCCGCGCGCCTGGATGCGCGTCGGCGCGGTGCTCTTTGCGGCGGCCGCATCCGCGGTGTGGATGGCGGCGATCGTCGCTTCCGGTTCCGCCGACCCGCTCACCCTGGGAGCACGCGTCACGCGCGCCTACTTCGGCACCGACAGCCACGCGTTCGGCCTCCTTATCGGAGTCGCCGTCGCGGTCACGTGGCGCGCGGCCGCGCGCGTCGAGCACGACTGGATGCGGCGCCGCGTCGTACGAGGAGGCGTATCCGCGCTCGGCACCTCCGCTCTTGCGGGCCTCGTCCTGCTCGCGACGGTCGGTCAGAGCCAGAGCACCGCGACCTTCCCGGGCGCACTCGTCGCAGCGAGCGCACTCTCCGCGATCGTGATCGTGGCGGGGGCCTGGCCGAGGTCGCTGCTGGGGCGCGCGCTGGATACGACGCCTCTGCGGTGGATCGGCGAACGCTCGTACGGCCTGTACCTCTGGCATTGGCCGGTGCTGGTGCTGATGGTCGCTGCCTGGCAGGGCACGAGCGTCGACCGCCCCTTCCCGCCGACCATCGGCGCAGCTGCGCTGGTCGCGACAGTGATCCTGTCCGCACTGTCATACCGGTTTCTCGAGATCCCGGTGCGCCGACGCGGAGTGCGTCCGGTCGTCGGCGATCTCCGACGGGCGCTCGCGTCGGGCTCGCGCCCTCGAGCGCGGGCCGTCGGTGCGGCGGCGGCCGGCCTCCTGCTCGTCGCCGGCGCGGCCGTCGCTGTGGTCTCGGCTCCGGCGGTCTCCAGCGGCGAGGCCGTGGTCGCCGCCGGCATGGACGCGCTGCAGGATCAACCCGCCCCGACGATCGCGGACGGGGATCCTGACGACGACGCCGTCACGGGCGATGACGTCACCGCCGTCGGCGACTCCGTGATGCTCGCCTCCGCCCCCAGCCTGCTCGCTGCACTACCCGGGGCGGACGTGGACGCCGTCGTGTCTCGTCAGATGTCCGCGGCTCCCGAGATCCTGCGCTCCCTCGCGGACTCCGGCAGACTGCGCGATTTCGTGGTCCTCGGCCTCGGCACCAACGGGTCGATCTCGCAGCGCACCCTCGATCAGGTGCTCGAGGTCATCGGCCCCGACCGTCAGCTCGTGCTCGTCACCGCGTCCGCGCCGCGCTCCTGGATCGCCGGCGTGAACGCCGATATCGCCGCGTTCGCCCGCACGCACCGAGGGGTGCAGATCGCCGACTGGCAGTCGGCGATCGCGCCGCACCTCGATCTGCTCGCGGGCGACGAGGTGCACCCCGGGGATGCGGGGGGCAGGATCTATGCCGACACCGTCGTCGCCGCTCTCGCCGACGCGCAACGCGCCAAGGCCCGGTTCTCCGCGTTCTCCGCACAGCGCGCCTTCGAGCAGGAGCTGCGTCGGTCCCAGCTGTTCCAGGCACCCGGCTCACCCGACGCGGGCTGAGGGCGCTGCCGGACACCCCTACTCCGGTCACCCCGCCGTGAACGGCGCGAACCCCGCGGGATCCGAAGATCACGCGGGGTTCGCGGTGCAAAGGGGCCGGGACAGGTCCCGGCGGGTCCGATTACTCGGACTTCTTCTCCTCCGACTCGGCCGGAGCCTCGTCAGCGGCGGCCTCGGACGCCTCGGGGGCCTCCTCTACGACAGTCTCCTCGGCCGGAGCCTCTTCGACAACCGTCTCCTCGGCGGGGGCTTCCTCGACGGGAGCCTTCTCCGCCTTGGGGGCCTTCTTGGCGGGGGCAGCCTTCTTCTTGGTGACGGGCTCGAGCACGAGCTCGATCACGGCCATGGGAGCGTTGTCGCCCTTGCGGTTGCCGATCTTCGTGATGCGGGTGTAGCCGCCCTCACGCTCGGCCACCAGGGGCGCGATCTCGGTGAACAGGACGTGCACGACTTCCTTGTCACCGATGACCGAGAGCACGCGACGGCGCGCGTGCAGGTCGCCGCGCTTGCCGAACGTGATGAGACGCTCGGCGAGCGGACGCAGGCGCTTGGCCTTGGTCTCGGTCGTCGTGATCGACTTGTGCGTGAACAGTGCCGCGGCAAGGTTCGCCAGCAGAAGACGCTCGTGTGCGGGGCCGCCTCCGAGGCGGGGTCCCTTCGTGGGCTTGGGCATTCTCAGTTACTCCAGGATTTCGCGGGTGAGCCGGATCAGGCGTTGTCTTCTTCGTATCCGCCGTAGAAGTGGGCGCCGTCGAAACCGGGCACCGAGTCCTTCAGCGACAGACCGAGCGAGACGAGCTTGTCGCGCACCTCGTCGACCGACTTCTGACCGAAGTTGCGGATGTTCATGAGCTGGGTCTCCGAGAGGGCGACCAGCTCGGACACCGTGTTGATGCCCTCGCGCTTCAGGCAGTTGTACGAGCGCACCGAGAGGTCGAGGTCCTCGATGGGCATCGACAGCTCGTTGGAGAGGACGGTCTCGACCGGCGCGGGGCCGATCTCGATGCCCTCGGCCTCGACGTTCAGCTCGCGAGCGAGGCCGAACAGCTCGGTCAGGGTGCGACCGGCCGACGCGACGGCGTCGCGCGGGGCGATCGAGGGCTTGGTCTCGACGTCCAGCACGAGCTTGTCGAAGTCGGTGCGCTCACCGGCACGGGTGGCCTCGACGCGGTAGCTGACCTTGAGGACCGGAGAGTAGATCGAGTCGATCGGGATCTGCCCCGCCTCGGCGTACTCGTTGCGGTTCTGCGTGGCCGACACGTAGCCGCGGCCGCGCTCGATCGTCAGCTCGAGCTCGAAACGAGCGGTGTCGTTGAGCGTCGCGATGACCAGCTCGGGGTTGTGCACCTCGACGCCGGCCGGAGCCGAGATGTCGGCGGCGGTCACTTCGCCCGCACCCGTCTTGCGCAGGTAGGCCGTGATGGGCTCGTCGCGCTCGCTCGAGACGACCAGCTGCTTGATGTTCAGGATGATCTCGGTGACATCCTCCTTCACACCGGGGACGGTGCTGAACTCGTGCAGCACGCCGTCGATGCGGATGCTGGTGACAGCAGCACCGGGAATGGACGAGAGGAGGCTGCGACGCAGCGCGTTGCCGATGGTGTAACCGAAGCCGGGCTCGAGCGGCTCGATGACGAAGCGGCTGCGGAACTCCCCGATCTTCTCCTCGGTCAGAGTGGGACGCTGTGCGATGAGCACGATGTGTTCCTTTCGGCTAAGTGCCCGCTATATGACACTTGCGTGGATGAGGTGTTGAGTTTTTCTCGCGGATGCCGGGGCGCACCGTCGGGCGGCGCGCCCCGGCATCCAGAAGCTGTGAGACGTCAGACGCGGCGACGCTTGGGCGGGCGGCAGCCGTTGTGCGCCTGCGGCGTGACGTCCTGGATCGACCCCACCTCGAGGCCGGCAGCGGTCAGCGAACGGATCGCGGTCTCGCGGCCCGAACCCGGACCCTTCACGAAGACGTCGACCTTCTTGACGCCGTGCTCGGCGGCCTGACGGGCGGCCGACTCGGCGGCCATGCCGGCCGCGTACGGGGTCGACTTGCGCGAGCCCTTGAAGCCCACGCCACCCGAGGACGCCCAGCTGATGACGGCGCCGGACGGGTCGGTGATCGAGACGATCGTGTTGTTGAACGTCGACTTGATGTGGGCGTGACCCACGGCGATGTTCTTCTTCTCCTTGCGGCGGGGCTTGCGCGCCGCGGACTTGGCCTGTGCCATGTGCGTGTTCTCCTAAACCCTGGGGGCCGCGCCTTAGCGCGCCTTCTTCTTGCCGGCGACGGTGCGCTTGGGACCCTTGCGCGTGCGGGCGTTGGTCTTCGTGCGCTGACCGCGCACGGGCAGGCCGCGGCGGTGACGCAGGCCCTCGTAGGAGCCGATCTCGACCTTGCGGCGGATGTCGGCAGCGACCTCGCGACGAAGATCACCTTCGACCTTGTAGGTGCCTTCGATGTAGTCACGGAGCGCGACGAGCTGGTCGTCGGTCAGATCCTTGACGCGGATGCTCTCGTCGATCGAAGTCGCCTTCAGGATCTCGACGGAGCGGGTACGGCCGATGCCGTAGATGTACGTGAGTGCGATCACCACGCGCTTGTCGCGCGGGATGTCGACGCCGGCAAGACGTGCCATGCGGCTCTCCTAGGAGTGAGTGGAGGTGTGGAGCAGGATCGGTGCCCGGGCCTCCGCCCGAGGTGTCCCCCTTGCGGGTTCTGATCCTGCCTGTTGTTCGTTGTTCAGTTGTGGGAGCGGATGCGGCCGCCAGCCGCATCCGCCGACTGCTCGTCAGCCCTGGCGCTGCTTGTGGCGCGGGTTCGACTTGCAGATGACCATGACGCGTCCGTGACGACGGATCACCTTGCAGTGATCGCAGATCGGCTTGACGCTGGGGTTGACCTTCATGATGCTTCCTGTTCGCTGTCTTCGTGCTCCGAAGCGGAGCCGTTACTTCTCGACCGGATCAGCGGTAGCGATAGACGATGCGGCCGCGCGTGAGGTCGTAGGGCGAGAGCTCCACGACGACGCGGTCCTCGGGGATGATGCGGATGTAGTTCTGCCGCATCTTGCCGGAGATCGTGGCGAGCACCTTGTGCCCGTTGCTCAACTCGACGCGGAACATCGCGTTGGGCAGAGCCTCGGAGATCACGCCCTCGATCTCGATGACACCGTCTTTTTTAGCCATAGCCTCGCTACCCTCGTGCAGACCGGTCGATCTGCGGTGGATGGGATTCGGTGCCGGAAACGCCTCGACGGCGACACGCCAACGAAGGCGCAAAGCACCAAAGATCAACTATAGGTGATAGAGCCGCATCGCGCCACTTGAGCGGCGGCCCGATCGCTCCATCCCGCTCAGGAGATCCTGCTGAGGATGTCGGTCTGCGGGTTGTACGTGATCTGCACGAGATCGCCGTTGACGCGGAGCGTCGGCGTTCCGGTCGCACCCTCCGGCAGTGACCGCGACTTCGCGAACTTGATGTACGCGTTCGAGGTGATCGCGCTCTCGAGGTCGGAGGTGACGTTCACACCCGCTCCGCGCGCGAGCTCCACCAGCTGCTCGTCGGTCAGACCGGTCGAGTTCTCGGCGGGCTGGTTCGCGTACAGCGCCTGCAGGAAGGCGTAGGCGTTGTCGGGGTCCGCGGCGGCGACCGCGTACATGGCGCTGGCGGCACGGCTGGAGTACTCGGTGCCCTGCGAGAGACGGTCGAGGATCGCGACGGGGTACACGTTCAGGGTGATGTCGCCCGACGAGACCAGGCCCTGGATGGTCTCACCCTCGGTCTGCTCGAACTGGTTGCAGTAGGGGCACATGAAGTCGATGTACGTGTCGACGGTGTGCTCGCCCGTGCCGAAGGAGATCGCTCCCGTGGAGGAGTCGATGTTGGAGGCCTCGGGGGCCTTGCCGGGGTCCGCGGCCACGTTGTTGAAGACGACCACGAGACCGCCGACCACCACGATGGCGACGACAGCGACGACGCTGATCCAAATCGCGAACCAGTTTGTCTTGCCCTTTGCCGCTGCCATGACGCTCTTTCCTACTCGATTTCGACCGGCTTCACACCATACGGAGCCAGCCCCGCGGCTCCGCCGTCGGGGGCCGTGAGAACCCAGATGCCTCCATCATGGACGGCGACGCTATGTTCCCAGTGGGAGCCGGCTGAACCGTCGATCGTGGAGACCGTCCACTCGTCGTCCTCGACGAACGTCGCCTCGGAACCTGCGACGACCATCGGCTCGATGGCGAGCACGAGCCCGGGCTGGATGCGAGGCCCCGGATCCGGCACACGGTAGTTGAAAACCGATGGCGCCTCGTGCATCTTGCGACCGATTCCGTGCCCGACGTAGTCGCGCAGGATGCCGTACTCCCCCGCCGCGGTGATGTGATCCTCGACGGCGGCTCCGATCTCGCCGATGTGACGTCCGGTCGCCATCGCGGCGATGCCGGCCCACATGGACCCCTCGGTGACCCGCGACAGTTCGCGCCTCGCTGCGACGAGCTCCGGCCGGTCGGGGTCGGGCAGGACGATCGTGATGGCCGAGTCGCCGTTCCACCCCCGGAACTGCGCCCCCGCGTCGATAGAGACGATGTCGCCGGGTTCGAGCACCCTGTCGCCGGGGATCCCGTGGACGACCTGCTCGTTGACCGACACGCACGTCGTGTGACGGTAACCGCGGACGAGCTGGAAGTTCGACTCCGCGCCGCGGCCGGTGATCACGGCGGCGGCCACCGCATCCAACTCAGCCGTCGTGACGCCGGGGGCGATCATCTCCCGTACGGCCTGAAGCGCGGCCGAGGTGATCAACCCCGGCTCGACCATCTGGCGCAACTGCGCCGGGGTCTTGTAGATGGACCGTCGCAGCACGACTCAGGATGCCGGCGTCAGCCCGCGGGCGATGAGAGCCGTGAGGATGCGCTCGGTGATCACATCGAGGGAGCCGATGCCGTCGATCGCCACGACGAGGCCGCGCTCGCGGTAGACGTCGAGGATCGGCGCCGTCTCGTTCTCGTAGATGCTCAGCCGGTGCGCGATGACCTCGGCGGTGTCGTCCGTGCGCCCCTGCTCCGCAGCGCGCTTGGTCAGGCGTGCGATGCTCTCGTCGCGCGGCACGTCGAGCTCGATCACGGCGTCGAGGCTCTCGCCGCGCTCCTCCAGGAACGCATCGAGGTCTCCCACCTGACCGAGGTTGCGGGGGTAGCCGTCGAGGAGGAAGCCGGGGGCAGCGTCGTCCTGCGCGAGCCGGTCGCGCACGACGGCGCTCGTGAGCTCGTCGGGAACCAGATTCCCCGCCGCGATGATCGCCTGCACCTGCTGGCCGAGAGCGGTGCCCTCGGAGATGTTCGCGCGGAACACGTCGCCCGTCGACACCGCCGGAACGCCGAACGCCTCGGCGATCCGCACACCCTGTGTGCCCTTGCCGGAGCCCTGGGGCCCCACGATCAGCAGGCGCGCGGTCATCGCAGGAGCCCTTCGTAGTGACGCTGCTGCAGCTGCGCGTCGATCTGCTTCACGGTCTCGAGCCCGACACCCACCATGATGAGGATCGAGGTGCCGCCGAACGGGAAGTTCTGGTTCGCCCCCACTGTCGCAAGAGCGATCAGCGGGATGAGCGCGACCAGACCCAGGTAGATCGATCCCGGCAGCGTGATGCGGGTGAGCACGTAGTCGAGGTACTCGGCCGTCGGACGGCCGGCACGGATGCCGGGGATGAACCCGCCGTACTTCTTCATGTTGTCCGCGACGTCGACGGGGTTGAACGTGATCGCGACGTAGAAGTAGGTGAACCCGACGATCAGCAGGAAGTACAGCAGCCAGTACAGCGGGTGGTCGCCGCGCGTGAGGTAGTTCTGGATCCACACGACCCAGCCCGGGAGCGCGCCGTCGGCATCCGGGGTCTGGTTGAACTGCGAGATCAGCGCGGGGATGTACAGCAGCGACGAGGCAAAGATGACCGGGACGACACCCGCCATGTTGACCTTGATCGGGATGTAGGTGTTCGTCCCGCCGTACGTGCGGCGGCCCACCATCCGCTTCGCGTACTGCACCGGGATGCGCCGCTGGGACTGCTCGACGAAGACGACGAGCGCCACGATCACGACACCGACCGCCAGCACGAGCAGGAAGACCTCGAAGCCGCGCGCCTGCCAGATCGACCACATCGCAGCCGGGAAGGTGGCGGCGATCGAGGTGAAGATGAGCAGCGACATTCCGTTGCCGATACCGCGTTCGGTGACGAGCTCGGCGAACCACATGATGAGGCCGGTACCCGCGGTCATGGTGATGATCATGAGGAGCTGCGCCCACCATGCGTCGTTGGTCAGCAGCTGCTCACAGGAGGCGACACCGGTGTTGCCGAAGAGCTGGCCGCTGCGCGCGACGGTCACGAGGGTCGTGGACTGCAGCAGGGCGAGGGCGATGGTCAGGTAACGCGTGTACTGCGTCAGACGCGCCTGACCCGACTGGCCCTCCTTGTAGAGGGTTTCGAAGTGCGGGATGACCACGCGCAGCAGCTGGACGATGATCGTCGCGGTGATGTAGGGCATGACGCCCAGCGCGAAGATCGACAGCTGAAGAAGCGCGCCGCCCGAGAAGAGGTTGACGAGCGAGAGCACGCCCTGCGTGTTCGACGTGTCGGCGAGACACGACTGAACGTTCGGGAAGTCGACGAACGGCGACGGCACATGTGCACCGAGACGGTACAGCACGATGATGCCCAGGGTGAAAGCGATCTTCCGACGCAGGTCAGGCGTGCGGAACACGCGCGCGATGGCGCTGAACACGTGGATTCCTCCAGAAAGGGTTCCCGGCGCAGGAGGCGCACAGATCACCAGGGTATCCCACCCCGCGCGTGACCGAGCGGCCGCATCCTCCGGGTATGCGACAGGGGCCGGAGATGACCTCCGGCCCCTGGACGCGGCTTACTTGACAGTGCCGCCCGCGGCGACGATCTTCTGCTCAGCGGAGCCGGAGACCTTGTCGACCTCGACGTTCAGCTTCACCGAGATCTCGCCGGTGCCGAGCACCTTGACCTTCTCGTTCTTGCGAACCGCACCCTTGGCGACCAGGTCGACGACGGTCACGTCGCCACCGGACGGGTACAGCTCCGCGAGCTTGTCCAGGTTCACGACCTGGTACTCGACGCGGAACGGGTTCTTGAACCCGCGCAGCTTCGGGGTGCGCATGTGCAGCGGCATCTGCCCACCCTCGAAGCCGGCCTTGACCTGGTAGCGGGCCTTCTGGCCCTTGGTGCCACGGCCGGCCGTCTTACCCTTGGATCCCTCACCACGACCGACGCGGGTCTTGGCGGTGTTGGATCCGGGGACGGGACGAAGGTGGTGCACCTTCAGCACGCCCGGGCGCGCCACGGTGACGTCCTTCTTCTCCGCCTTGGGCGCTGCGGCCTTCTTGGCGGCGGGCTTACGGGTCGTCTTGGCAGCGGGCTTCTCGGCCGCCTGCTCGACGTTCTCGTTCTCAGCCATTAGTCGATCTCCTCAACCTTCACGAGGTGAGCGACGGCCTTGACGTAACCGCGCGTCTGCGCGTCGTCGGGGCGGACGACCGAGTCGCCGATCCGCTTGAGGCCGAGGCTGCGCAGCGTGTCACGCTGGTTCTGCTTCTCGCTCACCTTGGACTTGACCTGCGTGACCTTCAGACGCTGAGCCATCAGGCACCTACCTTCGATGCGGCCGCGGCCTCAGCCTCGGCGCGAACCAGACGGGCCGGAGCGACCTGGTCGAAGTCAAGCCCACGACGGGCCGCCACCTGACGCGGCTCCTCGAGCTGCTTCAGGGCCTCGACCGTCGCGTGCACGATGTTGATCGTGTTCGACGAGCCGAGGGACTTCGAGAGGACGTCGTGGATACCGGCGCACTCGAGCACGGCGCGCACGGGACCACCCGCGATGACACCGGTACCGGCAGCGGCGGGACGCAGCAGGACGACGCCCGCGGCGGCCTCACCCTGGACCGGGTGCGGGATGGTCGATCCCGAGCGGGGGACGCGGAAGAAGTTGCGCTTGGCTTCCTCGACACCCTTCGAGATCGCGAGCGGAACCTCGCGGGCCTTGCCGTAGCCGACACCCACCACACCGTTGCCGTCACCGACGACAACGAGAGCGGTGAAGCTGAAACGACGGCCACCCTTGACGACCTTCGACACACGGTTGATGGTCACGACGCGCTCGAGGAACTGGCTCTCCGAACGGTCGCGCGACCCGCGGTCACGCTGGTTGGCGTTGCGCTCACGGCCACCGCGACGCGGCTCCCGCTCACGCTCGGCGGGCGCCGTCTCCGTCGCCGCAGCCTGAGTGGCATCGGTCACTTCGGTCTCCTGGTTGGTGTTCGTTGCATCGCTCACAGGTTCAGCCCTCCTTCGCGGGCGCCCTCGGCGATCGCGGCGACACGACCGGCGTAGCGGTTGCCGCCACGGTCGAAGACGACGTCAGCCACGCCGGCAGCCTTCGCGCGCTCGGCGACGAGCTCGCCGACCTTGCGGGCCTTCGAGGTCTTGTCGCCGTCGAAGCCGCGCAGATCGGTCTCGAGGGTGGACGCACTGGCCACGGTGTGGCCCTTGCTGTCGTCGACGACCTGCACGAAGACGTGGCGGGCCGAACGGGTCACGACGAGGCGGGGGCGCTCGGCCGTGCCGACGATCTTCTTGCGAAGACGCGAGTGGCGACGAGCGCGGGCCTCGGACTTGGAAGTCACGGCCATGGTTACTTACCAGCCTTTCCGGCCTTGCGCCGGACGACCTCGCCGGCGTAGCGCACACCCTTGCCCTTGTACGGCTCGGGCTTGCGGATCTTGCGGATGTTGGCAGCGGCCTCACCGACGGCCTGCTTGTCGATGCCGCTCACGGTGAGCTTGTTGTTGCCCTCGACCGTGAACGTGATGCCCGCAGGCGGGTCGACCAGGACGGGGTGCGAGAAGCCCAGCGCGAACTCGACGGACGAGCCCTTCTGCGCGACGCGGTAACCCGTGCCGACGACCTCGAGGCCCTTGGTGTAGCCCTGGGTGACGCCGATGATGTTGTTGTTGATGAGCGTGCGGGTCAGGCCGTGGAGCGACCGCGACTCGCGCTCGTCGTCGGGGCGGGTGACGAGAACCTGGTTCTCCTCCACCTTGACCTCGATCGGGTGGGCAGCGGTGAGCGTGAGCTCGCCCTTGGGGCCCTTGACGGAGACATCCTGACCGGACACCGAGACGGTGACGCCGGCGGGGATGTCGATGGGAAGACGTCCGATACGCGACATATCAGGTCACCACACGTAGGCGAGGACTTCCCCACCCACGCCCTTCGACTCGGCCTGACGGTCCGTGAGGAGGCCAGAGGAGGTGGACAGGATCGCGACGCCGAGGCCGCCGAGGACCTTGGGGATCTCGGTCGACTTCGCGTACACGCGGAGGCCGGGCTTCGACACGCGCTTGATACCGGCGATCGACCGCTCGCGGTTCGGGCCGTACTTCAGCGTGAGGGTCAGCGTCTGGCCGACACGCGCGTCGGTGACCTCCCAGCCGGAGATGTAGCCCTCCTGCTGGAGGATCTCGGCGATGTGGGTCTTGAGCTTGGAGCTCGGCAGCGACACGGAGTCGTGGTGCGCCGAGTTCGCGTTGCGCAGACGGGTCAGCAGATCTGCGACCGGGTCTGTCATCGTCATGATGGTTTTCCTTCGTTCACCAGGTTTCGACCGCCGTTACACGACGGCCGACCTGTGGTGGATGCCGACGGATGCCGGCACGGGGGTGTTACGCCTGGGCGTCCGCTTGGCGGAACGGGAAGCCGAGGTGACGCAGCAGAGCGCGACCCTCGTCGTCCGTGTTCGCCGTGGTGACGATCGTGATGTCGAAACCGCGGACGCGATCGATCTTGTCCTGGTCGATCTCGTGGAAGACCGACTGCTCCTGCAGACCGAACGTGTAGTTGCCGTGGCCGTCGAACTGACGCTCGTTCAGGCCGCGGAAGTCGCGGATGCGGGGCAGCGCGAGGTTCACGAGACGGTCGATGAACTCCCAGGCGCGGTCGCCACGCAGGGTGACGTGCGCACCGATCGCCTGTCCCTCACGCAGCTTGAACTGCGCGATGGACTTGCGGGCCTTCGTGACGACCGGCTTCTGGCCGGTGATCTTGGTGAGGTCGTCGACCGCACCATCGATCACCTTGCTGTCGCGAGCTGCCTCGCCGACACCGGTGTTCACGACGACCTTGACCAGGCCGGGGATCTGCATGACGTTCGCGTAGCCGAACTCGTCCTGCATCGCCTTCTTGATCTCGGCGTTGTACTTCTGCTTCAGGCGGGGCTGGGTCTTGCCAGCCTCCGCGGCAGTGGCGGTGCTCATCAGAGGTCCTTACCTGACTTCTTCGCGTAGCGCACGCGGACGGTGCGCTTGACGCCGTCCTTGACCTGCTCCTCGACACGACGGCCGACACGGGTCGGCTTCTTGGTCGAGGGGTCGACGAGGGCGACGTTGGAGATGTGGATGGGGGCTTCGGTCGTCTCGATGCCACCGGTCTTGGTGCCGCGCTGGGTCTGGCCGACCCGCGTGTGCTTGGTGACGTAGTTGACGCCCTCGACGATGACGCGGTTCTGCTCGGTCAGGACCTTGCGGACCTTGCCCTGCTTGCCGCGGTCGCCGCCCTTGTCCTGCTTCTTACCAGTGATGACCTGAACCAGGTCACCTGCCTTGATCTTGGCCATGAGGGTCAGATCACCTCCGGAGCGAGCGAGACGATCTTCATGAACTTCTTGTCACGAAGCTCACGACCGACCGGCCCGAAGATACGGGTGCCGCGGGGCTCCCCGTCGTTCTTCAGGATCACGGCGGCGTTCTCGTCGAACTTGATGTAGGAACCGTCGGGACGACGGGTCTGCTTGACGGTGCGGACGACGACGGCCTTGACCACATCGCCCTTCTTGACGTTGCCGCCGGGGATCGCGTCCTTGACCGTGGCGACGATGACATCGCCCAGGCCGGCGTAGCGCCGGTTGGAGCCGCCGAGCACACGGATCGTGAGCAGCTCCTTGGCGCCGGTGTTGTCGGCGACCTTGAGGCGGGATTCGTTCTGAATCACTTGTTACTCCTTGGATTCCAAGTAAGCCCGAGGCTTACTTGGCCTTCTCGAGGATCTCGACCAGGCGCCAGCGCTTGGTGGCGCTCAGCGGACGGGTCTCGTTGATGAGCACCAGGTCGCCGATACCGGCGGTGTTGCCCTCGTCGTGCGCCTTGACCTTGGAGGTGCGGCGGATGACCTTGCCGTAGAGCGGGTGCTTCACGCGGTCCTCGACCTCGACGACGATGGTCTTGTCCATCTTGTCGCTGACGACGTAGCCGCGGCGCGCCTTGCGGTAGCCACGGGCGCCGGCGTCACGGACGTCGTGCTCCGAGCTCTCGTGCCCAGCGGTCTGCTCGACCTCTGCAGCCTTCTTCGTGGTGGCCATCACTCAGCCTCTCCTTCGGCGGCGGCCGAGGTTTCCTCGGTCTTCTTCGCCTTCGTCTTCTTCGCCTTCGCCGGCTCAGCGGCGACGGGCGTGGCACGGATGCCCAGCTCGCGCTCGCGGATCACGGTGTAGAGCCGCGCGATGTCGCGCTTGACCGCACGGATGCGGCCGTGGCTCTCGAGCTGGCCGGTGGCCGACTGGAAGCGCAGGTTGAACAGCTCTTCCTTGGCCTTGCGCAGCTCCTCGACGAGGCGCTGGTCTTCGAACGTGTCGAGCTCGCTCGGGGCGAGCTGCTTGGTGCCGATCGCCATTACGCGTCGCCCTCCTCGCGCTTGATGATGCGTGCCTTCAGCGGCAGCTTGTGGATGGCACGGGTCAGCGCCTCGCGAGCGAGCTGCTCGTTGACGCCCGCGACCTCGAACAGGACGCGGCCCGGCTTGACGTTCGCGACCCACCACTCGGGCGAGCCCTTACCCGAACCCATGCGGGTTTCGGCGGGCTTCTTGGTCAGCGGACGGTCGGGGTAGATGTTGATCCACACCTTTCCACCACGCTTGATGTGACGCGTCATGGCGATACGAGCGGACTCGATCTGACGGTTGGTCACGTAAGCGGGGGTCAGCGCCTGGATGCCGAACTCGCCGAACGACACCTGGGTGCCGCCGGTGGCCTGGCCGTCACGCTTCGGGTGGTGCTGCTTGCGGTACTTGACCTTGCGGGGAATAAGCATCAGGCAGACGCTCCTTCTGCGACGGGGGCCTCGTTGCGGGGGCCACGACGGCGGTCGCCACCACGGTCGTCACGACCGCGGGACTTCGGCGCGTTGGCCTGCTCGCGAGCGAGTTCCTTGTTGGTGAGGTCGCCCTTGTAGATCCAGACCTTCACGCCGATGCGGCCGAAGGTGGTCTTGGCCTCGTAGAAGCCGTAGTCGATGTTCGCGCGCAGGGTGTGCAGCGGCACACGGCCTTCGCGGTAGAACTCCGAACGGCTCATCTCGGCGCCGCCGAGGCGGCCGGAGACCTGGATGCGGATGCCCTTGGCACCGGCGCGCTGAGCACCCTGCAGGCCCTTGCGCATCGCGCGGCGGAATGCCACACGAGCGGAGAGCTGCTCGGCGATGCCCTGTGCGACGAGCTGAGCGTCGGCCTCGGGGTTCTTGACCTCGAGGATGTTCAGCTGGATCTGCTTGCCGGTGAGCTTCTCGAGGTCGCCGCGGATGCGCTCGGCCTCCGCACCACGACGGCCGATCACGATGCCGGGACGTGCGGTGTGGATGTCGACGCGCACGCGGTCGCGGGTGCGCTCGATCTCGATGTTGCTCACGCCTGCGCGGTCGAGGCTCGACAGCAGGAGCTTACGGATCTTGATGTCCTCGGCCACGTAGTCGGCGTAGCGCTGTCCGGGCTTCGTCGAGTCCGAGAACCACCGCGACACGTGGTCGGTGGTGATGCCGAGGCGGAAGCCGTACGGGTTGACTTTCTGTCCCATTACTTGCTCGCCTTCTTGCTCTGGGCCGGGGCGGTCTCTGCCACCTCGGGCGTCGCCAGGACGACGGTGATGTGGCTGGTGCGCTTCTTGATCTGGAACGCGCGGCCCTGGGCGCGGGGCTGGAAACGCTTGAGCGTCGTGCCCTCGTCGACGAACGCGTTCTTGACGAACAGATCCTGCTCGTCGAAGAACTCGCCTGCCGCATCCGCCTTCACACGGGCGTTCGCGATCGCCGAGGCGACCAGCTTGTAGATGGGCTCGCTGGCGCTCTGCTGCGCGAACTTCAAGATCGCGAGAGCTTCTTCAGCCTGCTTGCCCTTGATGAGAGCGACGACACGACGAGCCTTCTGAGGGGTCACGCGGATGTGTCGCACGCGTGCGATGGACTCCACCATTTCTTCTCCTCTGCGTCACCGCGTCAGCGGCGACGGCCCTTCTTGTCGTCCTTCACGTGGCCGCGGAAGGTGCGGGTGGGCGCGAACTCGCCCAGCTTGTGGCCGACCATGGTCTCGCTCACGAACACGGGGATGTGCTTGCGACCGTCGTGGACCGCGATCGTGTGACCGAGCATCGCGGGCACGATCATCGATCGGCGCGACCAGGTCTTGATGACGTTCTTGGAACCCGCCTCGTTCTGCGAGACAACCTTGCGAAGCAGGTGCTCGTCGACGAAGGGGCCCTTCTTCAGACTGCGTGGCATCTTCTTGACTCCTACTTGCGCTTCTTGCCGGCGGTGCGACGGCGGACGATGTACTTGTCGCTTTCCTTGTTGGCGTGGCGGGTGCGGCCCTCGGCCTTACCCCACGGCGTGACCGGGTGGCGTCCACCGCTGGTCTTGCCCTCGCCACCACCGTGCGGGTGGTCGACCGGGTTCATCGCGACACCGCGGACGGTCGGGCGGACGCCCTTCCAGCGCTTGCGGCCGGCCTTGCCCCAGTTGATGTTCGACTGCTCGGCGTTGCCGACCTCGCCGATCGTCGCGCGGCAGCGCGCGTCGACGTTGCGGATCTCGCCGGAGGGCAGACGGAGCTGCGCGTAGGGACCGTCCTTCGCGACCAGACGCACGCTGGCGCCGGCGGAGCGGGCCATCTTCGCACCGCCGCCGGGGCGGAGCTCGATGGCGTGGATGACGGTACCGGTGGGGATGTTGCGCAGCGGCAGGTTGTTGCCGGGCTTGATGTCAGCGCCGGCGCCCGACTCCACGATGTCACCCTGCTGCAGCTTGTTCGGCGCGAGGATGTAACGCTTCTCGCCGTCCACGTAGTGCAGCAGCGCGATGCGTGCGGTGCGGTTGGGGTCGTACTCGATGTGAGCGACCTTCGCGTTGATTCCGTCCTTGTCGTTGCGACGGAAGTCGATCACGCGGTACTGGCGCTTGTGGCCACCACCGATGTGACGCGTCGTGATGCGGCCCTGGTTGTTACGTCCACCGGTCTTGCTCAGCGGGCGCAGCAGGGACTTCTCGGGCGTCGATCGCGTGATCTCGGCGAAGTCCGCCACCGACGAGCCGCGACGACCGGGGGTCGTCGGCTTGTACTTGCGAATAGCCATAATCTGTGTCCTCTATCCCGACCGTCAGCCGACTGCCGTGAAGATGTCGATGGTGCCCGACTTCAGGGTGACGATGGCGCGCTTGGTGTCCTTGCGCTTGCCGATCCCGAAGCGGGTGCGACGGGCCTTGCCGACGCGGTTGATCGTGTTGACCGAAGCGACCTTGACGCCGAAGATCTTCTCGATGGCGAGCTTGATCTCGGTCTTGTTGGCGCGGGTGTCCACGTAGAACGTGTACTTGCCCTCGTCGATCAGCCCGTAGCTCTTCTCGGAGACGACCGGCTTCAGGATGATGTCGCGCGGGTCCTTGTTGACGGCGGTCATGCCGAGACCTCCTCGGTGGCGGTCCGCGACGCGACGAACGCGTCGTAGGCGGCCTTGGTGAAGACGATGTCGTCGGAGACGAGCACGTCGTAGGCGTTCAGCTGGTCGAAGGCGAGCACGTGGACGTACGCGAGGTTGCGCACGCTCAGCAGGCTCAGCTCGTCGTCGCGCTCGATGACGACGAGGACGTTCTTCGCGGGGGTCAGCGTGTTCAGCACCGCAGCAGCGGCCTTGGTCGAGGGAGCGCCCTCGACACCGAACGAGTCGACGATGTGCAGACGCTCGCCGCGAGCACGATCGCTCAGCGCGCCCAGGAGGGCGGCCGCGATCATCTTCTTGGGCGTGCGCTGCGAGTAGTTGCGCGGCTTCGGACCGTGGACGATGCCACCGCCGGTCATGTGCGGGGCGCGGATGGAGCCCTGACGGGCGTTACCCGTGCCCTTCTGCTTGAAGGGCTTGCGGCCGGCACCGGAGACCTCGCCACGACGCTTGGTCGAGTGCGTGCCCTGGCGAGCCGCCGCGAGCTGCGCGACGACGACCTGGTGGATGAGGGGGATGTTCGTCTTGACGTCGAACAGGGCGGCGGGCAGCTCCACGGAGCCGGCCTTCTTGCCGTCTGCCTTCACGACGTCGAGCGCGAGAGTCGAGTCAGCCATGTTCTCAGGCACCCTTCACTGCGTTGCGGACGTAGACGATGCGGCCACGAGCACCGGGCACAGCGCCCTTGACGAGCAGCAGACCCTTCTCGGCGTCGACGGCGTGCACCGTGAGGTTGAGGACGGTCACGCGCTCGCCACCCATGCGGCCGGCCATGCGCATGCCCTTGAAGACGCGGCTGGGCGTCGACGAGGCACCGATGGAACCGGGCTTGCGGTGGTTGCGGTGCGCACCGTGCGAAGCGGAGACGCCCTTGAAGTTGTGGCGCTTCATGACACCCGCGGTGCCCTTGCCCTTGCTGGTGCCGACGACGTCGACCAGCTTGCCCGCTTCGAAGACACCGTCGACCGTGAGCTCCTGACCGAGTGAGTAGTCAGCGGCGTTCGCGGTGCGGATCTCGGTGACGTGGCGACGCGGCGTCACGCCGGCAGCCTCGAAGTGGCCCTCGAGGGGCTTGGTGACCTTGCGGGGGTCGATCTGACCCGCGGCGATCTGAACGGCGTTGTAGCCGTCCTTCTCGGGGGTGCGGATCTGCGTGACCACGTTCGGGGTGATCTGGATGACCGTCACGGGGACGAGCTTGCCCTGCTCGTTCCAGACCTGGGTCATGCCGAGCTTGGTGCCCAGGAGGCCCTGGGAGATCTTGGAGTTGATGTCAGCCATGTCGAACCTCAGAGCTTGATCTCGATGTTGACATCGGCCGGAAGGTCGAGACGCATCAGCGAGTCGACGGCCTTGGGCGTCGGGTCGATGATGTCGATGAGGCGCTTGTGGGTGCGCATCTCGAAGTGCTCGCGGCTGTCCTTGTACTTGTGGGGCGACCGGATGACGACCACGACGTTCTTCTCGGTCGGCAGCGGCACGGGGCCGACGACGGTGGCGCCGGCTCGGGTCACGGTGTCGACGATCTTGCGCGCCGAGCTGTCGAGCCCCGCGTGATCGTACGACTTCAGGCGAATGCGGATCTTCTGTCCCGCCATAGTCTGCTCACTCTCTTTCTCGCGTCATACCTCTGAGGGCATCGGACGCACGGTGACGCTTGCGCGCCGGGCACTTCTCCCGCTTTCGCGGTGATGCTGCACCACTGTTCTCGTGTCAAACCGGCATCCTGCGGACGCCGGCCCCTCACTCCACGCGCGGTGCACGCCCGTTTCCGGGAAGAAGTGTGGGAGATGTCGTTCTGCTGCCCGCGGCCTAGACCCCGCGCTCGAGGCGCTGATCTATGCACTGCCCTGGCAGTGATCCGGGCAGCAAAGCACCCGGAATGTGGAACCTGACTAGTCTACGTGTCGCCCGGGCGTGTCGCAAACTCGGGCGTGTCGGGGCGGCGTGTCGAGAACAACGACAGAACCCCCGAGCCGTAGCCCGGGGGTTCTGTCGTTGATTGGGTGCGTCAGGCGCCCTGGCGCTGACGACGCACGGCGAAGACGGTGACCGCGAGGCCGCCCAGCAGCAGCACGCCGCCGCCGATCCAGACGCCCATCAGCGAACCGCTGTCGACACCGGTCGCCGGAAGACCCGTGCCGGAGCCGGTGCCGGTGCCGCCGCTTCCGGCGCCCACGGCGAGGCTCGTGGTCTCGGTGACCGAAACACCGTTCTTCTGGCCGGTGACCGCGACGTCGTAGGAGCCGGTCGCGTTCGACGGCAGCTTGACGTTGAACGACGCGTCGCCCGCCGCGTTCGTCGAGGTGGTGAAGGTCGGCGACGAGCTGATGGCCAGCTTGACCGACGCCTGGGTGATGCCGGCACCGTTCTCTCCGGTGACGACGAAGCTGATCGGTGTGTTGCCGTCGAAGGCGGTGGCGACGAGCGTCACCGTACCGCCGGGGGTCGGTGCGCCGGAGACCGCCGCGTCGGGCGATCCGGGCGTGGGGACGTAGGCCTGCGCTGCCGCGGGAGCGGCAACGAGGGCGGCAGCGGTCAGGATGACCGCTGCGATCTTGGTGCGAAGGCTCTTCATTTTCAACTCCGTGGGGGTGTGAGGCGCAGCCTCAATGGGTACCAGGATGGTCCGGGAGTTGGACTGAGGGACGAATCGCCCAGCCTACCCCCGCAGGCCACGCTAGCCCTACTCCCAGCGCACTCACAAGTCGAGGGCATCGTAAACGTCTTTTCTTTACGTCTCCGTAACCTCGCCGAACCACTGGATCAGTGCGCGGTCTTCCCCGGGGCGAGCACTGCCCGCACGGTGCGGAACAGGATGATGACGTCCTGAGTGAACGACCAGTTCTCCACGTAGTAGAGGTCGAGACGGATCGCATCCTCCCACGACAGCGACGAGCGCCCGCTGACCTGCCACAGGCCGCTCATGCCGGGCTTGACCAGGAGTCGGCGGTGGGCCGCCTCATCGTAGAGGGCCACTTCGGCGTGACGCTGGGGTCGCGGGCCCACGAGGCTCATGTCACCCGAGAAGACGTTGAAGAGCTGAGGCAGTTCGTCGATGGAGTGCTTGCGGATGAAGCGCCCGACGCGGGTGATCCGCGGATCGTTGACCACTTTGAACAGCGGCTCGTCCGTCGTTCCCTGCAGATCGAGCAGCGAGGCGAGCTGGTCGTCGGCGTTCGCCACCATGGAGCGGAACTTGATCATGCCGAAGGGCTGCCCCAACCTGCCGATGCGCTCCTGCCGGTAGATGAGCGGTCCGCGGCTCTCCGCCTTCACGGCGATCGCCACGATGAGCATCAGCGGGGATGCGGCGACGATGAGCAGGCCCGACCCGACGATGTCGAAAGCGCGCTTGAGGAAGCGTTTGGCGCCGTCCAGCTTCGGGAACGAGACGTGCACGAGGGGAAGTCCCGCGACGGGACGCGCATGGATGCGGGGGCCTGCGACATCGGTGAGAGCGGGAGCGACCACCCAGTCGACGTCGCGCTCCGCCATCGCCCAACCCAGCCGCCGCATCGTCTTGGGGTCCAGGTCATCCGATCCCGCAGCGATGACGGTGTCGGCGCGGACCGAGTCCACCACCGTCTCGGTGTCGTCGAAGGTTCCCAACACGGGGACCGGTCCGATGCGCGGACCGAGACCCGCATCCGTGATAGCGCCGACGATGGCGATGCCGGTGCCTTCGGTCGTGTGGATCATGCGGACGACGTGCGCGACCTTGGCCGGGGACCCGATGACCACTGCGCGGTGGACGTAGCGGGTGTGGCGCTGCTGCCGACGCAGCCATTGGCGCCAGATCCAGCGCGACAGAATCAGCAGCGCAGCTCCCACGGGCAGCGCGAACAGGAAGAGCGAACGCGCCAGGTCGATACGGAGGAAGAAGCAGGCCGCGAGGATGAGACCGAACGCGAAGAGAGAGGCCCGGATGATGCGCTGATACTCGGTGAAGCCGTGCCCGACGATATGCCGATCACGGGAGTCGACTGCATCGAGCGTGACGAGCCAGATGACGCCGACGACGATGACGACCACCCAGTAGGGGACGGTCGGGCCTCCCGGCCAGTCGAGGCTGTCGGCCGCCTCAGGCAGCCACAGCGTGTAGGCGGTCAGGGTCGCCACCACGACGGCGAAGTCGCTGAACAGCAGCCGCCCTGCGTAGCGGCGCGGCCACTTGAGCGAGCGGACGGAGCCGGTTCGCTCGACCGGAAAGGACATCGCCGCGCTTCCGCTGTGCGCGGAATGAGCTTCCACTGTCACATGCCCCCCTCAACTCGGCGTACGCACCCCCGCACACGCTTTGTCAACAGTCTATTCATATGACGGTCGTTGCTGTAACGGAGCTGGAGTCACCGCCCGGATCGGGTCGCGGGGAGCGCGTCGCAGGATGCGTCGATGGAGATCGGCGTATCTCCGACACCGGCGGAGCGTCGGATGCTGATCGGTCCCTGCGCATCCTCGGGAATCGTGCTCGTGAACGTGATCGTGCGCGATTCACCCATCGGCACCACGAGCGTACGGCTCTCCCCGGGACGGCCACTCTCGACGCCCGATCGATCCCACCCGTCGAGGTCGCTGGTCGCTGGGTCGCTGCCGACGATCGTGGATCCAGGCGGAGCGATGAACAGAAGGTCGAGCAGCATGCTCGTGCGCGGAATGCCGAGACCGGGGTTACGCCAGCTGAGAGTCCATCCCGAGAGATTCGCCGAGGGGACGTTGTTGTGCACGGTCGCCGTCGTCGTCATCGTTCCCGCAGCAGCGTCGCATGTGACGGCGATCCCGGTGCTCATGTAGTAGCTGAGCTTGTCGTAACCGGCGTCGTTGACGAACATCCCGATCTCGGTGCCGTGGGAGTTGTCTGTGGCCAGTGCTCCAGAGACGCCCAGAGTGGTCGCCAGCGCCTCCTCCTTCTCACGCGGGAACCAGAGGAAGACGCGCTGTTCGGCGACGCCCCGCGAGATCTGATCGAACATCGACAGCGGATCCCACGATCCGGAGACGACGGCGCCGAACACGCCACCGGCCACCGCGGCGAAGTACGTGTCGGCTGCCGCACCATCCATGCCGAATCGCTCGTATGCATCGCTCAGAAGGACCTTGACCGCGTTCTCGGACGTCAGCTGCTGCCCGTCGACGATGTCCACAGGTCCCGTTGCTTGGAGCATGTAGGAGAGCACGACGGGATCGATCGAGATGACGCCGTCGATGTCCTCACCCATCGTCTTCTGCCAGAGAGCGCGGAACATCTCCGCCGTCGTGGGGAAGTTGGGCGTTCGATTGTAGTTCTGCGCGAACGTGGTGAAGTCGTTCTCGTACAGCGCCGTCGTCTCCTCGGGCAGTTCCACGTAGCTGCGTCCTGAAGTGCCGTACTCGTCGTACGTGGCGGCGCTTGCCTGGTTGCCCATCGAGATCTTGCCGTTGTCGACGGTCAGCAGGAAACTCGTCGCCGCGTTACCGCCCGTCGCACGAGATTCCGCGTTGTTCTGGAAGAGCACCAAGTAGTGTCTGGGACCTTCTTTGCCCGCCATCTCGAGGATCGACGGCAGGTACTCGTCGAGCATGGTCACCGCGGGCGCCGCCTGGTCGACGACGTCGAGAAGCTGGCCGACTGCTTCATTCACGACAGGGAGAAGCTGCTCGCGATCGATGCCGCCGACCGCGAGCTGCGCCTTGCTGAAGGCCCCACTGATCTGCGGGAGCACCGCCTGTGCGTCGACGAACGGCTGCAGGTTGAACCCGCCGCCCTCCACCGTGAGATTGTTCACGTCGATCGTCTGCACGAGCTGGAGCCCCACGGGCAGGGCATCTGTGACCAGGATGTGCGTCGCGTCCGTCGCCGCGCTGATCGCCGCGACGTTCTCGCCCACGACGGGCACCGCGGAGAAGAAATCCCAGAGCGGAGTCCGGACGGTCTGCTCGGCGCGATCCGTGAGCTGCGTCACCTTCGCGACAGTCGCCTCCGCTCCGGCGGCATCACCGGAGCGGACCTGGTCGAGCACGCCAGAGAGTTGGGATTTCGCCGCCGTCAGGTCATCCCGTACCGTCATCGCCTGCATCGCGAACACGCCGGCCGCCACGGCGAGGCCGACGGCGAGGCTCAGCACACCGCCCAGCGCCCACGGCCACCAGCGGGTTTTCGGGCGGCGGGAGTCCGCAGCCGCATTCCGGGCGCGCAGTTCACGGCGCGTCGGCGCGTGTGCGCCAGCGGGTCGATTCATCGAAGCCTCATCCACATCCCCAGCGGCAGCCAGAAGTGCCGTCCAGATACACGCTAAAGGCCACGGCCCGGGGAAAAGCCGTGAGCGCAGCCGTGACAGGGCGGTCGCGCAGCCGTAGATAGGCTATCGGTCATGCGCCGAACGCGAAATGCGCTCTCTCTCACTGCGCGATGGAGTCTCTACGGCGCTCTCTTCACCATCGGGTGGGATCGCCTCGCCAACGTCTCTGTGATGGGCTTCAACGTCAAGGTGCCCATCCTGCTGTTCGCACTCTCCCTCGTGCTCGGGCTCATCGAGTGGATCGTGATGGCCGGATCCCTCGAGAAGGCCCGACGACGATGGTCTCGATGGGACCTGACGCTGGGCGGCCTGATCCTTGCCGCTCTTCTTGTCCTCGTCGCGAGTTCGCTTCTCTCGGAGCATCCCGCATCCGCCCTTCTGCAGTGCGTCACGGTCGTCCTCGGCGCCGTGGTCCCCTTCGTCGCAGTCGTCGTCGGCGCGCGGCTGCACGATGACCTGGCCGATCTGTTGCGTGCTTTCATCGCCGGAGGGATGGTGGCGGCGGTCTTCGGCCTCTATCAACTGCTCGCGGCGCTCGTAGATTGGCCGCAGTTGATCGAGTACGAGGCGCTCGGCGGCGGCTCGGCGCGGATCTCGTCGTTCCTCTACGAGGCCGGCTACTTCGGCTACTACATGGTTCTCGTCGTCGGCGCCGTCATCGCCTACGACCGGCTTCGATCGCGGACGACGTGGTTTTCGATGGCGCTCATCGCCGCGCTCGTCCTGGTGACGATCTTGGCGAACACTCGGGCCGCCTATCTCACCCTGCCGCTGCTCCTCGTGGCCCTCGGTTGGCCCTATGTGGGTCGACTCCGCCGGTTCTGGCCCTGGGTCGCCGGCGCGGTGGCGGCCGCCGTCGCGCTGGTGTTCTTGCTCCCGGGCGTGTTCGGCTTCCTCTGGGAGAGGTTCACGTCCATCTTCGACCCGACGGAGGAGTCCTCGAACGCCCCTCGGCTGGAGTGGATCGACCGCACTCTCCGCATCAGCGCCGACCATCCCCTGCTCGGGATCGGCCCCGGCAATCTCTTCTACGTGGCCCCACGGTACGGCGGCGACGTGACCGGCGGGCGACCCAACTCGATCATCGCCAACAATGCGTTCTTACAGGCGTTGCTGGACGGCGGCATTCTTCTGCTCCTGTGCCAGCTTGCCGTCGTCGCCGTGATCGTGTGGCAGACCTACCGTCTGCGACGACCCGTCTCCCAGGCGCTCATCGGTAGCTGGCTGTCAGTGGCCATCGTCGCGTTGTTCATCACGTCCTACTACTGGGACCTCAAGCTCTGGGCGGTGGCTGCGCTGGCATGGGCGGCCACCGGAGTCGTTCGGGCACCACGTCGCGTACGCTCGGCGGAACAAGAGCCGAGCTGAGATGACAGAACCGGCGCATCGCCCCCAGGCGCAGAGCACGCCCCCCGCGGTCGGTACTCCCGGTGTGCGAGGCGTCCTGGCACGCAACGGGCTGGCCAACGTCCTGCGTAGTGCATCCACCAGTGGATTGACCATCGCGTTGCCGCTCGCCCTGGTCCTTCTGCTCGACAACACTCTCTACGCCGTCTGGGCGCTCGTCTTCAGCATCGGCGCGTATCTCGCGTATCTCGACGCGGGCGTGCCCACCACGATGCAGGCGATAACCGCTCGAGCGGTGGCGATGGGCGACACGGGGGCCGTGCGGCGGGTGGCGCGATCGGGCCTGATCGTGTCGACGACCGTCGTGATGCTCTTTCTCGCCTTCGCGTCCGTCTTCGCCGTGTTCCTGGGCACGTTCGTGCCTGCCATCCCCGGCCCGCTCGCGGCCGAAGGCGCGCTGACGCTGGTGCTCATCACGATCGGACAGGGCGCGACTCTTCTCGCGAACGCGGCCGCGGCCCACTTCGCCGGGCTGCAACGCAACTTCATCCCGACATGGGTGCTCGCGCCGGCCCGTCTGCTCGCCTTCGGCTTGGCCGTCGCGGCTGCGGCCGTCACGAAGGACTTGGCCTGGACGGCGGCGGGCTACGCACTCCCGCTCCTGGCGGGCACCGTGATCATGGTGTGTCTTGTGAACCGGAGCGCGTCACGATTGACGGCCGCAGGCATCGGCACCGTCGACGATGAGATGACGCGCCTCTCCCGGGTCTTCGGCGTCCTTGGCTACTCGGGGCCGCTCATCATCTGGAGCGTATGTTCGCTGGCGGCCTCCGGTTTCAGCACGTTGATCGTCGCGCGCTTCGCCTACCAGGACCTCGTCGGCTACTCCCTCGCCACGGTCGTCCTGGCCGCGTTGACGGGAGTGATGTCCGCACTTTCAGGGCCGCTCCTGCCGCAGTTCGCAGGCACGCACGCCATCCGCCGTGAGGACGTCGGTCGACAGATCGTGCTCGCGACGCGCATGCATTCGGCGCTGCTGTGCACTCTTGCTGCCGGTGCCCTCGCCGTGCTGCCCTGGTACCTGGGTGTGGTCGCCGACGGAAACGCCTCGGAGGCACCCCAGGTATGGGCCGTCGGGATCCTGCTCGTCGCGGCCGGAACCGCTCAGCTCCTTTCCAACCCCCTCGCCCTTGGATTCATCGCGACGCGGACCCACTCCCGACTCATCTTCCCGCCCGTCGTCTCCGCAGGCGCCAGCCTCCTGCTCAGCCTGATCCTGGTGGTTCCACTCGGCGGCGTCGGGGTCGCCCTGGGTGTCTTCCTCGGCTCCCTGCTCGGCACGACGCTGACCTGCTTCTGGTCGGTGCGCGTCTCCCGCATCGCGGGGCTACGACCAGGAGACGCTTTCCGTTGGACGCTGGGGGTTCCCGCGCCGGCGCTGATTCCCATCGTCGCGGCGGTCGCCGCGCTGAGCGCGTCGGGTGCAGCTCGCACCGTATGGGGCGCTGTCGTCGCGGTGATCGCCGCAGCGGGAGCCGTAGCCTGGCAGATGGCGGTGGTGGTGCCGAAGTCCGAACGCGCCGTCGTGACCGCCCTCGCGCGGCGCCTCACAGGACGCTGATCGTCAGCCGAAGGTCCGGATGACGATCGCCGGGGAGCCGACCGCGACCGAGTTGGGCGGGATGTCGCGCGTGACGACGGATCCTGCACCGATGACGGAGTTCTCTCCGATCGTCACGTTGGGAAGCACAACGACGTTCGCCCCGAGAAGGACGCGCCGTTTGATGTGCACCACGCTGTGTTCCAGTTCCACGTGTGATGCGCGATTGCCGTCCGCAGGATCGCCGATCGGGTGCGTCGAGGCGATGATGGTGCCGCGGGGTGCGATCGCGACATCATCCTCGATGATGATGGTGCCGCTGGCCGCGATATGCGCCCCCTGCTCGATGCTGACGTTGTTGCCGATCACGATGCGCCCCCGCGGGACTCCCTTGCGCACGACCGCCTCGATTCGAGCACCCTCGCGCACGAAGAGGTTGTCACCCACCGTGATGCCGCCGGGGTTGAGGAGAGCAATGGGTCGGCGGATGACACCGCGCCGCCCATGGGAGGCGAACCGCGGATAGTAGAAGACCCGTGTGATGGCACGCCACCAGACGTTGCTGACCTGCATCCCCCCAGATTATCGGATCGGGCCGGGCCGACTGACGACCTCTCCAGCGCTTGCACCCGGGATGTCACGGCTCTCGCGCGCAGTGCGCAGCCCCTCGAGATAGGCGCGCTCACGCAGGCGGATCCGCCAGAACGGATCACGGGCACGCACGGAGCCGGCGAGCAGGTGAGCCTGGATGTACAGCAGCGAGACGGCTCTCTGCACCGGCGAGGTCGCATGCCGCCGGGCAACGAGCACCCAGTTCCGGATTCCCCAGCGTGCGGTGAAGGCACCTCGATCTTTGCCGGTCACGCTTCCTGCCTTATGCAGCAGTCGTACGTGCGAAGCCACCTGGTAGGCCCAGCCCGCGCGCCGCGCCCGAATGCAGAAGTCGACGTCGTCGAAGTAGACGAAGTAGGACGGGTCCATGAGGCCTACGGCGGCGAAGACGTCCGGGGCCACCAGCAGAGCGCACGTGGGCGCATACGCTGTCGGCCGGGTGACGGGTGAGTCCTCGGATATCGCCGGGAAGGGCAAACCCGCACCGACATGCGTAGCCCGGTACCCCTGCCAGGGGTGGAGTACACCGGCCCCGAACCACAATGAGCCGGGCGGGTCGTCGCCCTCGATCATCGGGGTCACGATGCTCGCGCTCGTCGACGCCGCCGCCTCGACGAGGTCAGCGATCATCGTCGGTTCGAACTCGGTGTCGTTGTTGAGGAGGAGGACCCAGTCCACCCCGTCCGCGAGAGCCTGCCTGATCCCGAGGTTGTTTCCCTCGGCCACACCGAGGTTCGCCCCACTGCGGATCACGACGCGCGCGACATCCCCACTGTCCCAGCTCTCGATCAGGTCCACGGAGTCGTCCGACGAGTCATTGTCGACGGCGTAGAGCGTCACGCTGATCCCGAGTTGCGCGCGGACCGAAGCGAGGAACGGCTGGAGCACGGCCGCACTGTTGTACGTCACCGTGACGATGCCGACCCTGATGTTCATCGCTGCCCGTCTCTCTCGGACGCACCGAGGCGCGCGCTCAGCGCTCTGTTGATCGACGAGGCCGTCCGATCCCAGCTGAACTGCTCAGCAGCCCCGGGAGGGATGCGACGATCCTCGTGCGCGGCTCGCTGCATCGCGCCCGCCCACTCGTCCGCGTCCTGGCTCTCGGCTACGGAGATGCCGGCCGGTCCGACGATCTCGCTCACGGAATCGCAGCCGCGCCAGTAGACGACGGGAGTTCCCGATCGGATGCTCTCCAGCGCGGGCAGGCCGAACCCCTCCAGCGTCGATGGGAACACGAGGGCGACCGCTCCCCGGTACAGGGTCGCCAGCTCCTCGTCTGAGATCGACGAGACGACCCGCACACGATTCGAGACGCCCATCTCATCGAGCAGCCGGAACAGCTCGGGACGCTCCGACTGCGGCAAGACGACGACACCGCGCGCTTCGACCTCGCGGAGCGCGTTCAAGAACGTCCGAATGTTCTTGTGGGCCCGGAGATTGCCGACGAACAGGAAGTACGGGGCCCCCTCATCCGCCGCTTCACCGTCCGGAACGAAAGCGGGCGAGCATCCGCCTCGCGTATTCACGATCTCGACATCGTCGTCGCGCAGCCAGCCACGGATGTCGTTCGCGGAAG
This sequence comes from Microbacterium sp. SORGH_AS_0862, assembly GCF_030818795.1. NCBI lineage: Bacteria > Bacillati > Actinomycetota > Actinomycetes > Micrococcales > Microbacteriaceae > Microbacterium > Microbacterium sp. SORGH_AS_0862. The sequence goes on along the minus strand of NZ_JAUTAY010000001.1, from coordinate 2,081,151 downwards.
CCTCGGAGACCGTGAACACCAGGCCGCTTCGGCGCACGAGCGCTCGCGCGGCGGTGTAGTAGGCCTTGTACTTCAATCCTTCCACCCCGGATACCCGGAGGTGGATCAGATCGTGGATCGTGACGAACTGCTGCCGCACGCCGAGGAACGTGTTGTAGCCGGGACTGTAGAGCGCATCGTCTCGCTCCACGGGAACGGAACGAAGAAGCTCCATCGGCCCCGAGGGCCGGCCCGGCAGCGCGAGTGAGCGCCACGGCACACTCAATCGGGAGAGCACCTCGGATGCGTATCGCCCGATGCCGTGAGCCCCAGACCACCTGTCATCCACGAACAGACGCGCGAGCACAGTCTGTCCCGTCACGACAGAGACTCCTGCATCCACGAGCGGATCCGCTCGTGGAAGACATCCGCTCCGAACTCCGTGGCGCGCTCCACACACCGCTCAGGGCGAGAAGCGGTCGCACGTTCCACCCCGGCGAGAAGCTCCTCTGGCGTCCACGACGCGATGATCGCGCCGGTCTCTCCATCGATGACGGACTCCGCGGCTCCCCCGACCGCGTTGGCGATGACGGGCGTGCCGGCGGCCATCGATTCGACGGGGATGATGCCGAAGTCCTCGATCGGCGCGAACACCACCGACAGTGCGCGGCGGTACAGCGCGTTCAGCAGATCAGTCGAGGGATGATCGACGAAGAACACGGAACCGGGATGGCGCGTCTCGCCGATACTGCGCAGGCGCGCCTCGTCGGGGCCGCTCCCGGCCAGCACGACCGGGAGCCCCGCGGCCACGCCCGCGTCGATCACCCGTTCAAGTTGCTTGTAGGGCACGAATCGCGAAACCCCCAGAAGGAACTGACCGGGTAGCGTGTCCAGGCGTGATGCGTCGGATGCGCTGAGCTCCGGGGGCCGCTGGAAACGATCCACGGCAACCGGGGGATAAATGACCACGGAGTCGCGCTCCCAGGTGTCGGCGATCCGCTGCGCGACGAAACGACTGTTCGCGGCGATGGCGACGGGTTCCTGAGCGCGTTTGCGATCGAGCGGTTTCAAGGCGCGGGAAACGGCTCGCGCTCCAGCGCCCCCGCCGCGACCGTCCAGTTCAGGCACCCACACGTACCGAGCCGGGGTGTGCGCGTACACGAGTTTGGGCGCGCTGTGCGCGGGTCCTCGGAAACGAGCATGATGCGCGAAGAGATGACTGCTGCACAACACCCACTCTGCGTCCGTCTCGGGAAGCTGCCGCCAGGCGAGAGGCATCAAGGGGAGCGCCGCCGCCTTCCTGCCGCGGAGGGGAGTGCGCGCCAACCAGGTCTCTCCGACATCCGTGAAGCGGCCTTCGCTCGCGTTCCAGAGGCAGAAGCGTTCCGCGTCGGGGAAGATGCGCCCGAGTTCCTCGAAGACGTTCTCGGATCCGCCGCGCGGGGCGAGCCATTCATGAACGAGAACGCCAGTCATGATCCCCCACCCACCGCAACAGCCTACCCGACCCGCTGCGGGCGCCTCAGCGCACCCCACGCTCCCAAAGGGCGCGGGCGATGAGCTTGCGGTCGCGGGCGTCGACGACCGCGCGGAGTATGATCGCGAGGATCGCCCCCAGATAGCCCCCCGCGGTGTTTGCGACGACGTCCAGCACCGAAGCGAAGCGGGCCGCGAGGAATGTGGCCTGGAACAGCTCGATCGCCCCGGAGAAGGCCGGGATCATGAGGATGACCGCCCACACCGCCTTGCGGGGCAGAGCGAGCGCGAGCAGGAAACCGAGCGGGACGAACATCGCGACGTTCGCACTGAACTCCAGCTTGCTGTACCCGAACCACTCGGGGATTCCGTTTCGATGCAGCACTCCGAGGAAGCGCTCGATGGCGACGTCGTAGCCCGCGTCCAAGGGCGTCGGCGATAGTGTGGCGGCGAGCACGACGCCGACGTAGGCGAGCAGGCCCGCCAGCGCGATACCGAGTCTCAGCCGGCTGGGAGCGGGCTTCCGGGGCGCGGAGTCGCTTCTCCCCCACTGCTCCAGCAGGCTCTCGGTCTCATGCGCAGACATCGACATGCTCATTCCCCGCCGTCCCCCGTGGCATGCGTTGAACCGCAATACTAGGGCACCGGCCCTGGGAGCCTCCTACGCCCCCGTGAGCATCGGGAGGAACACCGCGAGGACCAGCCCCAGGAGGACTCCCGCGTTCATGAGGGCGCCGATGATCACCGTCGCCGACTGCTGACCCCTTCCGGCGATCGCTCCGAGCACACAGAGGATCAAGCCGATGAGCGCGATCGCCGCACCCACGAGACCGATGAGCGGGGTGCTGAGGACGTCGGACGTGAGGCCCCGATACATGGCGAAAGCGATGCCCAGCGGCACGGCCACCGCGATCAGCGCATCCACGATGGCGATGATCCCGAATGCGCGCGCCAGCTTCGAGACGGGGTATCGGGATGCCACCAGACGAGCGTATCGGATGGCGTACTCCGCAAATGCCGACAGGGGCCGGACCCGAAGGCCCGACCCCTGTCGGCGAAGTCCGAAGGACTTACTTGAGGATCTTGGTCACCGTGCCGGCGCCGACGGTGCGGCCACCCTCACGGATCGCGAAGCCGAGGCCCTCTTCCATGGCGATCGGCTGGATGAGCTCGACCGACATCTCCGTGGTGTCCCCGGGCATGACCATCTCGGTGCCCTCGGGCAGCGTGATGACGCCGGTCACGTCCGTGGTACGGAAGTAGAACTGCGGACGGTAGTTCGTGAAGAACGGGTTGTGACGGCCGCCCTCCTCCTTGGACAGGATGTACGCCGTGCCCTCGAAGTTGGTGTGCGGGGTCACCGAACCGGGCTTGACGACGACCTGGCCGCGCTCGACGTCGTCACGCTTGGTGCCACGAAGGAGCAGACCACAGTTCTCGCCGGCCCACGCCTCGTCGAGCTGCTTGTGGAACATCTCGATACCGGTGACGATCGTCTTCTGCGTCGGACGGATGCCGACGATCTCGACCTCGGAGTTGATGGCCAGGGTGCCACGCTCGGCGCGGCCCGTGACGACGGTGCCACGACCGGTGATCGTGAAGACGTCCTCGATGGGCATCAGGAACGGCTTGTCCTTGTCGCGCACCGGGTCCGGGATGGACTCGTCGACGGCTTCCATGAGCTCGACGATCGAGTTGACCCACTTCTCGTCACCCTCGAGAGCCTTCAGGCCCGAGACGCGGACGACGGGGGCGTTGTCGCCATCGAAGTCCTGCGACGACAGCAGCTCGCGAACCTCGAGCTCGACGAGCTCCAGGATCTCCTCGTCGTCGACCATGTCGCTCTTGTTCAGGGCGACGAGCAGGTACGGCACGCCGACCTGCTTGGCCAGCAGCACGTGCTCGCGGGTCTGAGCCATCGGGCCGTCGGTGGCGGCGACCACGAGGATCGCGCCGTCCATCTGAGCGGCACCGGTGATCATGTTCTTGATGTAGTCAGCGTGACCGGGAGCGTCGACGTGAGCGTAGTGACGCTTGGGCGTCTCGTACTCGACGTGCGAGATGTTGATCGTGATGCCGCGCTGGCGCTCTTCGGGAGCGGAGTCGATCGACGCGAAGTCGCGCTGCACGTTGGTGGCCGACGGGAACTTGTCGGCGAGCACCTTCGAGATCGCGGCGGTGAGCGTGGTCTTGCCGTGGTCGACGTGACCGATCGTTCCGATGTTCACGTGCGGCTTGGTCCGCTCGAACTTGGCCTTAGCCACTGGGTCCTCCTCAGGACGTCGTGTAGAGACTCCGGTCGCTGGGTTGCGACCGGCTCACTACGGGGATTGTTCTCAGTGTAATAGAGAGGGGTCGTGTGAAGTTGTGAGCCAGAAGTGCGGACGGGACGAAACCGCCCCGTCCGCAGACGAGACCTCCGAGGAGATTACTCGCCCTTCGTCTTCTGAACGATCTCGTCCATGACGTTGCGCGGGACCTCGGCGTAGCTGTCGAACTCCATGGAGTAGACAGCACGGCCAGAAGTCTTCGAACGCAGGTCACCGATGTAACCGAACATCTCGGACAGCGGGACGTTGGCACGGACGACCTTGACGCCGGCCGCATCCTCCATCGACTGGATCTGGCCGCGACGGGAGTTCAGGTCGCCGATGACGTCACCCATGTACTCCTCGGGAGTACGCACCTCGACGGCCATGATCGGCTCGAGGATGACGGGGTTCGCCTTGCGGACGGCCTCCTTGAAGCCCATGGAGCCCGCGATCTTGAACGCCATCTCCGAGGAGTCGACGTCGTGCGAGGCACCATCGAGCAGGATCGCCTTCACGCCCACCATGGGGAAGCCGGCGAGCACGCCGACGTTCATGGCGTCCTGGAAGCCCTGGTCGGTGGGGCTGATGTACTCGCGCGGGATGCGGCCACCCGTGACCTTGTTCTCGAACTCGTACGTCTTGTCCGCCGTGACCTCGAGGGGCTCCAGCGCGAACTGGATCTTGGCGAACTGACCCGAACCACCGGTCTGCTTCTTGTGCGTGTAGTCGTGGCGCTCGACGGTCTTGCGGATCGTCTCGCGGTACGCGACCTGCGGCTTTCCGACGTTGGCCTCGACCTTGAACTCGCGCTTCATGCGGTCCACGAGGATGTCGAGGTGGAGCTCACCCATGCCCTTGATGACCGTCTGACCGGTCTCGGCGTTCTGCTCGACGCGGAACGTCGGGTCCTCTTCGGCGAGCTTCTGGATCGCGAGACCCAGCTTCTCCTGGTCGGCCTTGGTCTTGGGCTCGATCGCGACCTCGATGACCGGCTCCGGGAACGTCATCGACTCGAGGACGACCTGATTGGTGCTGTCGGAGAGGGTGTCACCGGTGGTGGTGTCCTTCAGACCGATGACCGCGTAGATGTGACCGGCGGTAACCGAGTCGACCGGCATCTCCTTGTTGGCGTGCATCTGGAAGATCTTCCCGATGCGCTCCTTCTTGCCCTTGGTCGCGTTCACGACCTGGGCACCGGAGTCGAGGTGACCCGAGTACACGCGGATGTAGGTCAGACGACCGAAGAAGGGGTGCGTGACGATCTTGAACGCGAGGGCCGCGAACGGCTCGTCGCGGTCGGCGTGGCGCTCGATGACGATCTCTTCGTCCTTGGGGTCGTGCGCCTCGATGGCGGGGCACGTCCAGGGGCGAGGGGAGGTAGTCGACGACGGCGTCCAGCATCGGCTGCACGCCGCGGTTCTTGAACGCCGAGCCACACAGGACCGGGTAGACCTCGGAGTTGATCGTGAGCTTGCGGATCGCGCCCTTGATCTCTGCCAGCGAGAGCTCCTCGCCGCCGAAGTACTTCTCGAGCAGCGCCTCGTCGCTCTCGGCGACCGTCTCGAGCAGCTTCTCGCGGTACTCTGCAGCACGGTCGGCGAGATCGGCCGGGATCTCCTGGATCTCGTACTTCGCGCCCATGGTGACGTCACCCTTGGCATCGCCGGGCCACACCAGAGCACGCATCTCGACGAGGTCGATGACACCGACGAAGTCGTTCTCGGCACCGATGGGCAGCTGCAGCACGAGCGGCTTGGCCTTGAGGCGGTTCACGATCGTGTCGACGGTGAAGTAGAAGTCGGCGCCCAGCTTGTCCATCTTGTTGACGAAGCAGATACGCGGCACGTCGTACTTGTCGGCCTGACGCCACACCGTCTCGGACTGGGGCTCGACGCCCTCCTTGCCGTCGAAGACGGCGACGGCACCGTCGAGCACGCGCAGCGAACGCTCGACCTCGACCGTGAAGTCCACGTGGCCGGGGGTGTCGATGATGTTGATCTGGTTCTTGTTCCAGAAGCAGGTGACAGCGGCGGAGGTGATCGTGATGCCACGCTCCTGCTCCTGCTCCATCCAGTCGGTGGTCGCAGCGCCGTCGTGCGTCTCACCGATCTTGTGGTTGACGCCCGTGTAGAAGAGGATGCGCTCGGTCGTCGTCGTCTTGCCGGCATCGATGTGCGCCATGATGCCGATGTTGCGGACCTTGTTGAGGTCGGTGAGCACTTCTTGTGCCACGGGGATGTCCTTACGTGTTGTCGGGTGCGCCGGCCGGGGCGGTGGCCCCGGCCGGCGCCGAGCTGCTGATTACCAGCGGTAGTGCGCGAAGGCGCGGTTCGACTCGGCCATCTTGTGGGTGTCTTCGCGGCGCTTGACCGCGGCACCGAGGCCGTTCGAGGCGTCGAGGATCTCGTTCTGCAGACGCTCGGTCATCGTCTTCTCACGACGACCCTTCGCGTAGCTGACGAGCCAGCGCAGCGCCAGGGTGTTGGCGCGGTGCGGCTTGACCTCGACCGGCACCTGGTAGGTCGAACCACCGACGCGGCGGCTCTTGACCTCGAGGGTGGGACGGACGTTGTCGAGCGCCTTCTTCAGCGTCGCGACCGCGTCCTGGCCGTTCTTGGCCTCGACGCCGCGGAGCGCCGTGTAGACGATCGACTCGGCGAGCGACTTCTTGCCGTCGACGAGGATCTTGTTGACGAGCTGGCTGACGATCGGTGCGCCGTAGACCGGGTCGTTGACGACCGGACGCTTCGGGGCGGGACCCTTACGAGGCATCTAACTCAACCCTTCTTCGCGCCGTAGCGGCTACGGGCCTGCTTGCGGTTCTTGACGGCCTGGGTGTCCAGGGCGCCGCGAACGATCTTGTAACGCACGCCGGGGAGGTCCTTCACACGACCACCGCGCACCAGCACGAGCGAGTGCTCCTGCAGGTTGTGGCCCTCACCGGGGATGTAGGCGGTGACCTCGGTACCGTTGCGGAGCTTCACACGAGCGACCTTGCGCATCGCCGAGTTCGGCTTCTTCGGGGTGGTGGTGTACACGCGGGTGCAGACACCGGCCTGCTGCGGGTTCGACTTCAGCGCGGGAGCCTTGGTCTTGGTGACCTTCGGCGTGCGCCCCTTGCGAACCAACTGCTGAATAGTTGGCACGTTCTCTCCTTGTCAGTGCTGCACGGTGACAGCGTCGTGGTCTCCCCCGCTCCGACGGATTCTTTCGATTCGTGTCGGAGAGGGCTCACGCGGACCCACCGGGGCGACAGAATGACTGACGCCCGTTTCGTTGGTGGATATGCCGTGGGGGTGGCCTGTTCGCAGGCCGTTCCCTGAGATGGTGTGCTCTTGTTCACCCTGTTCGTGCCGGGCACGACGCAGGGCGCGCGAGAGCGCACACCCGCTCAATGATACGCGCCGAATCGGGATGCGGTCAAACGACCGCGATCATGCGTCTGCACGCACGATGCGCAGCTCCGCGTCGCCCAGGAGGAAACGTTCCGTCACCTCGTGCTCCGTCCCGGGCGCCACGTCGACCTCCTCCTGCGCGGCGAACACGACGACGCCGTTCGTGGAGTCCAGATCGCTCACCATCCAGGCATCCGCACGACGACGGAGCAGCGCGTGGGTCTTGGAGACCGTGCGCGTGTCATCGACGACGGTCACCAGCTGCGCGCCGGGCGCGGCGTGCACGGGGACGGGCCGGCGCCCGAGCACGACCGCATCGCCGGTGAGTTCCATGGGCGAGCCGTCGGGCAGCAGCAGCGCCCACTTGGGTCGACGGCGCGAAGCGATGACGGTGTCTTCGACGATGTCGCCGACACCGGGTCGCGACGCGGCGACGGATGCGGCCGCCGGTCGCGGCATCCCCGCGATCGGCGCTCCGGCCACCGCCGACACCTCGCCCGAGGCCTCGGGGAACGCGTCGGGCTCGGCGACGAAGGACTCCCGCAGCACGGGGGGCGCCGCTGGCGGCACGAAGGAATCCGACGTCGCGGGTTCTGCCGCGGCAGGCGCCGCGGGCGTCTCCGGCTCCACCCACGCGGGCGTCGCGGCGGCGGGTGCGGGCTCCTCCTCGACGATGGCGGGCTGCCACCACGACATCACCGGTGCGGGCTCGGGCGCGGCCGGTGCCACGTAGGGGTCGTCGACCGGCGCTGCGGGCGCATCGGCGACGGGCGGCGCGTAGGGGTCCGCTGAGGGCGCCGAGTACGCGTCGCGGGCAGGGGCTGCCGGAGCCGGCTGGGCGTAGGGGTCCGCGGCGGGGGCGGGGAATGCCGGCGGGGCGTATGCATCGGGGGCGGGCGCGGCGTAGGGATCGACGGCGGGCGCCGGTGCGGCTGCGGCATACGGATCCGCCGGGGCGGCGCCGTACGCGTCCGCCGGAGCGTAGGGATCGGCGGCGGGAGCCGCCGGGGCGGGCGGCAGAGGCGGCTCGCCCCACGCTCCGGCGATCGGCATCGCGGCGGTGGCGGGTGCCGCCGCGGTGCCAGGCGCGGGCGGTGCCGGGGGGATCCATGCCGATGGCGCCGGGACGTCGCGGCGGGCACCGAACTCGTCGGTGGTCGGGGCGTACTGCGGCGCGAACCCGAGAAGGTCCTCGACCCCGCCCGTCGCCTGGCGCGGAGCGCCCTGCTCGAGCGGCCTGGCGGAGCCGAAGCCCAGAACGCTCGCCCAGACCGGGAACAGCAAGGCCGCCAGCACGGTCATGCCCACGCCCTGTCCGAACATGACGTTCACCCGGTGCGCGGCGGTGATGAAGGCGACGTAGACGAAGATCTGCCCGAAGAACGGGATGAGGTAGAGCAGCAGGAGCCAGGGGCTCAGGCCGCCGATGATGAACAGGACGGCGACGTTGTAGACCGGGATCCAGGCCTTCCAGCCCTCGATGCCGAGCTTCGCGTACACCCGCGACAGCGCGAGCGCACCCCAGACGTAGACCAGGAGCGACGGCACGAGCGACACGAGCACGAGGAGCACGACGGTTCCTGCGTCGGGGACCAACGGCGAGGAGTAAGCGGCGACGAGTGCGTTGAGCATGGATGAACTGCCTCAGGGAGTGGGACCGTCGAGGTCTCGGGGGTCGAAAGGAACGTCGAGCGAACGCGTCAACTCTTCCAGCATGGCGGTGATCTGCGGTTCTACATACTTCGCGACCGCTGCTTGGATTCGGATGCGGTGGTGCAGCAGCACCTGGCATACTTCGCGTCCGATCAGATTCGCGTAGTCGTCGGCCAGCGCGACCTCGTGACGCAGCGCCGCCTTCGCCTCGTCGGACAGCGGCGGAAGCGCGGGGACGCCCGCATCCGCGTCGGCGGCCATGCCCGCGAGGGTGAAGAGGAAGGGCGCACCCGGAATCGGGTCCGGATCCAGTGGCAGACCGTCGTACTCGGGTTCGAGGTCCTCGGTGGGTCGGTAGCTGCGGGCGCGGTTGCGCGTCGCCTGCTGGTCGAGCTCCGACTGGAGCAGGGGAAGATTGCGCGCCGTGTACTCCGCGACCGCGTGGTCGACGACCGTCTTCAAACGGGTGGACAGGCCGTGCTGAACCGCGTGCGGAACGTCGCCGCCGAGGCCCGCGGCCGACAGGATCGGCGAGCCGAGGCAGCGTCGGCACACCGCAAGCCGCCCGCGGTGCGTCGCCGGCTCCCAGCGGGGCAGCCAACGCAGCCAGGCGTCGACGGCCTGGCTCACCTGCGTCTCGAGCGAGCGCTCCACGCTCTAAAGGTAGCCGCCGCCCGCGTCTTTCCGCGGGAAATCCACGCATGCGGTCGGTCGGGTTCGCGATCAGGCCTCGTCTCGGCCCTCCCAGGGCCATCGGGGCCGCCCCGCGCGCGTGCGTACGAGCGCGATCGCGCACCAGGCCGCAACCGCCGCCGCGATGCCCACGACGCCGCCCTGCCAGCCAGTCAACAGACGGGCCATGAGCGAGAGCCCGACCGCCACGTCCTCCGACGCGACGGCGCCGACGACCCCCGCACTGAGGCTGTACACGAACCACACGGCGACCGCGATGAACAGCGCTCCGGTGTAGGCGGGGTTGCCCGGTCGGAGCACGAGGGCGGTGCCGGCGGCGTAGACGCCGCAGGCGAGGAGCACTCCGACGATTCCGGGCGCCTGCCCGACACCCGCCACCGGAACGACCTCGACGTCCGCGAGCAGGCTCACCATCCCGAACGCGGCGATGACCAGAGCGAAGAACCCGGCGAGCGTCAGGGCGATGGCGACAGCCGGAGGCACCGGCGGAGTACGAGGCGCGTCCGGCTGCGACATCAGACCTGGTGGAGCTGCGGACCCGCTTCGAGGGTGCGCTCGTACTCGCGCTGCGCTTCGTCGTTGAGCGCGGTGACGCGGCGTCCGCGGGCGGCGACCCACGCGCCGAACCACACCGTCAGCTCACGACCGAGCACGAACGCGAGGATCGGCAGCGGGGAGAACAGCGAGACCTGCATGAGCTCCGCCCCCTGGCGAGCGGTCAACTCCCAGAACGGCGCCTGGAACAGGATGCCGAGAAGGGAGCCCGCGTAGGCGGCGACGCCGACGAGCAGGCCCCAGATGACCCAGTGAGCCCAGCGCGCACGGTTGAGGATCGCGCCGAGGAACCAGAAGCCGAGGTAGAAGACGACCACCGGCATCCAGAACGTCCACGAGCCGATCAGGGTGAGGGCGAGCTCGGCGGGGTCGTTCTCGACGGTTCCCAGACCGCCGTAGAAGTAACCGAACGCGAAGAGCACGCCGAACGACAGGACGGCGAAGGCAAGGGCGGCGACCAGGCCGATCGCACCCGCGGCGCCGCGGTTGCCGCGCGGGCGGGGAGCCTCGGGCGCCTGCACGAAGATCGGCTGAGCCGCAGCAGCACCGTAGACCGGCTCGGACGCGGCGACCGGCGTCACCGTCGTCGCTTCGGCGGCGGCCGGAATCGCTGTCGTGGCAGCAGGCTCCGGGTCCATGGGGACGGTCTCCGGGCGGTCGTACCAGGGGACGTCGTCGTCGGCACGGGCCTGGTCGGTCGCCGTCTCGGTCACGACGACCTCCTCGACGACACGCTCGCCGTCGGCGGTCGGCGTCTCGACGACCACCACGTCCTCCTCGACGACACGCTCCGAGGCGACCTCCTGCTCTCCGGTCGCCGTGCGCTGAGCGGCCTCCGCGTCGGCCAGGGCCTCGTTCGCGTTGCCCACGACGTCGTCCACGACGACGTTCGGCTCCTCCACGGGTTCGCCGGCCGAGGGCGTCTTCTGCTCGGTCATCGCTGTCGCTCCTTCAGCGGGGGTGCACATCCGCTTCCCGAGGGTAACGCCGGGTCGGTGTCGGCCGTGTCAGGCGCGCGGCGCGCGGCGATCCGTGCGGCTAACCTGGCCCCATGACGCTGCGCCGGAGCTCGAGAACGAGCCTGCTCATGGCATCCTCGGCTCTTCTCGCTCTGTTCGCCCTGGCGGGCTGCGCCCCGGAACCCTCGCCCGCACCGACCGGCTCCGTGCTCCCGCCGTCGTCCTCGCCCGCCCCGACTCCGACCGCGACCCCGACACCCACCGCGACCCCGGTCGCCATTCCCACCGACTGCCGAGAGATCCTGTCCGACGCGGTGCTCGCACAGCTCGCCGACGTACCGCTCAACGACCCGGCCTTCGGAACCGCCGGCGCGCAGGCCGACGGAAGCCTCACCTGCATCTGGGGAAGCCCGGCGACCGACACCGGCAGGCTCACGACCACGATCTCGAAGAAGTCGCGCGGACCCGCTCTCGACATGCTCAACGCCCTCGTCGGCGATGGCTTCACCTGCTACACCCCGGACAACGGGACCCGGTGCGAGAAGGTCTGGGTCGATCCGCAGTACCCGGTCAACGACGGTCGCACGCTGTTCTGGCGCGACGGTGTGCTGGTGGACACGCAGTACGTGGGGCTCGCGCCGTCCGGCTACACGGATGCGGTGATCTCGCGCGTCTTCGACTGAGTGCGCTCAGCTCGGCCAGAGCTGCAGCGCGACGCGTTCGGTGTAGCGATCGGGATGCCAGCCCGTGAACTCGCTGGCCAGCCAGACGCCGTCCCGGATGACCTGATCCTCCGCACCCTCCGCCGTCGTCAGTCGGCAGCGCACGCCGTCGCCGAAGTCACCGCACTCGTAGCCGGCCGTCTCCAGCGTCGAACGGGCGAGGCGGGCGGCGCCCGCATCCACCTTCGCCACCGTCGTCACGAGCGAACCGGTGTTGATGCCGGTGAACGTGCACGAGACCGTCACCTCGGGCGCCAGGGAGGCCACCAGCGTCGTGGCCGACACGCGCGGCGCACTCGTGTCCTGCACCGGCACTCCTCCGGCGCGCTGGGTCAGCTCCGCCCAGAGCGCCTCCGTATAGAGGCCCTGGCACAGCGGGGTGGATGAGGTGGCCTGGGGGGCGGCTGCCTCTCCCTGGGCGACGGGGGCGGATGTCGAGGACCGCAGGGTGTCACCGACCATCTGGATGCCCGCAGGGATCGCCGGGAGGGCGAGGACCACCAGCGCCGCCACCACGGCAGCGCTGCCGAGCCCCACGACCCATGCCATGAAGCTGTTGCGACCGCCGATCCGTGCCACGCCGTCCTCCCCCGTCCACGCTACGCGTCGCATCCGGCGAAGCGAGGCAGCGGCACGCGGCGTCAGGTGCGGGCGGGCACGTGAGCGGCGATCCAGCCGTGGACGAGTCCCATGAACCCCGCGTGGTCGTCGCGGAAGACGGTGTGGCCGGCCCCCTGCAGCACCGTCACGGTGAGCCCGTCGCCGCGCATGGCGGCGGCGACGGTGCGTGTGATCAGCAGGCTCTTCTCGGCCAGCACGACGAGACTCGGCTGCCGAGGCCGACGCGGCGCGACGAGGGCACGGGTGTCGGCGAGGCCGAGGATCGTGCGTTTGTCCCAGGCCTGCAGCGACGCCAGCTCGAGGTCGATGTCCTGCGCGCTCCAGCCGGGGTTCATGCGCCGCAGCATCCCCCGACGCGGCTTGGGGGCGAGGGCGAAGGCGAGCTTGTACGCGAGTCCGCGCACTCCCCGCGGGAAGGCGAAGGCGGGGTCCACGTAGACGGCTGCACGGGGCGCGAGCCGCTCGGCCACGATGCTCGCCACGAGCGCTCCGAGGGAATGCCCGACGATCAGATCCGGAGCGTGCTCCAGCATCGGCTCCAGCGTCTCGATGACGTCCTCGGCCCAGGCGGTCGGCGAGTAGCTGCGGGACCGAGGACTCCGCCCGTGTCCGGCGAGGTCGACGGCGAGCACGCGGAAGCCGGCCGCCTCGAGGTCGTCGCTCACGCGATGCCACGCCCGCGAGTCGGACATGATGCCGTGGATGAGGATCGCGGTGCGCGCACCGGAGCCTGCGGAACGAACGGCGAGCTGCATGCGGACACGGTAACCGGCCGGGCTTGGCGCCAGCCGAATGCCCACTGTGCGGACGGGGAACGACGAAGGCCCCCGAGCCGGAGCTCGGAGGCCTTCGTCGTCAGTCGGGACCGACTCGATCAGTTGTTCTCACGGCTGTGCCGCTCGACAACCTCAATCGGCTCGGGGGAACGAGCTCGCTCGTTCCCCTCTCGCCTCAATCAGTTGTAGGTCCCGGGCGTGAAGTCGTCCGTCGAGAAGCTGTCGAAGTCGACGTAGCTCAGGTCGGAGTCGCTGTACGCACCGTCCGAGGCGAAGATGCGGTTGGGGTACCGCTCGCTCTTGGCCTCTTCGGTCGCCTCGACCGTGACGTTGCGGTACTTCGACAGGCCGGTCCCCGCGGGGATCAGCTTTCCGATGATCACGTTCTCCTTCAGGCCCACGAGCGGGTCGCTCTTGCCCTCCATCGCGGCCTGCGTCAGAACGCGGGTCGTCTCCTGGAAGGAAGCGGCCGACAGCCACGACTCGGTCGCGAGCGAGGCCTTCGTGATACCCATCAGCTCCGGGCGGCCCGACGCGGGGCGCTTGCCCTCGGCGACGGATGCGCGGTTGATGTCGATGAAGCGACGCGAGTCGACCATCTCGCCGGGCAGCAGCGTGGTGTCGCCGTGGTCGACCACGGTGACCTTGCGCAGCATCTGGCGGACGATGACCTCGATGTGCTTGTCGTGGATCGGGACACCCTGCGACCGGTACACGCCCTGGACACCGCCGACGAGGTACTTCTGCACCTCGCGGGCGCCCATGACGCGCATGATCTCCTTCGGGTCGAGCGTGCCGACCTGGAGGGGCTGACCGACCTCGACGCGCTGGCCGTCCTCGACGAGCAGGGTGGCGCGCTTGAGCACGGGGTAGACGTGCGGCTCGTCACCGTTGTCGGGCGTGAGGATGACCTTCTTCTGCTTCTCAGTCTCTTCGATCGTGATGCGTCCGTCGGCCTCTGCGATGGGCGAGGAACCCTTGGGGGTACGCGCCTCGAAGAGCTCCTGCACGCGGGGCAGACCCTGCGTGATGTCCTCGGCCGACGCCGAACCACCGGTGTGGAAGGTACGCATCGTCAGCTGGGTACCGGGCTCACCGATCGACTGGGCCGCGATGATGCCGACGGCCTCGCCGATGTCGACGACCTTGCCGGTCGCGAGCGAGCGGCCGTAGCACTTCGCGCACACACCGACGGCGGAGTCGCAGGTCAGGACCGAGCGCACCTTGATGGAGGTGACGCCGCCCTCGACCAGGCGGTTGATGAGCACGTCGCCCACATCCGAACCGGCCTCGGCGAGAACCTCGCCGCTCGGGCTGACCACGTCCGCGGCGAGCGTACGGGCGAACACCGAGTTCTCGACGTTGGCGTCCTTGATGAGCACCCCGTCGGCACCCGCGGCGGCGATGGGCAGCTCCAGACCCTTGGTCGTGGCGCAGTCCTCCTCGCGGATGATGACGTCCTGCGACACGTCGACGAGTCGACGCGTCAGGTAACCCGAGTCGGCGGTACGCAGAGCGGTGTCGGCGAGACCCTTACGGGCACCGTGGGTCGCGATGAAGTACTCGGCCACGCTCAGACCCTCGCGGTACGAGGAGATGATCGGGCGGGCGATGATCTCACCCTTCGGGTTGTTCACCAGACCACGCATACCCGCGATGTTACGGATCTGCAGCCAGTTACCACGGGCGCCCGAGCTCACCATCCGGTTGATGGTGTTGTCGGCCGGGAAGTGGCTCTTCATCGCAGCCTGGACCTCGTCGGTCGCAGCCGTCCAGATCTTGATGAGCTCCTGACGACGCTCGGCGTCGGTCGTGAGGCCCTTCTCGTACTGGGACTGGACCTTCGCGGCCTGCTTCTCGTAGCCCGCGATGATCTCCGCCTTGTTCGGCGGGGTCAGCACGTCGCTGAGCGCAACGGTCACACCCGAACGCGTGGCCCAGTAGAAGCCGGCGTCCTTGATGCGGTCCAGGGACGCGGCTACCTCGACCTTGGGGTACTCCTCGGCCAGCTTGTTGACGATCTGCGACAGCTTGCCCTTGTCGGCCTGTTCGCGCACGAACGGGTAGCCCTTGGGGAGCGTGTCGTTGAAGATCGCCTGACCGAGCGAGGCGTCCACGAGACCGTGGCGCTCGTAGCCCTCGGGGGCTTCGCCCTCGAGGAAGGTCAGACCGGGAACGCGGATGCGGACCTTGGCCTGCAGGTCGAGGGTGCCCTCGTCCTTGGCCAGGATCGCCTCACCGACCGAACCGAACACGCGGCCCTCACCGACGGCACCCTCCTTGACCGTGGTCAGGTGGTGCAGACCGATGATCATGTCCTGCGAGGGCAGGGTGACCGGGCGGCCGTCCGACGGCTTCAGGATGTTGTTCGACGCGAGCATCAGGATGCGGGCCTCGGCCTGCGCCTCGACCGACAGCGGCAGGTGCACAGCCATCTGGTCACCGTCGAAGTCCGCGTTGAAGGCGGCACACACGAGCGGGTGGAGCTGGATGGCCTTGCCCTCGACGAGCTGCGGCTCGAACGCCTGGATGCCCAGACGGTGCAGCGTGGGAGCGCGGTTGAGCAGCACGGGACGCTCGCGGATGATCTCCTCGAGCACGTCCCAGATCTCGGGACGCGTGCGCTCGACGGCACGCTTGGCGGCCTTGATGTTCTGCGAGTGACCGAGGTCGATCAGGCGCTTGATCACGAACGGCTTGAACAGCTCCAGGGCCATCTGCTTGGGCAGGCCACACTGGTGCAGCTTGAGCTGCGGGCCGACGATGATGACCGAACGGCCGGAGTAGTCGACGCGCTTGCCGAGCAGGTTCTGACGGAATCGACCCTGCTTACCCTTCAGCATGTCGCTGAGGGACTTGAGGGCGCGGTTGCCGGTACCCGTGACCGGGCGACCACGACGACCGTTGTCGAACAGCGCGTCGACGGCCTCCTGCAGCATCCGCTTCTCGTTGTTGACGATGATCTCGGGGGCACCGAGGTCGATCAGACGACGAAGACGGTTGTTGCGGTTGATCACGCGACGGTAGAGGTCGTTCAGGTCGCTGGTGGCGAAGCGGCCACCGTCGAGCTGGACCATCGGGCGCAGCTCCGGCGGGATGACCGGGACGACGTCCAGGACCATCGACGCCGGCGACATGCCGGTCGACAGGAACGAGTTGACGACCTTGAGGCGCTTGATCGCACGGATCTTGCGCTGGCCCTTGCCCTCGGAGATCTGCAGACGCAGGCTGTCGGCCTCGGCGGCCAGGTCGAAGCTCTCCAGGCGACGCTTGATCGACTCCGCACCCATGTGGGCCTCGAAGTACTGACCGAAGCGGTCGACGAGCTCGTTGAAGATCTCGTCCTCGGGCTTCAGGGCGCCGACCTCGAGGGAGCGGAACTCCTCCCAGACGCGCTCGAGCTTGGCGATCTGCTCGTCACCGCGCTTGCGGATGAGAGCCATCTCCTTCTCGGCCGCGTCCTTGGCCTTCTTCTTGGCGTCGGCCTTGGCGTCCTCCGCCTCGAGCGTCGCGAGCTCCTCCTCGAGGGCGGCCAGGCGAGCGGCCACACGGGCGTCGCGGCGGTCGCCGAGGTTCTTGATCTCGAGACGCAGGTTGTTCTCGTGGGTGGGGAGGTCGCGGTGGCGGCCCTCCTCATCGACGGAGATCACCATGTAGGCGGCGAAGTAGATGACCTTCTCGAGGTCCTTCGGCGCCATGTCCAGCAGGTAGCCCAGGCGCGAGGGGACGCCCTTGAAGTACCAGATGTGGGTGACGGGCGCGGCGAGCTCGATGTGGCCCATGCGCTCACGACGGACGGAGCTCTTGGTGACCTCCACGCCGCAGCGCTCGCAGACGATGCCCTTGAAGCGGACACGCTTGTACTTGCCGCAGGCGCACTCCCAGTCGCGCGAGGGTCCGAAGATCTGCTCGCCGAACAGACCGTCCTTCTCGGGCTTCAGGGTGCGGTAGTTGATCGTCTCGGGCTTCTTGACCTCGCCGAAGGACCAACGACGGATGTCGTCGGCCGTGGCCAGCCCGATGCGGATCTGGTCGAAAGTGGTGGATTCGAGCACTGGTTCTCCTGTGTGCCTAATAAATCTCGGTGAGTGAGCCGGGGTCAGATCTCGTCGATGGACGAGGACTCGAACCGGCTGGAGATGTTGATGCCGAGCTCCTCCGCAGCGCGGAAGGCGTCGTCATCGGTGTCGCGCAGGTTGACAGCCGTACCGTCGGCCGAGAGGACCTCGACGTTCAGGCAGAGCGACTGCATCTCCTTCATGAGCACCTTGAAGGACTCGGGGATACCGGGCTCCTGGATGTTCTCGCCCTTGACGATCGCCTCGTACACCTTGACGCGGCCGAGGATGTCGTCGGACTTGATCGTGAGGAGCTCCTGCAGCGCGTAGGCGGCGCCGTAGGCCTCGAGGGCCCACACCTCCATCTCACCGAAGCGCTGGCCGCCGAACTGCGCCTTACCACCCAGCGGCTGCTGCGTGATCATCGAGTACGGACCGGTGGAGCGCGCGTGGATCTTGTCGTCCACGAGGTGGTGCAGCTTCAGGATGTACATGTACCCGACGGAGATGGGTGCCGGGAAGGGCTCTCCGCTGCGGCCGTCGAACAGCGTGGTCTTACCGCTGGAGTCGATCAGTCGCACGCCGTCACGGGTGGGGTTCGTCGAGTCGAGCAGACCCGCGATCTCCGACTCGAACGCACCGTCGAACACCGGGGTGGCGACCTTGGTGCCGGCGGGGGCCTCGAAGGCCTCCTTCGGCAGGTTCGCGGCCCACTCCGGGTTGCCCTCGACCTTCCAGCCCTGCTGGGCGATCCAGCCGAGGTGGAGCTCGAGGACCTGACCGAAGTTCATTCGACCGGGGATACCGAGCGGGTTGAGGATGACGTCGAGCGGCGTGCCGTCGGCAAGGAAGGGCATGTCCTCGACGGGGAGGATCTTCGCGATGACACCCTTGTTGCCGTGACGGCCGGCGAGCTTGTCACCCTCGGTGATCTTGCGCTTCTGGGCGATGTAGACCACGACCCGGCGGTTGACGCCGGAGCCGAGCTCGTCGTCGCCGTCCTCGGCGTTGAACTCCTTGACGGCGATGATCGTGCCCTGCTCACCGTGGGGCACCTTCAGAGAAGTGTCACGGACCTCGCGGCTCTTCTCGTTGAAGATCGCGCGGAGCAGTCGCTCCTCGGCCGAGAGCTCGGTCTCACCCTTGGGTGTGACCTTGCCGACGAGGATGTCGCCGGGGCGGACCTCGGCACCGATGCGGATGATGCCGCGCTCGTCGAGGTCCTTCAGCAGGTCGGGGCTCACGTTCGGCAGGTCGCGCGTGATCTCCTCCTTGCCGAGCTTCGTGTCGCGGGCGTCGACCTCGTACTCCTCGATGTGGATCGAGGAGAGGGTGTCGTCCTTCACGAGCTCCTGGCTGAGGATGATCGCGTCCTCGAAGTTGTGACCCTCCCACGTCATGAACCCGACGAGCAGGTTCTTGCCGAGGGCGAGCTCGCCGTTCTCGGTCGCGGGACCGTCGGCGATGACCTCGCCGGCCTCGATGCGCTCACCGGCGGAGACCACGACGCGCTGGTTGTACGACGTGCCCTGGTTGGAGCGGTCGAACTTGCGCAGGAAGTAGTCGTCGGTGCCGCCCTCATCCGCCTGGATGGTGACGACATCGGCGGAGACCTCCGCGACGACGCCGGAACGCTTGGCGGTGACGACGTCACCGGCGTCGACGGCGGCGTAGCCCTCCATACCGGTTCCGACCACGGGGGACTCGCTGCGAACCAGCGGCACGGCCTGGCGCTGCATGTTGGCACCCATCAGGGCGCGGTTCGCGTCGTCGTGCTCGAGGAAGGGGATCAGCGAGGTCGCGACCGACACCATCTGGCGCGGCGAGACGTCCATGTAGCCGATCTCGTCGACCGGGAACAGGTCGACCTCGCCACCCTGGCCGCGACGGGCCAGCACGCGGTCCTGCGTGAAGGAGCCTTCGGCGTCGAGCTCGGCACCGGCCTGAGCGACGATGAAGTCGTTCTCCTCGCTGGCGGTGAGGTAGTCGATGTCGGTGGTGACGCGACCGTTCACGACGCGGCGGTACGGGGTCTCGATGAACCCGAACGCGTTGATGCGCGCGAAGGAGGCGAGCGAACCGATCAGACCGATGTTCGGGCCTTCCGGCGTCTCGATCGGGCACATGCGGCCGTAGTGCGAAGGGTGCACGTCACGGACCTCGACACCGGCACGCTCACGCGACAGACCGCCGGGGCCCAGCGCCGACAGGCGACGCTTGTGGGTCAGACCCGCGAGCGGGTTGTTCTGGTCCATGAACTGCGACAGCTGCGAGGTTCCGAAGAACTCCTTGATCGCCGCGACGACCGGACGCACGTTGATCAGGGTCTGCGGCGTGATCGCCTCGATGTCCTGCGTCGTCATGCGCTCGCGGACGACGCGCTCCATGCGCGACAGACCCGTGCGGACCTGGTTCTGGATGAGCTCGCCGACCGCGCGGATGCGGCGGTTGCCGAAGTTGTCGATGTCGTCGACGTCGATGCGGATCTCCGCCTTCTTGCCGGCGCGCACGCCCTCGAAGGTCGTGTCGCCGCGGTGGAGGCGGACGAGGTACTTGATGGTCGCGACGATGTCGTCGACCGTGAGCACCGAATCGGTCAGCGGGGTGTCAAGGCCCAGCTTCTGGTTGATCTTGTAGCGACCGACCTTGGCGAGGTCGTAGCGCTTGGACGAGAAGTAGAAGTTGTCCAGCAGCGCACGCGCAGCCTCGGCGGCGACCTGCTCGCCCGGACGCAGCTTGCGGTAGATGTCGCGCAGCGCGTCTTCCTTGGTGAGGATCGTGTCCTTCTCGAGGGTCTCCTCGATCGAGCTGAAGCCCGCGAACTCGTTCATGATGTCTTCGCTGGACAGACCGAGCGCCTTCAGGAACACGGTGACCGACTGCTTGCGCTTGCGGTCGATGCGCACGCCCACCTGGTCGCGCTTGTCGATCTCGAACTCGAGCCAGGCGCCGCGGCTGGGGATGACCCGAGCCGAGACGATGTCCTTGTCGCTCGTCTTGTCGGCGACGCGGTCGAAGTACACACCGGGCGAACGCACGAGCTGCGACACGACGACGCGCTCCGTGCCGTTGATGATGAACGTGCCCTTGTCGGTCTGGAGCGGGAAGTCGCCCATGAAGACCGTCTGCGTCTTGATCTCACCGGTCTGGTGGTTCATGAACTCGGCCTCGACGTAGAGCGGGGCCGCGTACGTCTTGCCGCGCTCCTTGCACTCCTCGATGGAGTACTTCTCGGGCTCGAGGTAGGGGTTCGTGAAGCTCAGCTGCATCGTCTCGCTGAGGTCTTCGATCGGGGAGATCTCCTCGAAGATCTCCTCGAGACCGCTCGTGGCCGGCACGTCGGTGCGACCGGCGGCCTGAGCCTCGGCGACACGCGCCTTCCAGGCGTCGTTGCCGACGAGCCAGTCGAAGGACTCCGTCTGCAGCGCGAGAAGGTCGGGGACCGTCAGCGTGTCGGTGATCTTCGCGAAGGACAGACGCGAAGCGCCGCGTCCGTTCTTGGGGGTCTTGGTGGTGGGGGTGCTTGCGTGGGGCGCGGCAGCCAAGGGATAACCTCCATGGGCCCGGGCGGGGGCTCGTGATTCTGATGTCAGATGGAGTGCTCGATCTTCCCGACGCGTTCGCACCGCACGCCGCTATCTGCGGGGGCACGCACGCAGGCCGACCACCATATGAGGGCATGGGAGGAGGGAGCGCAAAGACCAACTATATGTCAGATGACGCGCCGTGTCCAGTGGAATTCTTGACGAGTTTCACGACCTGCGGTATAACCGCGCGTCGACCCCGCCGGCCCTCATCCGACGGGCCTGATCCGCACGCGGCTACCGGGCCTCGCCTGCGCGAGGCGGTCCAGGGACTCGGCCGTGGCGACGGCGATCACCGGGTACCCGCCGGTGACCGGACCGTCGACTCCGAGCACGACCGGCCGCCCGTCCGGCGGCACCTGCAGCGCACCGGGGACCATGCCCTCGCTCGCCAGCTCCCCCGCGCGGATGCGGGTCAGCCCGGGCCCCTCCAGGCGCACGCCGACGCGGTCGGCGGTCGAGGACACGTGCCACCCGCCGGCGAAGAGCGCCCGTTCGGCGTCGGCGGCGAACCAGTCGACGCGCGGTCCCGGCGCCACCTCCAGAATCACGTCGCCGGGCGCGGGCGCCGTCCACGCGACGGCGTCGATCGGAGGCACCTCGCCCGCGATCTCCGCCCCCACGGGGATCTCGTCGCCCGCAACGAGCGGAGCGGGACCGAGGCCCGCAAGGGTGTCGGTGGCTCGGGAGCCCGCCCTGCGGGGCACATCGATCCCGCCCCGCACCGCGAGATAGGCCCGAAGGCCCGTGGCGAGGGGGCCGATCTCGAGCACCGAACCCGAGGGCCAGAGCACGGCACGGTGCGGGTCGGCGGCCCTGCCGTCGATGCGCAGCGCGCCCAGTCCGCCCGTCACCGCGATCCATCGATCGGCCAGCGCCGTCGCACGGAACGGCCCCAGCAGGATCTCGATGACGGCGGCCGTCTGCGCAGAGCCGACGAGGCGATTGGCGAGGGCCGCCGCACGACGATCGGCCGCCCCGGACACGGCGATGCCCATGGCAGCGGCGCCCGGTCGCCCGAGGTCCTGGATGGTCGCCAGCGGTCCGGGATCGTCGATGCGCAGCGCCCGCGCCCCCGTCGTCGTCGCCGCCGTCGGGGCGGGCAGCTCGACACGCGCCCGCTCCGGCCGGAAGCGCACACGCGTCCCGGCGGTCAACAGCGCCGGGACGACCGCATCCGGGTCGAAGAGCGGCGCGGTCGTGGTGCCGATGATGCGCCATCCGCCCGGCGTCGCCCGCGGATAGGTTCCCGTGAACCCCGCGGCGAGCGCGACGGCACCGGCGGGCACGCGCGTGCGCGGGGCGTCCAGGCGAGGGATGTCGAGATCCCACCCCTCCCCCACGAGATAGGCGAATCCAGGAGCGAACCCCGTGAACGCGACCCGCCAGGGCGTGCGCACGTGCCGCTCGACGAGCTCGACCGGCGACAGGGCGGCCCATCGCCCCGCCTCGGCGAGATCCATCCCGTCGTAGACGGTGGGAAGCGTCACCTCCTGCGCATCGGTGTCCGTCCGGGATGCGGCCGCATCCGTCGCTGCGATCCACGCCCGCACCGCCTGCGCCGGGACCCGGCGCGGATCGAAGCGGACGAGCACCGTGCGCGCCGCGGGGACCAGTTCTTCGACGCCGTCGAGAGCCGATGCGGCAAGACCCGCGTGCAGGCCCAGCACCGCATCCAGGTCCTCGAGCTCGATGAGCAGGCCGCCCGCCCCGAAGGGCAGGACGCGTCGCCGGCCGGTCACCACGGCGCCCGGACCTCAACCCCGGCCGCCGTGAGCGCCGCGCGGACGGCGCGGGCCATCGCCACCGCCTCGGGCGTATCGCCGTGCAGGCAGAGCGAGACCGCCTCGGTGCGCACGACGGAGCCGTCGACAGCCACGACCTCCCCCGCCGTCGCCAGGCGCACCGCGCGTGCGGCGACCTGATCCGGGTCGCGCAGCAGCGCCCCCGTCGTGCCCCGCGGCACGAGCGAACCGTCCGGCAGATACCCGCGGTCGAGGAAGGCCTCGCCGAAGAACGGGACGCCCGCATCCGCCGCCGCTTCGCGCAGGCGATCGCCGAGGCCCAGCACCGGGACGGGCCGGCCGAGTTCGTCCGCGAGAGCGGCGACCTCGGCGACGACCGCTGCCGCCGTCTGCGGATCACCGCCGGCCTCGTGGTACAGCGCACCGTGCGGCTTCACGTAGCGGATGTCGGCGCCCGCGGCACGGAGGGCGCCCAACTGGGCGGCGAGTTCGCGTCGCAGCCGGGCGGGCGCGATCCGTATCGCCCGACGCCCGAATCCGGCGCGGTCGGGATAGGAGGGGTGTGCTCCGATCGCGACGCCGCCCGCCTCTGCCAGCGCCACAGCGGCGCGCATCGCGTCGGGGTCGCCCGCGTGGCCTCCGCATGCGACGCTGGCACTGGAGACCACCGCGAACATCGCCGCATCGTCGGCGGTCGGCTCGCCGTCGACGGTCTCGCCGAGGTCCGCGTTCAGATCGATCGAGGGCATGTGCACACGGTAGTGCCGCCGTACTGTGGACACATGGCCCGCGCGCGTTACGAGCACGTCTCGCATCCGGAGGCGCGACTGTCGGACGGCTCGATCGCCCGCATCGTCCCCTCGTCGTTCACGAGCGGATTCGAGCTGGATGTCGCCGGCACGCCGCAGTCGCACGTCGACCTCGACGACCCGACCCATCTGCACTTCGAGTACATCGGACGGATGGCCGCCGTCATCGACCAGCTGCGCCTGCCCGGTCAGCCGCTCACCGCTGTGCATCTCGGCGGCGGCGCTCTCACCATCCCCCGCTACGTCGCCCACACGCGCCCGGGGTCCCGCCAGCAGGTCATCGAGCTCGAACAGGCCCTCGTCGACCTCGTGCGCACGAACCTCCCGCTGCCGCGCGGCGCACAGATCCGGGTGCGCATCGGGGACGCCAGGGCGGGGCTCGCACGCCTGCCCGAGTCGTTGGCGGGAAACGTCGACCTCCTCGTGTCCGACGTGTACGCGGGCGCCCAGACGCCCGCCCACCTGACCACCGTGGAGTTCTACCGGGATGCGGCCCGTCTCCTCGCCCCGGACGGGGTGCTGCTCGTGAACGTCGCCGACGGCGCGGGCCTCGCCTTCGCACGGCGACAGGTGGCGACCGTGCGGGAGGTGCTGCCGGAGATCGCGCTGCTCGCGGAGGTGCAGACGCTCAAGGGACGACGCTTCGGCAACCTCGTGATCGCCGCATCCGCCGCTCCCCTGCCGACAGCCTGGCTGCCGCGCCTGATGGCGGCGGGCCCGCATCCGGCGAAGGTCGCGATCGGTGCGGAGCTCGAGGAGTTCGTGCGCGGCGCGGTTCCCGCGACGGATGCGACCGCCACGCCTTCGCCGAAACCCGCCGCATCCCTCTTCGAACTCTGAGCGCGGCGTGGGGGCGCCCGCTCTCGTTCTCTCTGAGCGCGAGACTGCATCTCCGGCACGAGATCACTGTCTTCACCCGTGATCTCGTCAGGGAGATGCAGTCTCGCGGGGAAAGGTGGAGGCGTGGGCGCGGCGTGCCTGAAGCGCCCAGCGGCGGAGGTCGGGGACACTGGATGCGGCGCCGGCACGAAGGGAGCAACGTGAGCTATATCAGGGGGCACCACCCGGAGACGCTGCGTGAGATCGTCGACGAGCGGGAATGCCTGGAGCGGCTCGAAGAGATCGGCTCGCAGCGCAGCCTGGCCGCGCTGATGGAGCGCGTCTGGCTGTTGAAGGTCACCGATCAGCTCGACGAGGCCCTCCTCGTAGCCGAGCAGACGGTGCGCACCGCGCGCATGGCCGGCACCCGCAAGGATCTGCTGCGCGCCCGCATCCTGCACGCCACGGTGCAGCAGGAGCGGGGCCAGCTCGGCGCCGCGGCGCACGAGCTCACGACCTGCGCCGAGGAGGCCGAAGGCCAGGGCTGGGCGGGCATCGCCGCCTTCGCCTACCAGCACCGCGGCAAGGTGCACCTGGACGGCGAAGACCTGGATGCGGCCCGCGCCGACTTCAAGCGCACGCTGTTCCTGCGCCAGCAGGCCGGGGCACCCGAGGATCAGCTCGAGACGACGCTGCTCGCCATCGACACGGTCGATCGCCGCCGCATCGCGGCGAGCGTCGCCAGCTGAGCCGCCCGCTGTCCGCGGCTCGATCTACGCTCGTCCCATGTCGGATCTGCAGCGCGTGCGCGTCTGGGCGGAGGCCCTGATCGCGCTGCATCTCGATGACAGCTGGAGCTTCGGCTTCGACAATGCGAAGCGTCGCGCCGGTCTCTGCGACTACACGAAACGCCGCATCAGCCTCTCGCGCTATCTGAGCGCACGCTACGACGACGACACCAACCACCAGACGCTGCTGCACGAGGTCGCGCACGCGCTGGCGGGCTCGACCGCCGGACACGGCCCCCAGTGGAAGCGCATCGCCCGCGACCTCGGGTATGTCGGCGGCGCCACCCACCACGGCGAGACCGCCACGGATCTCGCCCCCTGGGTGGGGGTGTGCCCCAACGGACACGTCGTCTACCGACACCGCAAGGCGACCCGCCAGACCTCCTGCGCCAGCTGCGCGCCGCGCTACGACCCGCGCTTCGCGTTCACCTGGACCAGGCGCGAGATCACGCGTGCCGCGCGGATGGCGGCGTCCACGCCGCGCTGAGGCCTCACGCCGCGACGAAGACGCCGTCCCGCAGAACCGGCACCGCGGACGCGGCATCGAGCGTCGCCGCGGACAGCACTGCCTCGCGCGCCCCCGCCTCCAGCAGCGCCTGTCCGCTCGCGCTCGCCGTGAGCAGGTGCCGCACCGCGCTCTGCAGGCCGCGGAACGACTCGCACGCAGCGGCGGCCTCGGGCGAGGTGTGGTCGAGCCCGAGCGCTCCGAGCGCATCGATGACGGCCCCCGCGCCGAACTGATCCTCGACGGCGACGCGCCAGCCGGCCGCATCCGCATCTCCCGCGGCGATCACCGCGACGGAGGTGCGCGCGCCACGACGCTGCTGCTCCGCCAGCACCGCAGCGGCGACGGCGGCCGCGTTGCGCAGCGCGCCGAGCAGCACGACCGCGCCGGCATCGTGAGCGGCGCCCGCGAGCTCGGCGAGCCCCGTCTCGGCGAGCGGGACCGCGGCGCCTGCGGCGACCGCATCCACGACCTCGGTAGACGCGGACAGCACGTCCACGATCACGACCACGTCGGATGCGGCGAGCCGGCGCACCCCGGGCGATCCCCACTCGAAGCGGATCTGGTAGCGCGACTGGTCGGCGATCTCGGGCATCCGTCCAGACTAGGACGAGCCCGGCCCGGCGCCGAGCCGCGTGACGTCGAGAGACGCGCGGGGCAGACTGGGGCCATGCGCATCCTGCTGAAGTTCGTCATCGACTGCGATCCGGATGCGGCCTGGCGCGCGCTGCATTCGCCGCGCGCCGTCGCCGAGCTCTACGGCCCCCTGATCGACATGCAGCCGCTCAGCCCGCTCCCGACCAGCTGGGAGAGCGGTCAGGACGTCGCCGTGGGACTCTTCGCCGGCGGGCTCCTGCCCCTCGGGACCCAGCTCATCTCGGTCAGCGATCGCGCGGTCGACGAGCTCCGCGGCCCGGTGCGGATCTTCCGCGACTCGGGGGCTCCGCTGACCGGTCCCCTCGCGTCGCTGGATGTGTGGGACCACCAGATGGCGGTGAGCCCCGCGGGCTACGGCCGCACGCTCTGGCGCGAGCGGCTCGTGATCGAGGGGCGGACCGCCCCGCTGTTCTGGCCGGTGCTGTGGGCGACGTGGCAGTGGCGGGGCTCCCGCATCCGCGCGCTCGCGCCCTCGTGGGCCCACGATCCGGAGGCCGTCGCCTCCGCCTGAGCGGGTCCGCACCGCCCGGCACGGACCCGCCCCACGGCTCACGCCTCGGCGAGCGCCTCGATGGGCGCGACGCGCGTGGCGAGCCGGGTCGGCACGACGGCCGCGACGAGGGTGAGCACGGTCGTCGCCGCGACGATCACGAGCACGGGGATCGGCGGGATCGCCGGGAGCACGAACGTCGGCTCGGGCGGGCGCGTGGGGTCGATCGGCACGGAACCGAGGAGGGACTGCGCACCCGCCCAGCCGTACACGATCCCGAGCACCAGACCCGTTGCGGTTGCCGCGATCGTGATGTGAGCGGCCTCACGCAGCACCATGGCGCGCAGCTGCGCGTTCGAGACGCCGAGGGTACGAAGCAGACCGAGCTCGCGGCGGCGCTGCACCACACCCAGCGTCAACAGGTTGACCAGTCCCACACCCGCGATGACAGCGGAGACCGCGACGAGTCCCATCATGACGGCGGAGAAGGTGTCGAGCACGCGCGACAGATCCTCCGGCATCGATCCTCCGCCCGCGGCGGTCATGACGGCCTTCGTGGAGGCGATCGCGACGGCGAACATCGTGATGAGGGTGACGCCCATGACGACGCCGATCGCCATCCGGCTCGAGCGCTCCGGGTAGCGCAGCGCGTTCTGAGCCGCCAGCCGCGACATGGCCGAACGGCCGAAGACCGAGCCGACCATGCGCAGGACGGGCGGCATCACGAACGTCGCGCCCAGCGCGAGGCCGGTGAAGGACAGCACGCCGCCGAAGAAGGCAATGACGACGCCGGTCGGGCTCACCAGCCCGTATGCGATCCCGCCTCCGAGCAGGAGCGCGCCCAGCACCAGCAGGACAAGCGCCGAGGCGTTGCGTCCGGTGCGGCGTGCGGCGCGAGCGTAGGGCGCCTCGACAGAGCCGCCGAGTGCCTCGAGCGGCGTGACGGTGAGCACCCGCCGCGATCCCGCCCATGCGGCGGCCCACGTGGTGAGTGCGACGATCACCGCGGGCACGACGAGCATCGGCTCGACGGGGGTGAAGGACACGTCGAGTCCCAGCGCCCAGTCGGCCGCGCCGACCCCGATGACAGCGACGAGTGTTCCGCCGACGAGGCCGACGAGCGCACCGATCGCGCCCACGACGAGGCCCTGCCGCGCGAGCTCCGTGCGCTGCGACCGCGCTGACGCACCGATGAGGCGGAGCAGGGCGATCCGGCGCGTCCGACCGGCGACGACCGTGGCGAAGGTGTTGGCCGTGACGATCGCGGCGACGTAGACCGCCACGCCCACCAGCAGCACGGTGAGGAAGCTGAGCACGAAGGCGAGCGTGCCGCTGTCGCCGATGTAGGGGTCCGCCCGCAGGAGCGCGGCGATGTAGCCGGTGGCGGAGATGAGGATGACCCCGAACGCCGTGGAGATGGCCGAGACGAGGATGCTCGCCCCCATCCCGCGCTCGCGCAGCCAGCCGAGGGGCGCTGCGCCTCTCACGGCTGCGGGCAGGACCGCGGCGCTCACGCGACGGCCCCCTGCTCGGCGGCGAGCATGAACGCGGCGATCTGCTCGGCGCTCTGCCCGCGGTGATCGGCGACGACGCGGCCGTCGCCGAGATAGATCACGCGGTCGGCGTGGCTCGCGGCGATCGGGTCGTGGGTGACCATGGCGATCGACTGACCGTGCTCACGGCTCGCGGCGCGCAGCAGTGCCAGCACCTCACGTCCGGTGCGGGAGTCGAGGTTCCCGGTCGGCTCGTCGGCGAAGAGCAGATCGGGCGCCGTGGCGAGCGCGCGGGCGATCGCCACCCGTTGCTGCTGCCCACCGCTGAGCTCGTGGGGACGATGCGTCAGACGCGAGCCCAGCCCGAGCGTCTCGACGAGCATGTCGATCCGCGCGCGTTCGATCGCGGAGGGGCGACGGTCGTCCAGGTCGAAGGGAAGCGTGATGTTGCCGATGACATCGAGCGTCGGCACGAGGTTGAAGGACTGGAACACGAAGCCCACCCGGCGACGCCGGAGCACGGTCAGCTCACGGTCGCCGAGGCCGGTGATGTCGGTGTCGCCGATCCACACGGATCCGCTCGTCGGGGCGTCGAGTCCGGCCATGATGTGCATGAGCGTGGACTTGCCGGAACCGGAGGCTCCCATGACGGCGGTGAACTCGCCGCGGCGGATGCCGACCGCGACGTCGTCGAGGGCGCGGACGGCGCCGGCGCCGCTGCCGTAGGTCTTCGTGAGCCGCGAGACACGCGCGGCGAGGCCGAGTTCGCTGGAGGAGATGTGCATGTCTCCGACGCTATGAATCGGGCCGGATGGGCCGCGTCGCCCGCCCGGCGTATCCGCATCCTTCTGGCGGATGATTCGCGGACGGCCACGGCAGCGCGGTCGGCGCCGGCAGTGCCACACTTTTCCGCATCCGCGACAGCGAATGACTGTGGCAGGTGCGCAAAAGTGGCGCATCTGCGCAACTGCGACGCAACTCGGGCCACCAGGGGGGCACCTACGTGCGGCGGGGTCCCGGGGAGGGTCAGACGAGGCCGTGCTCGAAGGCGAAGACGACGAGCTGCACGCGATCGCGCAGGGCGAGCTTGGCGAGGATGCGGCTGATGTGCGTCTTCACGGTCGCCTCCGACAGGAACTCCCGCTCCGCGATCTCGGCGTTGGAGAGCCCGCGGGCGGCGAGCGCGAAGATCTCCCGCTCGCGGTCGGTCAGCGCCTGCCAGGCCGGCGGCGCCGCGACGGGCGGAGGCGAGAACTGCGCGAACAGGTCGCGCGTGGCACTTGCGGCGATGACGGCGGAGCCCGCGTGGACCGTGCGGATGGCGGCGAGGAGGAACTCGGGATCCGCGTCCTTCAGCAGGAACCCGCTGGCCCCCTCCCGGATGGCGCGTGCCGCCGCCTCATCCAGGTCGAAGGTCGTCAGCATCACGATGCGCGGTGCGTCGGCGTCGCGGAGCAGCTCCGCCGTGGCCGCAAGGCCGTCGAGGCGCGGCATCCGGATGTCCATCAGCACCACATCCGGCCGCTCTCGGCGCACCACCTCGATCGCCTCGACGCCGTCGCCCGCCTCGCCGACGACGCTCAGGTCGGGCTGGGAGTCCACCAGCATGCGGATGCCGGCGCGGAAGAGCGCCTGGTCGTCGACGAGGACGACGCGCACCCCGGCGCTCATGCCACGGCTCCGATCGGCAGATGCGCGTCGACGAGGAAACCGCCGTCGGTGGCGCCGGCGAACAGCGTTCCGCCGACCAGCTGCGCGCGCTCGCGCATGCCGACGACGCCGTGCCCGCCGGCGTCCTCGAGCATCCGCTGCTGCTCGCGGGCCGGGGAACGCAGCGCATTGCGCACGGTTGCTCGCACGTGATCACTCTGCCACGCGAGCCAGACCTCCACCGGGCCGTCGCCGTGCCGCAGGGCGTTGGTGAGCGCCTCCTGCAGGATGCGGAACACGGCCAGCTGGACGGCCGCCGGCACATCCTGCGGCGGCACCGGTGCGATCTGCACCCGCAGATCGACGCCCGCCGCATGGACCTGGGCGAACAGGCCGTCGAGGTCCGCCAGCGTCGGCTGCGGCCCGGCACCCTGCTGATGGCGCAGCTGCGTGAGCAGCAGACGCACATCCGTCAGCGCGGAACGCGCGGTGGACGAGATCGTCCCGAGTGCGGTCGTCGCGGCCGCCGGGTCGGCCGCCGCCGCGTAGCGGGCGCCGTCGGCCTGCGCGATCACCACCGCCAGAGAGTGCGCCACGATGTCGTGCATGTCGCGGGCGATCCGCATCCGCTCGGATTCGATCGCCACCTGCGCGCGCGCCGCGTCCCTCGCCTGCCGAGTCTCTCTGGCCCGCGCCGCGGTGCGCACCAGCGCGCCCGCGGTCCACGACAGCCCGAGGGCGAACAGCGCCGCCAGCATGACGAAGACGGCGATCGGCAGGCTCCGCCAATCGAGCCCGGACGTCGCCATATAGGTGTTGACGAAAACGAGGTAGACCGCGATGGCCGCGGAGCCCGCGACCGCGGAGGAGAACCCGAGCCAGAACAACAGCCGGGTCCCGTAGGCGGCGGTCGCGTACAGCACGACGAAGATCGCCACGTTGCTGAGCATGGGCGGCAGCCCCAGCGCCATCTGTGCGAGCGCGCTCACCCACGCGACGGCCAACGCCAGGAACGGCGAGAACCGGCGCAACCCCAGTGCCACCGCCATACCGAGGGACACCAGCACGCCCCACACCTGATCGCCGGAGGAGGGCGTGTAGAACAGGAACCCCGTGACGCCGAAGAACCCGAGCGCGAGGACGGCGTCCACGAGCCATTGCACGGGCGAGAGCTGGCGGAACACCCTGACACGCTACGCGGACGCCGACGGCACCCGCATCCGTCCAGCGATGTATCCGGTGCTCAGCGACCGGTTGCGCGCGCGGCCGCGGCGAGGGCGGCCGCCGCCCCCTGGGCGTCACCGAGCGCGATGAGCCCCGCCGTCACGCGCACGTGCGGCGCGTGCGTCTCGCCCGCCACGAACGGCGCGCCCGCCGCGACCACGATCCCCGCGGCGGCGAGTTCGACCAGGGCCGCGCGCTCCTCGAGGACGGGCACCCACAGATTGATCCCGTCCGGCGGCACGAGCGGGATGCCCTCTCGTCGCAGCGCCCCGACCATCGCCTCCTGACGGTCACGGTAGGCGAGGCGGGCGCGCTTGACGGCAGACACCGAATCCGGCCGGGTGAGCATGTCCAGCAGCACGCTCTGCAGCAGGCGCGAGGTCCACCCCGGTCCCAACATCCGGCGCGCGATGACGCGGTCCAGCACGCGGGACGGGCCGCCCATGGCGGCGATGCGGAGGTCTGCCCCGTGCGATTTCGAGAAGCTGCGCACCTGGACGACCTGATCGGGCAGCCAGCGCGCGAGCGTCACCGCGGGCGCCATCGCGATGAGCCCGGAGTGGTCGTCCTCGACGACGAGCACCCGGTCGCCGTCGCGCGCCGCGCGGATCGCGCCCGCGAGCTGCTGCGCCCGCATCGAGGTCATCGAGGCGCCGGTCGGGTTCTGTGCCCGCGGCTGCAGCAGCACCGCCGACGGATGCCGCGCGAGGGCGCGGGTGAGGGATGCGGGCACCATCCCCTCGTCGTCGACCTCGACCGGCACGGCCTCGGCGCCGAGAGCGTCCAGCAGGTCGAAGAAGTAGGGGTAGCCGGGAGACTCGATCGCGACCCGGTCGCCGAAGCGCACGGTCTGTTCCATCACTCTCGCGATGCCGTCCATCGCGCCGTCGACGACCGTCAGCGTCTCCACCCGCGAGGGCCAGCTCTCCCTGAGCACGTCCGCCAGCTCGGGAAGCACCGGGACGTCGTGGTAGCGCCCGGCCCCCGCACGCAGATCGACCCGCTCGAAGGCCGCGCGCAAGGGTGGCAGGAGGGCGGGGTCGGGCATGCCGGACGCCAGATCCCAGCCGGCGGGCGCCGCCCCCGACAGACCTTTCACGCGAGGGGTGAGCCATGCCCGACGGGGCGCACGCACGAAGCTCCCCGCCCTCCCCCGAGACACGATGACGCCGGCGCGGGCGAGCGCCTGCCAGGCGGCGCTGACCGTCGCAGGGCTCACCGAGAGCGCCGCGGCGACCTCGCGCACCGTGGGCAGACGGTCGCCGGGCGCGAGGACGCCGTCGGTCACCAGACGCCCCAGTTCGCGTGCGATGCCCTCGGGGCTGCGCTCGCCGGCCGCGGCGATCCGCGCTCCGACCGGGTCTTTCACCGAATCACTCACGGGCGCACCATTAACCATCACGTCACAGGCTGAAACCGAAGAGAAATGTTCAGTCAGAAAGATAACAGAACGGGGATGACCCGCCGGAACCGCTCCGGTCCCCGTCGCTGCCAGGGTCCTCCACGAGAAACAACCGGGAGGCGACGATGACGACGGTACGCGCAGCGATCACGCAGACGACGTGGACGGGCGACAAGGCATCCATGCTCGACAAGCACGAACAGTTCGCTCGGGATGCGGCAGCCGCCGGCGCCCAGGTGATCTGCTTCCAGGAGCTGTTCTACGGCCCCTACTTCGGGATCACCCAGGACAAGAAGTACTACCGCTACGCAGAACCCGTGGACGGTCCCATCGTGCAGCGGTTCGCCGCCCTGGCGAAAGAACTGTCGATGGTGATGGTGCTGCCGATCTACGAGGAGCAGCAGACCGGCGTCTACTACAACACCGCCGTCGTGGTGGATGCGGACGGCTCCATCGCGGGCGTCTACCGCAAGAACCACATCCCGCACGTGGAGAAGTTCTGGGAGAAGTTCTACTTCCGTCCCGGAAACCTCGGGTACCCGGTCTTCGACACCGCGGTCGGCAAGGTCGGCGTCATCATCTGCTACGACCGTCACTTCCCCGAGGCATGGCGCGAGCTCGGCCTGAACGGCGCGCACCTCGCCTTCAACCCGAACGCGACCAAGCCCGGCCTGTCGAACCGCCTCTGGGAGGTCGAGCAGCCGGCTGCCGCCGTCGCGAACGGCTACTTCGTGCTCGCACCGAACCGCGTGGGCCGCGAGGACAACGAATACGGCGACGAAGCCGTCACCTTCTACGGCAAGAGCCAGGTCGTCGACCCGCGAGGCAACTACGTGGGCGAGCTCGGCTCGGGCGAGCACGAGGAGATCCTCATCCGCGACCTCGACATGAATCTCGTGCAGCAGATGCGCGACGACTGGCAGTTCTTCCGCGACCGCCGCCCCGACACCTACGACGAGATCACGGCCCCCTGAGAGGCGGAGCGATCATGACCACCACACTCATCACCGGCGGCACCGTCGTCTCCGCCAACGGCCGCGTGACGGCCGACGTCCTCGTCGACGGTGAACGGATCGTCGCGGTGCTCGCCCCGGGCTCGCAGCTGCTGGGCAGCGACCTGACCGCATCCGTCGACACCGTCATCGACGCGACCGGCAAGTACGTCATCCCTGGGGGCATCGACGCCCACACGCACATGCAGCTGCCCTTCGGCGGCACGAGCGCGTCCGACACGTTCGAGACGGGCACGCGCGCCGCGGCCTGGGGCGGCACGACCACGATCGTGGACTTCGCGGTGCAGCGCACCGGCGAGCGCGTGCAGGACGGACTCGCCCATTGGCACGAGCTCGCCGCGGGCAACTGCGCGATCGACTACGGGTTCCACCAGATCGTCGGCGGCGTGGATGCGGACGCACTGGCGGCCCTGCCGGGACTCATCGACGAGGGCATCACGAGCTTCAAGATGTTCATGGCCTATCCCGGCGTCTTCTACGCGGACGACGCGCAGATCCTGCGCGCCATGCAGGTCGCAGCCGATACGGGTCTGCTCACGATGATGCACGCCGAGAACGGTCCCGTGATCGATGTGCTCGCCGAGCAGCTGGTCGAAGCGGGCAAGACCGACCCGTACTTCCACGGGATCGCTCGCGCG
Source organism: Microbacterium sp. SORGH_AS_0862 (assembly GCF_030818795.1). Classification (NCBI taxonomy): domain Bacteria; kingdom Bacillati; phylum Actinomycetota; class Actinomycetes; order Micrococcales; family Microbacteriaceae; genus Microbacterium; species Microbacterium sp. SORGH_AS_0862. Next base: position 2,047,135 of record NZ_JAUTAY010000001.1, on the reverse strand, counting down.
TGGCAGGCAGAGGAGGAGGCGACGCACCGCGCGATCATGCTCGCGAACCTCACCGGCGCACCGCTGTACGTCGTGCACGTGAGCGCGAAGCAGGCCGTCGAGCAGCTCGCCACCGCGCGAGACAAGGGCCAGAACGTCTTCGGCGAAACGTGCCCGCAGTACCTGTACCTCTCCCTGGAGGAGCAGCTGGGAGCCTCGAGCGAACAGTGGGGGGCGTTCGAGGGTGCCAAGTGGGTCTGCTCCACACCGCTGCGGGCACGGGCGGAGGGCCACCAGGACCACATGTGGCAGGCGCTGCGCACGAACGACCTGCAGATGGTGTCCACCGATCACTGCCCGTTCTGCATGAAGGGGCAGAAGGAGCTCGGCCTCGGCGACTTCCGCGCGATCCCCAACGGCATCGGATCGGTCGAGCACCGCATGGACCTCATGTACCAGGGCGTCGTGACCGGCGAGATCACGCTCGAACGCTGGGTGGAGCTGACCAGCACGACCCCGGCGCGCATGTTCGGCATGTACGGGCAGAAGGGCGTCATCGCGCCCGGCGCGGATGCGGACATCGTGATCTACGACCCCGAGGGCCACACCTCGATCGGGGTCGACAAGACCCACCACATGAACATGGACCATTCCGCATGGGAGGGCTTCGAGGTCGACGGCCATGTCGACACGGTCATCGCGCGCGGCAAGGTCGTCGTCGACGCCGGTCGGTACCTGGGGCGGGCGGGCGACGGCCGGTTCGTCAAGCGCGGCCTGAGCCAGTACCTGATCTGATGCGCGCACTCCGTCCCGGCTTGCCGGCCCTGCCCACCGACCGGAAGGTGTGACCCATGGACTTCGGCGTCGTCCTGCAGACCAACCCGCCCGCATCCCGCACCGTCCAGCTGTCGCAGCTGGCGGAGGCGCACGGCTTCAGCCATGTGTGGACCTTCGACTCGCACCTGCTGTGGGAAGAGCCCTATGTGGTGCACTCCGCCATCCTGAACGCGACCAAGCGCATCACGGTCGGCCCCTTCGTGACCAACCCGGCCACCCGCGACTGGACCGTGACCGCATCCGTGTTCGCGACGCTCAACGAGATGTACGGCAACCGGACGATCTGCGGGATCGGACGCGGCGACTCCGCCGTGCGGGTCACGAACGGCAAGCCGGTCTCGATGTCGGAGCTGCGCGAGTCGATCCACGTCATCCGGGAACTGGCCAACTCGCGTCCCGTCGAATACAAGGGGGCGACGCTGCAGTTCCCGTGGAGCCGCGGGTCGGAGCTCGACGTCTGGGTCGCCGCCTACGGCCCGCTCGCGCTGAAGCTGACCGGGGAGGTCGGCGACGGCTTCATCCTGCAGCTGGCCGACCTCGACATCGCGCGCTGGATGATCAAGGTCGTCAAGGATGCGGCCGCCGCGGCCGGCCGCGACCCGGACAGCATCGCGTTCTGCGTCGCGGCCCCCATGTACATCGGCGACGACCGGGCGCACATGCGCGACCAATGCCGGTGGTTCGGTGGCATGGTCGGCAACCACGTCGCCGACATCGTCGCCAAGTACGGCACGTCGGGCGAGGTGCCGCAAGCGCTCACCGACTACATCGCGGGGCGCACGGGCTACGACTACAACAGCCACGGCAAGGCGGCCAACGACCACGTCGACTTCGTGCCGGACGAGATCGTCGACCGGTTCTGCCTGCTCGGCACCGCAGAGGAGCACATCGCCAAGCTCGAGGCGCTGCGGGAGATCGGGGTCACCCAGTTCGCGGGCTACCTGCAGCACGACAACAAGGAGGAGACGATGCGCGTGTACGGTGAGCGCGTCATCCCCGCCCTGACCGAGCACATCACGGCGAAGCGATGATGACGCGCCGCGCGGCCGCCGCGATCTGGGGCGTGGTGGGCGTCGCGGCCGTCATCGCCCTGTGGGAGCTCTACAAGTTCCTGGGCCCCGCCGACGGGGTCGTGATCGGGGGCGACGAATCGACCGGCAGCGGGGTGATGATCCTCCCGCGCACCCACGACCGCGCCATGCCGCACGTGTGGGAGATGGTCGCCCGGCTGTTCGCCTCGACGAGCGGCAGCGACACCCCGCCGCTGTGGGTGTCGGTCCTTTCGGCGGGAGGCGTCACGCTCGGCATCGCCGCAGCGGGATGGGTGATCGGCGTCCTCGTCGGCGGCGTCCTCGCGATCGCGATGCAGCGCTGGCAGCTCATCGAGTGGGGCCTGCTGCCCTGGATCGTGGTCAGTCAGACCGTGCCGCTGATCGCGTTCGCGCCTGTCGTGAACGCCCTCGGCGGACAACTGGCGCGCGAGGGGATCCCCTGGCCGCAGTGGCTGTCCGTCGCCGTCATCGCCTCCTATCTGGCCTTCTTCCCCGTCGCGATCGGCATGCTCCGCGGCCTGCAGGCGCCCGACAGCATCCACGTCGACCTCCTCCGCACGTACGCGGCGGGCTACGGGACGACTCTCCGGCGGTTGCGACTGCCCGCGGCGGTGCCGTATCTGCTGCCGGCATTGCGGCTGGCCGCCGCGGCGGCGGTCGTCGGCGCGGTGGTCGCGGAGGTGTCGATCGGTATGCGGGGCGGCATAGGACGCATGCTCATCCAGCTCGCCGGTCAGGCCTCGTCCGATCCGGCCGCTCCGTGGGGACCCACCTTCGGCACGATCGCGCTCGGGCTCGTGGCCGCCGCGTCCGTGGCCCTCGTGGGCACAGGGCTCAAGAACTACCGCAGAGGCGAGGAGACCGCATGAGCATCGCACCCGCCGTCCGTGCCGCAGGCGTGGGCAAGATCTTCCCCACCCGGACCGGCGATGTCGTCGCGCTCACCGACGTCGATCTCGACGTCGCGCCGGGCGAGTTCGTCTCGCTGATCGGCCCGTCCGGATGCGGCAAGTCGACGCTGCTGCGCCTGATCGCGGACCTCGACGCCGCCACGACGGGAACCCTCGAGATCTTCGGCAAGCCGGCGGCCACAGCGCGGCTGGACCAGGACTACGGCATGGCCTTCCAGCAGGCGGGGCTCCTCCCCTGGCGCACGATCGCCGAGAACATCGCCCTCCCCCTGGAGATCCAGCGGGTGACGAAGGCGGAGCGCACAGAACGGGTCGCCGAGCTCGCCGAGCTGGTCGGCTTGACCGACTTCGTGCAGCGTTACCCCGACCAGCTGTCGGGCGGGATGCAGCAGCGCGTCGCGATCGCCCGCTCGCTCGCCGCGCGGCCCAAGCTGCTGCTCATGGACGAGCCGTTCGGAGCGCTCGACGAGATGACCCGCGAGCGGCTGCAAACGGAGCTCACCCGCATCGCGGCCGAAACAGGTGCCGCCGTCGTCTTCGTGACCCACTCGATCCCGGAGGCGGTGTTCCTCTCGGATCGGGTCGTGGTGATGAGCCCTCGTCCCGGGCGCATCACCACGGTGATCCCGACACGATTCGACCGCATCCGCGACGAGGCGCTGCGCGAATCGACCGAGTACTTCGCGAAGGTCACCGAGGTGCGCGAGGCCCTGCACGGAACGCCGGCGACCAGGGCGAACGAACGATGAGCACGGCGAGAGTCGATCGACGGCTGCCCGCCTGGCTCCGGGTCGCAGCGCCTGCGGGCGTCGCCCTGATCGGGCTGGCGGTGTGGGTGCTCATCGTCGATGTCGCCGATGCGGCACCGCGTATGCTTCCGAGCCCCTTCGCGATCCTCGAGGAGTTCTTCACCCGCTGGTCGATCATCGCGCCCGACATGGCGATCACCGGGACCAACGCTCTCGTGGGCCTCGTCGCCGGAACCGTGCTGGCGATCCTCCTGGCCGCGCTGGCGGCATCCGCCAAACCGATCGACGGGATGCTCGCGCCTCTCGTGGCGGCGCTCGCCGTCATCCCGATCGTCGCTCTGACCCCCATCCTGAACACGATGTTCGGCGCCTCGAGCCAGTTCGGCCGACAAGCGGTCGCCGCCATCGCGGCGTTCGTCCCCGTCTTCGTCAACGTCCTGCGCGGCCTGCGCCAGACCCGCCCCGTGCAGCGCGACCTGCTGCGCGCGTCCGCCGCCTCCCGCGCGCAGACGTTCCGCTTCCTGACCCTGCCCACCGCCCTTCCCTACCTGATGTCCGGAATCCGCATCGCCGCATCCCTCGCGGTCATCTCCGCCCTCGTCGCCGAGTACTTCGGCGGGCCCGCCGACGGCATCGGCACCGCGATCGCCAGTTACGCGAAGTCGGGCCGCGCCGCTCTCGCGTGGGCGTTCGTGCTCGGCGGCATCCTCATCGGCCTTCTCTTCTTCCTCGTGACGAGTCTCCTGGAGCGACTGTCGACGAGGCGGGCCCCGGTCTGACCGGAGGCGTTCCATCGCACCACCCGGCACCACCGAACCCGAAAGGAACAGCATGAGACACAGCATTCGACGCACCCTCGTCGCCGTATCCGCCGTCGGCATCGCCTCGATGGCGCTGGCTGCCTGCGCCGGCGGAGACTCCGGCGCGCCGGCCGCCTCCGGAGACTCCGACTTCGAGCCGCTCACCTCGATCAAGCTGCAGCTGCAATGGCTGCCCCAGGCCCAGTTCGCCGGCTACTACGTCGCTCTCGACCAGGGCTACTTCGAGGAAGAGGGCTTCGATGACGTCGAGATCGTGCCCTCCGGCGGTGACATCGTGCCCCAGGACGCGCTCGTGGCCGGCGATGTCGACTTCGCCGTCGCGTGGGTGCCCAAGGTGCTCGGCACCCTCGAGGCCACGGGGGCCGAGCTGACCGACATCGCGCAGGTGTTCCAGAAGTCCGGCACTCTCCAGGTCTCCTGGGCCGACAGCGGCATCACCTCCGTCGCCGACTTCGAGGGCAAGCGGATCGGCTCGTGGGGCTTCGGCAACGAGTGGGAGATCTTCGCCGCCATGGCGGCGGATGATCTCGACTCCACGTCGGTCTCGATCACGACGCAGGACTTCAGCATGAACGCGCTGCTGGACGGCGACGTGGATGCAGCCCAGGCCATGACCTACAACGAGTGGGCGCAGGTGCTCGAAGTCGTGAACCCCGCGACGGGCAAGCTCTACCAGCCGGAGGACTTCAACGTCATCTCCTATGAGGACACCGAGGGCGCCATGCTCCAGGACGCCCTCTGGGCCGACACCGCGCGCCTGTCCGACGACCCCGCCTACGCGGACGCCGCCGTGCGGTTCCTGAAGGCCGTCACGAAGGGTTGGATCTTCGCGCGCGACAACCCCGAAGAGGCGGCGTCGATCACGTACGACGCGGCGATCAACGCCGAGGCGGCCTTCCCGGTCGGACCGGTGCACCAGCTGTGGCAGATGAACGAGGTGAACAAGCTCATCTGGACCGACGACGCCTTCGGCGTCGTGAACGAGGATGCGTGGAAGAAGACGGTCGCGGGTGCCCTCAAGGCGGTCAACCAGGACGGTCTGAACCTCATCACCGAGGAGCCCTCCGACACGGCATACAGCAACGAGTACATCGAGAAGGCGCTGCAGGAGCTCGAAGCCGAGGGGGTCGCGGTCGACGGGACGTACACGCCCCTCGACGTGACGCTCACCGAAGGCGGTAAGTAGGATCCGCGGTGGGGGCGACGCGTGCGTCGCCCCCACCGCTCATCGAAGGAGAAGAGCATGACCACCGATCTCGACCGCCGCGCGTGGGAACTCGACCGCGCCCATGTGTTCCATTCCTGGTCGGCGCAGGCGGCGCTCGATCCGCTCGTCATCGCCGGCGGGCAGGGCACCCGCGTCTGGGATCACGCCGGCACGCGCTACCTCGACTTCTCGAGCCAGCTCGTGAACGTCAACATCGGCCACCAGCATCCGGCCGTCGTCGAGGCGATCGCCCGGCAGGCGGAACTGCTCACGACCATCGCGCCGTCCACGGCCAACCTGACGCGGGGCGAGGCGGCCGAACGCATCATCGCGCGCGCCCCCGAAGGATTCCACAAGGTCTTCTTCACCAACGGCGGTGCCGACGCGAACGAGAACGCGATCCGCATGGCGCGGCTCGTGACCGGTCGCGACAAGGTGCTCTCGCGCTATCGCTCCTATCACGGCAACACCGGGGCGGCCATCGTGGCCACGGGCGACTGGCGCCGCATCCCGAACGAGTACGCACGCGGACACGTGCACTTCTTCGGCCCCTACCTCTACCGCTCGGAGTTCTGGGCGACGACGCCCGAGGAGGAATGCGCCCGCGCCCTCCACCATCTCGAACGGGTCGTGCAGGCCGAGGGGGCGGCCACGATCGCTGCGATCCTGCTGGAGTCGGTGCCGGGCACCGCGGGCGTGCTCGTGCCGCCGCCCGGCTATCTCGCCGGCGTGCGGGAGATCTGCGACCGCTACGGCATCATGCTGATCCTCGACGAGGTGATGGCCGGGTTCGGCCGCACCGGCCGATGGTTCGCCTTCGAAGGCCACGACGTCGTGCCCGATCTCATCACCTTCGCCAAGGGGGTGAACTCCGGGTACGTGCCGGTGGGCGGCGTCATCATCTCCGACCCGATCGCGGCGGCCTTCGACGAGCGCGTCTTCCCCGGCGGCCTCACCTACTCCGGTCATCCGCTGGCGGCGGCGTCCATCGTCGCGACCCTCGACGCGATGGAGGCGGAGGGAATCGTCGAGAACGCGGCACGCATCGGACGCGACGTCCTCGGCCCCGCGTTGCACGCGCTCGCCGAGAAGCACGATGCGATCGGCGAGGTGCGCGGCGAGGGCGTGTTCTGGGCGCTCGAGCTCGTCGCCGACTCCGAGACGCGCGAGCCCCTCGGCGCCGCCGCGATGGGCGCGCTCAAGAAGGACCTCATCGGACGCGGGCTGCTCCCGTTCGTGCAGGACAACCGCATCCACGTCGTTCCGCCCTGCGTCGTGACCGACGACGATGTGAGCGAGGCCATCGGCATCTACGACGAAGCCCTCGCGGCACTCTGAGCCCCATGCTCCGCGAACGAGGCCACACACCGCTGCGTCGCTCCTCGCCGCGCAGGCGAGAAGATACCGCCCACCGGAAACCCCCTCGCCTCGATCAGCGGTCGGAGCGGCATGATGACCGACGAGGATGCGAGCGAGGCCCTCGGCATCCACGACGCCGCGCACACGGCCCGCTGATCCCCACCCACGACGACGTGACAGGAGAAACGACATGACACACACCCTCGGACACTGGGTATCGGGACGCGAGTGGGACGGAGCCTCCGAGCGCACGGGACCCGTCTACAACCCCGCACGGGGCACGGTGACCACGCAGGTGCGACTCGCGAGCACCGGGGACGTGGATGCGGCGGTGGCCGCGACCGTGGCCGCCTGGCCTTCCTGGCGCGACGCCTCGATCGCCAAACGCACCTCCGTGCTGTTCGCGTTCCGCGAGCTGCTGAACGCCCGCAAGCAGGAGCTCGCCGAGATCCTCACGTCCGAGCACGGCAAGGTGCTGTCCGACGCCCTCGGTGAGATCGCCCGCGGCCTCGAGGTCGTCGACTTCGCCTGCGGCGTCGGACAGCTGCTCAAGGGCACCTACTCCGAGAACGTCTCCACCGACGTCGACGTGTACACGCTGCGTCAACCGGTCGGCGTCGTGGGCGTCATCAGCCCCTTCAACTTCCCGGCCATGGTGCCGCTCTGGTTCCTGCCGATCGCGCTCGCCGCCGGCAACGCGGTGGTCCTCAAACCCAGCGAGAAGGACCCTTCCGCCTCCATCTGGCTCGCGCGCCTGTTCGCCGAGGCAGGGCTGCCCGAGGGCGTGCTCACCGTCGTCAACGGCGACAAGGAGGCGGTCGACGCCCTTCTCGTGCACCCCGACATCCGCTCGATCTCGTTCGTCGGATCGACTCCCATCGCGCAATACATCTACGCCACCGCCGCCGGCGCCGGCAAACGCGTGCAGGCCCTCGGCGGCGCGAAGAACCACATGCTCGTGCTTCCCGACGCCGACCTCGACCTCGCCGCGGATGCCGCGGTCAACGCGGGCTTCGGCTCGGCCGGCGAGCGCTGCATGGCGGTCTCCGTGGTCCTGGCGGTGGATGCGGTCGCTGACGCGCTCGTCGGGAAGATCACGGAGCGGATGTCGACGCTGCGCACCGGAGACGGCACCCGCGGCTGCGACATGGGTCCGCTCATCACCCGCGAGCACCGCGACAAGGTCGCCGGATACCTGGATCAGGCCGCATCCGACGGCGCCACGGTCGTCGTCGACGGGCGGGGCATCGACGTCGACGGCGAGGCGGACGGCTTCTGGCTCGGCCCCTCGCTCATCGACCGCGTGCCGCTGGATTCCGCGGTCTACCGCGACGAGATCTTCGGCCCCGTGCTCTCGATCGTCCGCGTGAGCGGCTACGAGGAGGCGGTCGACATCATCAACGCCTCGCCCTACGGCAACGGCACCGCGATCTTCACGAACGACGGCGGCGCCGCCCGCCGTTTCCAGCGCGAGGTGCAGGTGGGAATGATCGGCGTCAACGTGCCGATCCCCGTCCCTGTCGCCTACCACTCGTTCGGCGGCTGGAAGGCGTCCCTGTTCGGCGACGCGAAGGCCTACGGCCCCTACGGCGTCTCGTTCTTCACCCAGGAGAAGGCGATCACGAGCCGCTGGCTGGATCCCTCGCACGGCGGCCTCAACCTCGGATTCCCGCAGAACGCCTGAGCGCGTCCGACCCCGAGCCGCGTAGCCTGTTCGCACCATCACCACGCCGCATCCGCGGCCGACTTCGACGATCGGAGGTTCCCATGTCCATCGACGCCGCCCACCCCTCACGTGAGCTCAAGGCGATCATCGGCGAGCCCGAGGTCGTCGAGGACGCCGCGAACCTCGCGATCGGCGTGGAAGACGATCCGGCCTGGCTCGAGCTGAAGGACGCCGCCGTCGCATTGCAGGCGATGCAGGCGAAGGACGGCTCGGTGCCGGAGGCGGAGGACCGCACGGCTGCGCGCGTGGAGGTCGATCGGATCGTCGCTGCCGTGCAGGAGCTCGCTCCGCGCTTCCCGCACGATGCCGACTACCTGCAGGCCCTGGTGGGCGACTTCCTGCGCTGGTCGGCGGAGGACTTCGGCGTGCCGGACTTCTTCGACGCGCTCGTCGCCTTCCAGCCGCAACGGCACCGGGTGGACGGGATGCGCCACCTCGTCGTGTTCCCGATGTACACGCAGAACGGCTCGCCGAACCGGTACATCGAGGCCGTGCTCGTCGAGGTGATCTGGCCCGAGTTCATCGCGCAGCTCGAGACGGAGTACACGAACGCACTGTTCGTCTCGCTCCGACTGGTGGACTTCACTCCTGGCTACGACACGAACTCGGCCGTGCTGTTCCCCGAGACCGTCTCGATGCGCGAGGTTCCCGCGTTCACGTGGGGGGCGATCTTCCAGGACCGCGAGGCGGCGCGCTACCGCAGAGTGGTCGCGGCCGCATCCGAGATCACGAAGCTCGAGCTGCCCGAGGACGCGGCGCGGATGCTGACGGACCAGGCGCTCGCCGAGCAGACCTTCGTGATGTGGGATCTCATCCACGACCGCACCCACATGCGCGGCGACCTGCCGTTCGATCCGTTCATGATCAAGCAGCGCATGCCGTACTTCCTCTACTCGCTGGAGGAGCTGCGGTGCGATCTGACCGCGTTCCGCGAGTGCGTGCTCATCCGCCGACGCCTCGACGAGCGGGTCGCTGCCGGCGAGCAGCTGAGCGAGGTCGACGAGCGGATGCGGGAGCATGCAGGACTCGTGCTGTACGCAGTGCTCTTCGATCGCATCTTCCGCTTCGCGATCACGGGCACCCGGGTGCGCAACTACGACGGGCTCGGCGGACAGCTGCTCTTCGCATGGCTGCACCGCCGCGGCGTGCTGCACTGGACCGACACTCGGCTGCGCATCGACTGGGATCAGGTTCCGGATGCGGTCGTGGCGCTGGCGGATGCGATCGACGAGCTGTATTGGCGTTCGATCGACCGCCCGAAGACGGCTCACTGGCTGGCGGCGTATGAGCTCGTGAGCTCGGTCGTGACGCCGCATCCGGCCTCGGTGTGGGCGCGGGGCCTGCCCGACGAGGTGCTGTCGGGCCCGCCCGCGGGCTTCACCGACCAGGTGCTGACCGACGAGTTCCCGCTGTCGATGTTCTACGAGGCGCTGGAGAAGAAGATGCGCGACGTGATCGCCTCCACCGCCGGCATCCGCGCCGCCGACTGACCCGCCCGAGCGGCTCGCGGCCGCATCCGCTCATCAGGCATGTCCCACTTGCCGCAATGCATGTCCCACTTGCGGCAATCCGTGTCCCACTTTCTGCAGATTTCGGCTCCGATTTCTGCGGAAAGTGGGACATGGTGCGACTGACCCGGCGGACGGATGCGGGCGAGAGCCGACGTAGATTGGACGATTGTGACGACTCTGCATGACACCGCCGTGCGCGGCTTCGCCTCCGACAACTACTCCGGCGTGCACCCCGAGGTGCTGGCCGCGATCGCCGCCGCCAACGAGGGGCACCAGATCGCCTACGGCGAGGACGTCTACACGGCCCGCCTGCAGGAGGTCGTCGTCGCCCACTTCGGCGAGCGCGCGGAGGCGTTCCCCGTCTTCAACGGCACGGGTGCGAACGTCACCGGCCTGCAGTCGATGCTGCCCCGCTGGGGTGCGGTCATCGCCGCATCCACGGCGCACATCAACGTCGACGAGGGCGGTGCGCCGGAGCGCGTGGGCGGTATGAAGCTTCTGACCGTCGCCTCGCCCGACGGCAAGCTCACCCCCGAGCTCGTCGACCGCGAGGCCTGGGGCTGGGGCGACGAGCATCGCGCGCAACCGCTCGTGGTCTCGATCACGCAGACCAGCGAGCTCGGCACGCTCTACACCCCGGATGAGATCCGCGCCCTCGCCGATCACGCGCACGAGCGCGGGATGCGGCTGCACCTCGACGGGGCACGCATCTCCAACGCGGCGGCCGCCCTCGGCGTGCCGCTGGCCGCCTTCACGACCGACGCGGGCGTCGACGTCGTGAGCCTGGGCGGTACGAAGAACGGCGCGCTGGGCGCCGAGGCGATCGTCGTGCTCGACCCCGCCGCATCCACCGGCCTCACGTACCTGCGCAAACTCAACATGCAGCTGGCCTCGAAGATGCGCTTCGTCTCGGCGCAGCTCGTGGCGCTCTACGAGGGCGATCTCTGGCTCCGCAACGCCTCGCACGCGAACGCGATGGCCCAGCGCCTTCGCCAGGGCGTGGATGCGGGCCTCGCCGACGGCTCGATCCGCGGCGTCTCGTTCACGCATCCCACCCAGGCCAACGGCCTGTTCGCGATCCTGCCCGAGGGCGTGGCGGAGCGCCTGCGCGAGAGCTTCCGGTTCTATGACTGGGATGAAAGCCGCCGCGAGGTGCGCTGGATGTGCTCGTTCGACACGACCGAAGACGACATCGACGCGTTCGTCGCCGCGATCGCCCGCGAGACCACGCGCTGAGGCGGGCTCAGGCGCCAGAGGGGCGCCCGAGCACGAACGACGCCACCGACGGTCGCCAGTGGCGAGCCACGTAGTCGACGGCCTCGTCCACCCCGAGCGCGCGCGACGAGTTGCCCACCCGCACCCAGAGCTCGCGGGTCGAGCCGCCGTCCTTGGGCTGCGTGACGAACACCGGTTTGCCCGCCGGCCGGCACTGCACGAGGCACACGACGACGCCGTCGCCCGCTGTCCCGAACCGGATGCGCGGAAGCGCCGCGGCGTTGCGGCCGAGCGAGGTGGAGAGCATGTCGCGCAGCCAGAGCTCGAAGCGGTCGTGGTCGGGCGTGCGCAACGTCTGGAGGTCGCGCTCGAGGCCCACCGCCTCGCCCGCGTCGTTCGCGCCGATCACGAGAAGACCGCCGCGCGAGTTGAGGAACGCCGCGACGGTCTTCGCGACCGCCAGCTCCATGCGCGGATCCTTGCGCGACTCGCGCACGTTCCAACGGGCGGTCTCCTTGAACTCCCGGCGCTCCGACTCGCCCGCGGCGAGCACCGCCGCCGCATCCGGCATCGCACTCGCCCCGCGCACCGCCGCCACCGCTCCCGCGACCAGGAACGACAGTCCGAGACTCGCCCCCGTCGCCAGCAACAGGGTGCTCGGCATCCACAGCCGCTGGCCCGGGATGAAGAGTCCCGAGACGAGCGCACCGGCGCTGACCCCGAGCACGCCGATGAGGGTCATCGTCGCCGTGCCGAGCGACAGGCGCTCCCCGAACAGCCGTCGCAGCAGCAGAGCGATGCCGTAGGCGACGAGCAGCACAACCGGCAGCGCGACGGCGAAGTCGACGAGCGAGGGGCTCGCAGGGAACGAGGATGCGGCGACCGGCATGTCAGCGCAGAGCGCCGACGCTGGCCAGGCCCAGGCGGATGAGGGTTCCCCGGCCGCCCTCCATCTCGGCCGCGAGGGCGTCGGATGCGGCCTCCGCCGGCTCCATCCAGGTGACCTCGAGGGCGTCCTGGCGCGGCTCACAGGTGCCCGTGACCGGCACCACGAACGCGAGCGAGACCGCGTGCTGGCGGTCGTCGTGGAACGCGCTCACACCGGGAAGGGGGAAGTACTCCGCGACCGTGAACGGCGTCGGGCTCGGCGGCAACAGCGGGAAGGCCATCGGGCCCAGATCATTCTCGAGGTGGCGGAAGAGCGCGTCGCGCACGGTCTCGCCGTAACGCACCCGTCCGGACACGATGGTGCGGGTCATCTCCCCCAGAGGCGTCGCCCGCAGGAGGATGCCCACCTGCGTCACCACGCCCATGCCGTCGGTGCGCACCGGGATCGCCTCGACGTAGAGCATCGGCAACCGACGCCGCGCCTCGGCGAGTTCGACGTCGCTCAGCCACGCGGGATTGCCGGCGCTGCCGGGCAGGCCCCCGAGGCCCAAGGGATCGCGCGACGAGTCGTCGCCGGGCTCGTGGGGATCAGGATCGGGCGTGCGGACCGGCATGCCTCCTGTATACCCCACACGCCGGCCTCACATGGCGGATGGGGGTGGTGGGTAAGAGGATGGAGCGATGGATGCCACCCCGATGCTCGACGACGACGCCGTGCTGTTCTCCGACGACGACAACACCGCCGGTCGCCCGCTGCTGGTTCTGCTGCACGGCTACGCGAGCGACGAACGCGACCTCTTCTCCCTGGCGACGCACCTGCCGGCCGCGTACCGCATGGCCGCGGTACGCGCGCCGCTCGCGCCGCCGTGGCCGTCGCCGGGCTACTCGTGGTACCCGATCGAGGGTCTCGACGGCCGCGACCCGCGAGCGATCACCGCCGGCACGGACGCTCTCATCGCCTGGCTGGATCGCGCGAGCACGGCCGAGACCGTCGGGCTCCTGGGGTTCTCCCAGGGGGGCGCGGTCTCGCTGCAGGCCGTGCGCCGGCAGCCCGACCGCTTCGCGTTCGCGGTGAATCTCAGCGGCTACGTCACCCCCGGCGAGCTCGAGACGGATGCGGCGCTCGCTGCGCGGCGCCCGCCGGTGTTCTGGGGGCGCGGTTCCGCCGACGACGCGATCCCCGCTCCCCTGATCACCCACACCGCGCAGTGGCTGCCCGATCACGTGGACCTCACCGGGCGCCTGTACCCCGGACTCGGTCACTCCGTCAGCGCAGAGGAGCTCGTCGACGTCCGGGCGTTCCTCGAGCGGCAGCTCGGCTGATCCCGCTGCTCGGTCTGGACATCGCCCTCCGCGGTCGGTAGGGTCTTCGAGTCCTGCCCCTTCCGAAAGGTCGAACCGGTGTACTTCCTCGACGGCTTCCAGCCCACGCGCTGACCCCGTCGATCACCGTGCCCGCGGGCACCCGGGTGTCAGTGCTTCCACCGACATCTTGGGAGGCACCATGCCCGCTCTTTCCGCCGCGGTCGTCCTCGACGGCCTCTCCTTCTCCTGGCCGGACGGCACGGCCGCTCTGACCGAGGTCTCCGGCACGTTCGGCACCGGCACCACGGGCCTCGTCGGACGCAACGGCTCCGGCAAGACCACTCTGCTGCGCCTGATCGCGGGCGAGCTGCAGCCCGCATCCGGCCACGTCAGCGTCGACGGCGACGTGGCGGTGCTGCCGCAGCGCCTCACCCTCGACGCCGACCGTCCCGTCGCCGATCTGCTGGGCCTGGGCGAGGTCCTGACCGCTCTGCGCGCGGTCGAGGCGGGCGACGTCGACGCCCGCCACTTCGACACGATCGGCGACGACTGGGATGCCGAGGCCCGCGCCGTCGCCGCGCTCGATGCCGCCGGGCTTCCCGGCGATGCCCTGGACCGACGCATCGGACAGCTCTCCGGAGGCGAAGCCGTGCTCGTCGCAACGGCCGGACTGCGGGCCCGCCGGACCGCGGTGACCCTTCTCGACGAGCCGACCAACAATCTCGACCGCGCGGCGCGCGCCCGGCTGCGCCACCTGATCGCGGACTGGCCGGGCGCCCTGATCGTCGTCAGCCACGACGTGGCGCTGCTGGACGGGATGTCGGAGACGGCCGAGCTGTACGGAAACCGTCTGACGCGCTTCGGCGGCGGCTACCGCGCGTGGCGCGAGCAGCTCGAGAACGAGCAGGATGCGGCACGCGCCGCCGAGCGCGCCGCCGCATCCGCCGTACGGCGCGAGAAGCGCCAGCGGATCGAGGCGGAGACGACGCTCGCACGACGCGCCAGGACGGCGCACAAGGCGGAGGTCGAGAAGCGCGTGCCCAAGATCATCGCGGGTGGCCGTAAGCACGCGGCGCAGGTGTCGGCGGGCAGGCTCCGCGGCATGGTCGCCGATCGCGAATCCGCCGCGCGCGCCGCGCTCGATACGGCGGAGCGGCGCGTGCGCGACGACGAGAGCGTGCATCTGGATCTGCCCGACCCGCAGGTCGCTGCGGGCAGGCGTCTCGCCGAGATCGGCGACGGCGACCGCACCTGGATCGTGCAGGGCCCCGAGCGGATCGCGATCGTCGGATCGAACGGCGCCGGTAAGTCGACTCTCCTCGAGCGACTGGCGAGGGGAACCGGGCACGAATCAGCCGGAGCCGAGCCGGACGGGGACGGCGACAGGCAGGTCGGCCCTGCCTGGCTGCGTTCTGCTCACGCGGTTCTGCTCACGGATCGGGTGGGGTACCTTCCGCAGCGCCTGGACGGGCTGGACGACGACGCGACCGTGCTGTCGATCGTCGCCGATGCCGCACCGACGATGCCGACCGCGGAACTGCGCAACCGTCTCGCGCGGTTCCTGCTGCGGGGCGCGGCCGTCGACCGAATCGTCGCCGCCCTCTCCGGCGGCGAGCGGTTCCGGCTCTGCCTCGCGCGACTGCTGCTCACGGACCCGCCGCCGCAGCTGCTCCTGCTCGACGAGCCGACCAACAACCTGGACCTCGAGACGGTCGACCAGCTCGTCGACGCCCTCTCCGCCTATCGCGGTGCGCTGATCGTGGTCAGCCACGACGACGACTTCCTCTCCCGTCTGGGCGTGGACACGGTCATCGAGATCGACGGGGAGGGGATGCGGGAGACGGAGGCGTTCATGGGCGACGTATAGGAGTGTCACCGTGTCCGCCTGAGCGGGTCGGACAGGATCGAGCCACGAAGACCGCCGACATGTCAGGAGACGACCGTGGTACGCATCCCCGATGCCGAGCAGACCCCGCGAGGACCCGCCTTCGAGGGCCGCCTGTTGGACCGACCGGATGAGGAGGTCGTCGATCAGGGCGCCCCGTTCGATGTCCGCACCCTGATCACTCGTCGCGGCATCCTCGGGCTCGTGGGCGTGGGGTTGGGAACCGCGGCGCTCGCCGCCTGCGCACCCATGAGCTCCGCGGGCACGACGTCGACCGCCACACCGACGTCCTCGGCATCCGCCGCCCCCGGATCGGCGTCGGGGACGCTGCCGTCGGGAGAGATCTCCGACGAGACGGCCGGCCCCTATCCCGGCGACGGGTCCAACGGGCCCGACGTGCTCGAGCAGAGCGGGATCGTGCGCAGCGACCTGCGGACGAGCATCGGCTCCTCGACCGCGGTGGAGGGAGTGCCCCTGACCTTCACGCTGCGTGTGACCGACATGGCGAACGGCGACGCGCCCTTCGCCGGTGTCGCCGTCTACGCGTGGCACTGCGACGCGCTGGGCCGGTACTCCATGTACTCGGAGGGCGTCGAGAACGAGACGTGGCTGCGGGGCGTCCAGGTGTCCGACGCGAACGGCCAGGTGACCTTCACCTCCGTCGTGCCGGGCTGCTACACCGGCCGCTGGCCCCACATCCACTTCGAGGTCTATCCGAGCGCCGACGGCATCACGGATTCCGGCAACGCGATCGCCACGTCGCAACTCGCTCTGCCGGAAGCGCCACTGACGGACGTGTACGCCCTCAGCGCCTACGACGGCTCGGCGCGCAATCTCTCCCAGGTGACACTGTCCAGCGACAACATCTTCGGCGACGACGGCGGCGCCCTCCAGGTCGCCACCGTCACCGGGGACACGACGAGCGGCTACACCGCCGCCCTCGCCGTCCGCGTCGATACGACGACGACGCCGTCCGCGGGTCAGGCACCCGGCGGACGGCGTTGATCAGCGACCGCCGTCGCGCCCGGCTCCGCCGATGCCGGGCGCGCCGGGCTGACCGTAAGGACCGTGGTCACCGGTTGCGCGATGATCCTGGATCGGGCGCACCGACGAGCCGACGCCGCGCATCATGCGCCACACCCAGACAGCGGTGAGCGCGCCGATCACCACAACCACCGCCAGGATCACCGCGAGGCTCTGCGTGACGATGCCCAGGACCACGGCGAGCACGGCGGCGAGTGCCAGCATCCCGAGGACGACCCCGAGGATGGCGCCGATCGATGTGCGCCGGAGGGGCTGCTGCTCGTCGTACGGCGGTGTGTCGTTCGTCATCCGTTCGCTCCCGTCGTCGAGGAACCGCCCACGTTACCCAGGCCCACCGTGTTCGGCTGGCCGAGCGGCCCGAACTGTTCATAACCCGGACGCTCGCCGGGGCGATGCTCCGGCGGCGGAGTATCGCGCAGAACGCGGGGCACCCACAGCGCGCCGAGCACGACGAGGACGCCGCCTGCGATCATCGCGGCGACCAGGCTCTGGGAGACGGCTGCGGTGAAGCCGCCGATGACGCCCGCCAGGACCAGCATGATGGTGGCGAAGGCCACGATGCGCCACACCGAGGAGCGCACCGGGCGATCGTTCTCGTGTTTCGTGTCCATGTTCTTCACGGTAGGCGCGGGGCTGCGAGGTCGCACCCCGTTGACCCCGGCGGCGTAGGCGTCTAGGCCTGCGCTCTGAGCGCAATCCCCAGCCGGGTGTCGTCGGGTGCGGCCACAATGATCGGGTGAGTGATGTGCTCGGCCAGTTCTCGTCTGCCACGCAGGACTGGTTCCGGGGCGCCTTCGCCGCTCCGACCGATGCGCAGGCCGGGGCCTGGCGCGCGATCTCGCAGGGACGCCACGCGCTCGTGGTCGCTCCCACCGGCTCGGGAAAGACCCTGTCGGCGTTCCTCTGGGCGATCGACAGTGTGTTCCGCGAGCGGACGGCCTCCCCGACCCCCGCGAAGGATGAGCCGCGCACCCGCATCCTCTACATCTCCCCGTTGAAGGCGCTCGGCGTCGACGTGGAGCGCAACCTCCGCTCGCCGCTCGTGGGAATCGGGCAGTCCGCCCGGCGCCTGGGTCTGACCGCGCCGGATGTGCGGGTCGGCGTGCGCTCCGGAGACACCACGTCCTCCGATCGGCGCAAGCTCGTGAGCGATCCGCCCGACATCCTCATCACGACCCCGGAGTCGCTCTACCTGATGCTCACGAGCCAGGCGTCCGAGACCCTGCGCGGCGTGCACACCGTCATCATCGACGAGGTGCACGCGGTGGCTGCCACCAAGCGCGGAGCGCACCTGGCCGTCAGTCTCGAACGCCTCGATGCGCTGCTGGGGACTCCGGCGCAGCGCATCGGGCTGTCCGCGACCGTCCGCCCGATCGACGAGGTCGCACGATTCCTCGGAGGTGCGGCGCCCGTCGACATCGTCGCCCCCCGCGCCACGAAGGCCTTCGACATGACGGTCGTCGTGCCGGTCGACGACATGCTGCATCCGCCGCCACCTCCCGGGCAGCAGGCGGAAGCCGAGGGCGAGGATTGGTTCGCCTCGGATGGCGGCGAGAGCACCGAGGTCACGGGATCACTGTGGCCGCACGTCGAGGAGGCGATCGTCGACCGCATCCTCCAGCACCGCTCGACGATCGTCTTCTCGAACTCCCGCCGGCTCGCCGAGCGCCTCACCGGCCGTTTGAACGAGATCTACAGCGAACGGCTGGGGCTCGACCTGCCCGACCCCGCCGTGCCGGCGGCCATGATGGCGCAGGCGGGGGCCACCGCCGGTGCCGAACCGGTGCTCGCCAAGGCGCATCACGGCTCGGTCTCCAAGGAGCAGCGCGCCATCGTCGAGGACGAGCTGAAGTCGGGCGTGCTCCGCTGCGTCGTGGCCACGAGCAGCCTGGAGCTCGGCATCGATATGGGAGCGGTCGATCTGGTGATCCAGGTCGAGGCGCCTCCGTCGGCCGCATCGGGACTGCAGCGCATCGGTCGCGCCGGTCACCAGGTGGGCGAGGTGAGCCGCGCGGCGCTGTTCCCGAAGCACCGCGGCGACGTGCTGCACACCGCGATCGTCACCGAGCGGATGCTGGCGGGTCGGATCGAGTCGATCCGCGTGCCGCAGAACCCGCTCGACATCCTCGCCCAGCAGACCGTCGCAGCCGCCGCACGGGGCGCGATCGAGGTCGAGGACTGGTTCGAGACCGTGCGGCGCAGTGCGCCCTTCCGCACGCTGCCCCGCTCCGCCTACGAGGCGACGCTCGATCTCCTGGCGGGCCGGTACCCGTCCGACGAGTTCGCGGAGCTTCGGCCGCGGCTCGTGTGGGACCGCGATCACGGCACGCTCACGGGCCGTCCGGGAGCGCAGCGGATCGCGGTGACCAGCGGCGGCACGATCCCCGACCGTGGCCTGTTCGGCGTGTTCGTCGCGGGCGAGAGCCAGAACGCCCGCGTCGGAGAGCTCGACGAGGAGATGGTCTACGAGTCGCGGGTGAACGACGTGTTCACGCTCGGCACGACCAGCTGGCGCATCGTCGAGATCACGCACGACCGTGTCAATGTGGTGCCCGCATTCGGCCAGCCCGGCAAGGTCCCGTTCTGGCACGGCGACGGGCTCGGCAGACCGGCAGAGCTCGGCGAAGCACTCGGCGCCTTCTCCCGCGAGGTCTCGGCCGCCGAGCCCGCTCGCGCCCGGGAACGCCTGACCGAGGCCGGACTGGACGCCTTCGCGCAGGACAACCTGCTCGCCTACCTCGCCGAGCAGCGCGAGGCCACAGGTTCGGTCCCGACCGATCGCTCGCTCACCGTGGAGCGCGGGCGCGACGAGGTCGGCGACTGGCGCGTCATCCTCCATTCCCCCTACGGCATGCAGGTCCACGCGCCGTGGGCGCTGGCGGTGAACGCCCGCATCCGGGAGCGATTGGGGGTCGAAGGCTCCGCCGTGGCCAGCGACGACGGGATCATCGCCCGCGTTCCGGATGCCGAGGCGGAACCGCCGGGCGCCGAACTGTTCGTGTTCGACCCCGACGAGCTCGAGCAGATCGTCACCGACGAGGTCGGGGGCTCCGCCCTCTTCGCGTCGCGATTCCGCGAGTGCGCCGCCCGCGCCCTCCTCATGCCGCGCACGAACCCCAACCGTCGAAGCCCCCTCTGGCAGCAGCGGCAGCGTTCGGCGCAGCTGCTCGAAGTCGCGCGCCGTCACCCCACCTTCCCGATCATCCTCGAGACCCTGCGCGAGGTGCTGCAGGACGTCTACGACCTTCCGGCGCTGACCGGGATCGCCCGCAAGATCGCGGATCGCCGCATCCGCCTGGTCGAGACGACGACCTCGCAGCCCTCTCCGTTCGCGCGCGACCTGCTGTTCGGCTACGTCGGCGCGTTCATGTACGAGGGCGACTCGCCGCTGGCCGAGCGCCGTGCCGCCGCGCTCTCGGTCGACCCGGCGCTGCTGGGCGAGCTGCTCGGCAAGATCGAGATGCGCGAACTGCTCGATCCCGACGTCATCGCGCAGTTCGAACGGGAGGCGCAGCGACTCGACGACGAGCGCAAAGCCCACGGCGTGGAGGGCGTCGCCGATCTCCTGCGCCTGCTCGGTCCTCTCGCCGTCGACGAGCTGGCGCTGCGCCTGACCGACGGCGAGGAGGCGGCGCAGTACGCCGCGCAGCTGGTCGATGGCCGCCGGGCGATCCGGGTGGGCATCGCCGGAGCGGAACGTATCGCCGCGATCGAGGATGCGGGGCGGTTGCGCGACGCGCTCGGCGCCGCGCTCCCGGTGGGGCTGCCCGTGGCGTTCCTCGAGCCGGTGGCCGACCCGCTCGGCGACCTCGTGGCCCGGCATGCCCGCACGCACGGTCCGTTCACCGCGGATCAGGTCGCCGAGCGATTCGGCGTCGGGGTGGCTGTCGCGCGGCACACGCTTCAGCGCCTGGAGTCATCGGGGCGGGTGACGAGCGGCTTCTTCCTGCCCGAGTCCGCCGCGCGCCGCAGCGACGACACCGAGTGGTGCGACAGCGAGGTGCTCCGACGATTGCGGATGCGGTCTCTGGCCGCCATCCGAGGCAGCGTCGAGCCAGTCTCCCCCGACGCCTTCGCCCGTTTCCTCCCGGTGTGGCAGCACGTGACCCGGCCCCTGGAGGGGATCGACGGCACGCTCGCCGTCATCGAGCAACTCGCCGGCGTGCCGATCCCCGCGAGCGCCTGGGAGTCCCTCATCCTGCCCTCGCGGGTCAGGGACTACACCCCGTCGATGCTCGACGAGCTGACGGCGTCGGGCGAGGTCGTCTGGGCCGGACACGGCGCGCTTCCCGGCCGCGACGGGTGGGTGTCGCTGCATCCCGCAGACGCCGCATCCCTCACCCTGGCCATCCCTGAGGACGAGGTCGCGGCGGATTCGCTCGACGCCCGCATCCTCGAGGTTCTCGGCGCCGGCGGCGCGTACTTCGCCGCGCAGGTGCGAGAGCTCGCGCAGGCGGAGAACGAGCAGTCCGTCGTCGACGCGCTCTGGCGACTGGCGTGGACGGGCCGGGTGACCAACGACACCTTCGCTCCCGTGCGCGGGCTGCTGTCCGGCGGCTCGCAGGCGCATCGGGTGGCCCGGCGGGCGCCGCGCGCGCGGATGTTCCGCGGCACGAGCATGCCGCGCCCGACGGCTCCGGCGCGGCCCGCGTCCGTCGGCGGGCGGTGGTCGCTGCTTCCGACGCCCGAGAGCGACCCGACGCTGCGCCACACCGCCGCGGCATCGCTGCTGCTGGATCGCTACGGCGTGGTGACCCGCGGCTCCGTGCAGAACGAGGGCCTGCCAGGAGGTTTCGCCCAGGCGTACCGCGTGCTCGCCCAGTTCGAGCAGGCCGGGCACTGCCGACGTGGGTACCTCATCGAGAAGCTGGGCGCGGCGCAGTTCGCCGCGTCGTCGACGATCGACCGGCTCCGCGAGTTCGCCGCGGTGGGAGACCCGCCGCCTCGCAACGGCGTCACTCTCGCGGCGACCGATCCCGCCAACCCCTACGGTGCAGCGCTCGGCTGGCCGGCGCGCGAGGGCGTGAAGCATCGGCCCGGGCGCAAGGCGGGCGCGCTGGTCGTGCTCGTCGACGGTGACCTCGTGCTGTATCTGGAGCGCGGCGGCAAGACGGCGTTGAGCTTCACCGAAGACGAGGACGCGCTGGCATCCGCGGCGGCGGCGCTGGCCCAGACGGCGCGCGCCGGCAGGCTCGAGACCCTCACGATCGAGCAGGTCGACGGTGCTTTCGTCTTCGGTACGGTGCTGGGCCGGTTGCTGCGCGATGCCGGTTTCGTCGAGTCCACCCGGGGCCTGACGCTGCGGCGGCTCACCGCCGGGGACGCCGCGCGAGCGGAACGGTCGACGCGTGCCTGAGGGTGACACCGTCTACCGGGCGGCGGCCCGCCTGCACGCCGCCCTGGCGGGCCGCGTCGTCGAACGGTTCGATCTGCGTGTTCCGCAGCTCGCGACGCTCGATCTGCGGGGTCAGACCGTGCTCGCGGTCGTGCCGCGCGGCAAACACCTGTTGGCGCGGATCGGCGATCAGACGCTGCATTCCCATCTGAAGATGGAGGGCGAGTGGCACGTCTACGCGCCCGGTGCGCGATGGCGCAAACCCGCGTTCAAGGCCCGAGCGATCGTCGGCGTCGGCACGGCGGATGCGGTCGGTTTCGACCTGGCCATGATCGACGTGGTCCCGACGGCACGGGAGGACGAGCTCGTCGGCCACCTCGGCCCGGACCCGCTCGGCGCAGACTGGGATGCCGCCGAGGCGGTCCGCCGGCTCGGAGCCGATACGCGCGCCGCCCACGTCGCGGTGCTCGATCAGCGCAACGTCGCAGGCTTCGGCAATGTGTACGCGAACGAGCTGCTGTTCGTGCGCGGAATCCATCCCGAGACGCCCGCGACCGAGATCGATGCCGCCGGGCTCATCGAGACCGGCGCACGCATGATCCGCGCCAATCGGGACCGTCCGGCGCGCACGTTCACCGGCCAGGATCGCGCGGGGCAACGCACCTGGGTGTACGGCCGCGCCGGCAGGCCGTGCCGTCGGTGCGGCACCCTCATCCGCGAGACGGCGCTGGGCGCCTCACCGACGGCGGAGCGCAATGTGTTCTGGTGCCCACGCTGCCAGCCCGCGCCCGAGTGAGCTCTCGCCCCGCCTGAGCGGCTCCTCCGGACCTGCCAGCTGCCAGCCACTGAGCCGCGGAGCGGCCGGTGGTCACAGCCCGCGCATGTCCCACTTCCCGCAAAGCATGTCCCACTTTCCGCAGAGATCAGGCTCCAAAAGTGCAGCAAATGGGACACGCCTCGGAAATCCGGCCCCAGAAGTGCAGCAAGTGGGACATGGATGCGGGAAGCTCGCCCGGGGCGGCGGATGCGTGACCGATGCCGGTGGCCGATCGGCCCGGCGATCAATGGCCGATGTAGCGGCCGGGCCGATGGTTCATCGCGAGGACCAGGTTCAGCAGCACCGCGCCGATCGCGCTCAGCAGCACGGCGGGCGCCGGGATCACCAGAAGCGAGATCAGGATGATGACGAGGTCGAGGATCAGCTGGGTCCAGCCCGCGCGGAAGCCGGTGCGCTCCTGGATCAGCAGAGCGACGATGTTGATCCCGCCCAGGCTCGCCTTGTGGCGGAACAGGATCAGCAGACCGACGCCGGCCAGCAGGTTGCCGCCGAGCGTGCCGTAGATCGGGTCCAGGCTCTCGATGCGCAGGAGCGCGTGGTGCACGACCGACCATCCGGACACGAGCGCGATCGAGACCGCCGTACGCAGGGTGAAATCCCACCCCTTCTTCCAGATCGCGAGCACGGCGAAGGGAAGGTTCACGACGGCGAAGATCAACCAGAACGGCCACGAGGTCGCGTAGTCGAACAGCAGCGCGACACCCGCGGTGCCGCCGGTGACCGAGCCCGCCGACTGCAGCAGGTAGAGACCGAGCGACGCAGCGAAGGTGCCGGTCAGAATGCCGAGGACGTCCTCCGGCACGCTGTGCGCCGTCTGTTTGACGTCGAAGACCAGGGTCGAGGCGGTCTCGGGGGCGCTCGGGCGTGCCCCGAGCTCCGGTTCCATCGCGTCGGCGGCGGGCTCGGCGGGCTCCGGATGCGGCTCGTTCACGTCGTCCATCGTGCCACCTGGATGCGGCCGCTCCGCTGCGCATCCAGGTCGTCGATTCGTGCGGCGCAACCCGCATCCGATCCCACGTCGGCTCCGAATAGGGTTCAAGGCCGGGAGAGCGCCGGGTCGGGAATGAAAATCCGCACCGGATCGTTTCGACCAGTGCTGGCACCTCGAGGTCCGGAGGAGGCGATCGTGGGCAAGAACTACATCGATATCGAGAACGAGCGCGGTGAGATGCTGCGCTACCGCAAGCACGTGAACGGACGCGGGCTCATCGCGAACGGGGCGAAGGTCCACCCGACGGCCGTCGTCGAAGCGGGCGCCTATGTGGAGCCCGGCGCGCAGATCGCGGCTGACGTCTATGTCGGCCGCGGGGCGTGGATCGAAAGCGACGTCGTCATCGGACCGAAGGTCAAGATCGCGCCGCACGCGCACATCGGTTCCCGCGCACGCGTGGGTGCCGGCGCGCAGATCGGCGTGCGCACGCAGATCGGCCCCGGAGCGAGTGTCGCCGGGGGTTCGCTGATCGGCGACGACCAGACCATCGCGCAGGGTGAGCGCGTCGCCACCGACCGTCGGGGACTTCGCTCCGCCGCCTGAGCGCACCGCATCCGTTCCCCGCATCGTTCGCCTGTCCCAGATCGCGCCCATCCGCGCGAGATGTGACAGGCGAACTGTCGTTTGCGGCGCCGACCTCTCTCCTCCCCGAGTTGCGTTGCATGTGCGCAGATGCCACACGATTCCGCATCCGCCACAGCGATGAACTATGGCGGATGCGGAAAAGTGTCGCCCCCTGGGCACCCATACGCCCCCTGGGCACCCATACGCCCTGGGCACCCGTACGCCCTGGGGACCCACACGCGCCCCGGCGGCCACGAGCACCCACGAGCACCTCACGAACCGCGAGCCCGGGGCCGGATAGCCTGGGGACATGGCTGGTCGAGGGGCACCGAAGGGCGGGAAGAAGTCCGCACGCGCTGCCTCGACCCGCAGCGCCGCCGCCCGTCGCCCGGCGAAGAAGGGCTCACCCCGCACGCCCCCGAAGAAGCCGGCCCCGACTCCGGCGCCGCAGATCCCCGAGGGTCCGTTCCGCCTCGGCGCGATTCCGGGGGCCACGCCAGGCAAGTGGATCGACATCTGGCAGGAACGGATGCCGCGCACGGAGCTTGAGCTCGTGCCGCTCGAGGTCGCCGCGCAGGAGGAGGCGTTGCGGAGCGGCCAGGTGGATGCGGCGCTGGTCCGCCCACCCGTGGACACCGACCGCTGGCATCTCATCCGCCTCTACGAGGAGACGACCGTGGTCGCGTTCTCCGCCGATTCGCACCTTGCCGCGGGAGAGAAGCTCACGCCCGAAGACCTTGCGGGCGAGGTGCTCATCGTCCCGGCTGACGATGTGCTGGACCCGCACGTCGCCGGCACCGTCGCGCCGGCCTTCGCGGCACCGCCGACGACGGCGGACGCCATCGAGATCGTCGCATCGGGCGTGGGCATCGTGATCGTTCCGATGTCGCTCGCCCGGCTGCACCACCGCAAGGACGTCGAGTACCGCGCGCTCTCGGGCGCGGCGACCTCGCCCGTCGGATTCGCGTGGCCGCGCGAGGATGCGTCGCCGCTCGTCGACACCTTCATCGGCATCGTCAGGGGTCGTACCGCGCAGTCGTCGCGGGACTGAGTGACTGCAGCGGAGACGGCCACAGCCGCGCCATAGAATCGCAGGATGGATTCCCGCCCGCTGCTGTACCTCTGCGCGCGCCCGCAGCGGGATGCGGCCGAGGCGGAGTGGGCGTCGTTCCGCACCGCGATGGGACGCGACGCCGACGGACTGCAGGCGTGGGACCTGGTCTCCGAGGGCCTGCCGCCCGACGCGATCGATCGCTACGCGGGCTTCGTCGTCGGCGGCAGCCCCTTCAACGTGACGACCTCCGACAAGGGCGCGGTGCAGGACCGGCTCGAGGACGACCTCGCCCGCGTCGCCGAAGCCGCCGCGTCCGGCGCGACGCGGGCGATGTTCACCTGTTACGGCATCGGCGTCGTCACCCGCGTCTTCGGCGGCACGGTTGCCGACACCTATCCCGAGGGCACGGGGGCGACGACCGTCGCCCTGACGGATGCGGGGCGCCGCGACCCGGTGTTCGGCGGTCTGCCCGAGCGATTCGATGCGTTCACGGCGCACAAGGAGGGCACCGACGTTCTGCCGTCGGACGCCGTGCTGCTCGCCACCAACGAGGACTGCCCCGTGCAGGCCTACCGCGTGGGCGAGAGCCTCTACACGACGCAGTTCCATCCCGAGCTCACGCCGCAGGACTTCACGGCGCGCATGCGGATCTACCGCGACGGCGGATACTTCGATCCGAGCGAGTTCGATGCGGTGGCGGCGCGCGTGCTCGCCTCCCCGGTCACCGAGCCCGCCCGCATCCTGCGCGCCTTCGCGCGCCTCTGAGAGAGGACCGGCTCAGCGGCGGCGCAACCGCTGCGCGACGCGTACGACGGTGACGAGGGCGATGACCATCGCGGCACAGACGGCGGCCGTGCCGATCGCCGCGCTGTGCGGTTGATCGGCGAGACGGCCCACGGCGAGCCAGGACAGTCCCCAGCACAGGGCGAGAGAGGGCGCGACGCGGCCGAACCAGGCGATGCCGCATCCGATGGCCGCCACGACGACGAGGACGACGATTCCCCACACGTCCGCCGCATCCTCCGCACCGGCGGGCAGGATGCGGGTGAGCCACGCCGCCGTGTTGGCGACCGTCGCGAGTGTCACCCACCCGAGGTGCAGTCCGGTGACACCGTCGATCAGCACGGCGGAGACGGCACCTTCGCGCGGCTGCATGATGACCCGGCGCCAGGTGATCGCGAGGGCGGCGAGTAGCAGCACGATGACGAGCACGGTCAGCGGCAGCGTGGTGAACTGCGCCGACACGAGCCAGAGGCCGTTGAGCACCTCGGTGACGGCGATCAGCCACCCGAGACGTCGCTGGCGCTCACTCGTCCGCTGACCCGGCAACGCCTGCCAGATCCCGTAGGCGATGAGCCCCAGGTAGACGGCCGACCAGATCGAGAAGGCCTGCCTGGCGGGGGCGAGATAGCTCGCGTCGGCGTCGAGGGCACCGTCCTGCAGGTCCTGAACGGCGGTGCCGCCGAACAGGCCGGTGCCGACCATGGCCGCGACCAGCATGAAGCCGGTCGCGGCCAGGACGACGATCTGGCGCGTGAGGTCGGATGAGCGCGGGTTGGCGACGTTCATCCCACAAAGCTAGATAATCTAGCTACCTTGCGCCAGGGGTTGACAGGATCGGCCGCGCCGACGGGGCGGGTCGTCCCGCGGCCGCTCAGCGGTAGCTCGAGAGCACCCGCTGAGACTCGCGCTCCGCCTTCTCGTTCGCCTTCCCCTCGCGCGAGCCCGCGAGCTTCGCACGGATGTGGTCTCCCACGGTGATGGGCTCGTACAGGTCCGGGTGCTCCGCGTCGACGCAGGAGGGCAGCGTCTCGATGAGCGCATCGACGTCGCCGTCGTGGAAGAAGGCGGCCGATCGGCGACGCTCGATCGTCCCGTCGATCACGGGCGGCTTCACGCGGTGCAGGGTCGACATCCACCGCTCGTTCGTCCAGCGCGCCGTCACGTCGCCCAGGTTGATGAGAAGCGCGTCGTCGGCGGGCGCGACGTCGTTCCACGACCCGTCGGCGCCGAGCACCTGGAGCCCCTTCACCTGGTCGGCCCAGAGGATCGTGACGATGCCGTAGTCGGTGTGCTCGCCCATGCCGACGAGGTCGCCGTCCAGCGTCACGTCGGTCCCGGGCGGCAGCGCGTAGTTGTTCATCCGCATGACATCGAGGGAGTGACCGGTGCGCCTGTCGAAGAAGTCGGGCTCCAGCCCCAGCGCGTCGGCGAAGATCCAGGTCATCGTGCGTGCCACGCGCGCCGCCTCGGCGAAGTACGCCCGCACCTGCATCTCGAAACCGTCGACGTCGGGCCACAGGTTGTCGGCGTACTCCGGCTGCGGAAGATCCGGGGATGCGGGATAGTCGGCCTGCGCGGCACCGACGTTGAACGCCTCGAAGAAGTCGTTCATCCGGTTCGCCGACTCGACGCCGAGCGAGAGGCTGAGGGACTCGGACTTGGGCGGGCTGTAGCCGCGGTTGATCTGCGGGGGCGTGCGATAGGTCTTCTTCTGCTCCAGATCGAGGGCGAAGAAGCGGTCCATCGCGTCGGTCAGGCCTGCGGTGACCGCATCCGGAATGCCGTGTCCGGTGATCTGGATGAAGCCGACCGTGCGGCAGGCGTCGTCGATCGCGCGCGCGACCTCGGCTTTCGCCTCGGGGCTGCCGTCGGTGACGTACGCGGTGATGTCGACGAGGGGGACGTGGAAGGTCATGGCGACTCCTGGGTGGGGATCGCCCTCGGAAGGGCGACCGATGGGTATCGAGGTAGCCACTTCACGGTTTCCCACCGCGGCCTTCGACGGCCGCGGCGCGTGTTTACATGAACGCTGCCGTCAGGTTAGACGGCTCGCGTTTCCCCCGCGTTACATCTCGCACGGCCCGCCCGAACGAGCGCCGGACGGTGCGCTTGTAGATTCGGAGGGTTCGCGATGAAGGGGGATCACCACCATGACGGTCGAGTTGCCGGGGCTGCCGCCTCTGACCTGGACCCACAGCCAGGGTCAGCACCACCGGGAGGGCGACGTGCTGGTGCTCACCTCCGACGCGGAGGTGGACTGGACGAACGACGCGACCGGCGCGCCGGCGTCGCACACGTCGACCAGTCTCTCCTTCGACATCGACGAACCGTTCCAGCTTTCCGCCCGGGTGTCGGTGGATGCCCCGCGCACGACGTTCGACGCCGCCGTGCTCACCCTGTGGGTCGACGAGGCATGCTGGGCGAAACTCTGCTTCGAGTACTCGCCGCAGGGCGAGGAGATGGTCGTCAGCGTCGTGACGGATCGCTACTCCGACGACGCCAAGGGCCCGTGATCCTGGAGGGGTCGGTCTGGCTGCGGGTGTCGAGCCTTGTCGGCGGCGCGTTCGCCTTCCACTACTCGACGGACGGAGTCTTCTGGCGCTTCGTGCGTCAGTTCCGACTCGACACGTCGGCGCGCCCGCAGGTCGGTTTCATGTCGCAGGCGCCCATGGGCCCCGCCGCCACATCACGGTTCTCGCAGATCTCTCTCGTTCGCGAACAGCTCGCGGACGTGCGCGACGGACGCTGACCACCGGGACCGTTCGACGGGAGGCGGCAGGCTCACCCGAGCTCAGGGCAGGGCCGGGCCGAGCACGACGGCCGCATCCGCCGGAACCGTCACGGCCCCCGCCCCGGGAGAGACCGGGACGGTGGCGAGCAGCACATCCTCCGCCATGCCGAGGGGTACGTCCCACGGCTCGGCCGCGAGATTGACGATGATCCGCAGCGGCCCGCGCCCCAGCACGAACCGCCGCGCGGACGGCGCCGCATCCGGTCGCTCGATCGCGGCGGACAGATGCGCCGACGAGGGGTCGGTGAGCTCGGGACGCTCACGCCGAAGCCGCGCGAGGTCTCGGTAGAGCGCCAGGATGCGGGCGTGTTCGCCGGTCTCGGCCTCCTCCCACGCGAGCTTGGCGCTCTGGAACGTCGCCGGATCCTGCGGGTCGGGCACGGCCGCCTCGTCCCAGTCGGTCTTCGCGAACTCCTCCGCACGTCCCTTCCGCACCGCCTCACCGAGCCACTCCTCCGGATGCGAGGTGAAGAACGGCCACGGCGTCGATGCGCCCCACTCCTCGCCCATGAAGAGCATGGGCGTACCGGGCGCGGTCAGCGTCAGCACGGCCGCGACCGCCAGACGATCGGGCGAGAGCGTCGCACTCAGCCGGTCACCCGCGGCGCGGTTGCCGATCTGGTCGTGGTCCTGGGCGAAGGTCACGAGACGCCAGGTCGGCACCTCCGCCGGGATCGGATGTCCGTGGTGGCGCTCGCGGAACGACGAGTACGTGCCGTCGTGGAAGAATCCGCGCGTCCACACCTTCTCGAGCGCGTCGGATGCGGCGAAGTCCGCGTAGTAGCCGCTGACCTCACCGGTGAGCGCGACATGGACGGCGTGGTGCCAGTCGTCGCTCCACTGCGCGGCCAGACCGTAGCCGCCGGCCTCGCGCGGCAGGATCAGCGTCGGGTCGTTCATGTCGCTCTCCGCGATGAGGGTCAGCGGCCGGCCAACGTGCGCCGAGAGCGCGTCGACGGCCTCCGCCATCTCGCGCAGGATGTGGACGGGCCGCTCGTCGTGCAGCGCGTGCACCGCATCCAGTCGCAGCGCGTCGACGTGGTAATCCCGAAGCCACATCAGGGCGTTCTCGACGATGTAGGCGCGGACGGCGGGCTCATCGAGGTTGACGGAGTCGCCCCACGTGTTGCGCGTGCCCTCGCGCAGGTACGGACCGAACTCCGGAAGATAGTTCCCGGACGGACCGAGGTGGTTGTACACGACGTCCTGCACGACGGCGAGGCCCGCGGCGTGGGCCGCGTCCACGAAGCGCGCGTAGCCCGCAGGGCCCCCGTAGGCCTCGTGCACGGTGTACCAGGCGACACCGTCGTAGCCCCAGTTCCAGACCCCGTTGAACCCGTTCACCGGCAGCAGCTCGATGTGACTCACACCGAGCTCGACCAGGTACGGCAGCCGCTCGATCGCCGCGTCCAGCGTCCCCTCCGGCGTGAACGTGCCGAGGTGCAGCTCGTAGATCAGACCGCCCGCCAGCTGTCGGCCGGTCCACGCCGCGTCGGTCCACGCGAACGCGGCGGCGTCGACCCACGCGGATGCCGCGTGCACACCATCCGGCTGACGGCGCGAGCGCGGGTCGGGGCGCAGTTCGCCGTCGTCGAGGACGAATCCGTAGCGCTCACCGTCGGCGAGTTCGACCGGAGCCCGCCACCATCCGTCCGCCGCCGCCGCGGTCAGCTCGCTCTCGCGGCCGAGCCCGACCCCCGACCGCATCCTCACCCGCCGCGCCTTCGGCGCCCAGACCTCGATCATCGTCTCGTCCTCGTCTCGTGGCTCGGTCGTCATCCGCGCGGCGCCGCGAGGGCGACCGGCGCGAGGAGGGCGACGGGGTAGGTCGCCAGCAGCTCGGCGAGCGGGATCCGCTCGGTGTCGAAGACCCGGCCGGTCAGCTCGTCCTGCACGGCGCCGGCGGGATGCAGCAGCGTGGCGTCGCCCCATCCACCGCGGGCCGCGAGACCCACCGGCAGTCGGGTCGCGACCGCGATCGCCCCGCCGCGGTCGAAGGCCACCGCGTGCTCGGCGGCGGCGCCGGTCACGGTCACCGGCGTGTAGCGGGTGAACAGGTGAGGGCGGTCGCGACGCAGGCGCAACGCGCGGGAGACCACCAGGAGCTTGGCGGCGGCGCCCTGGTCGACGGGCGGCACGAGCCCCTCATCCAGCCGCGCGAGCGTCTCGGCGCGCGCAGCGAAGTCGACGTGGCGGCGGTTGTCCGGGTCGACGAGCGACTGCTCCCACAGCTCGGATCCCTGGTACACGTCGGGGATGCCGGGGCCGGCGAGCTGGAGCACCTTGGCCGACAGGCCGTTCGAGTATCCGGCCGCAGCGATCTCGGCGACGAACGACTCGACGAGCGGTTGCGCCGGACCGAAAGCGGCGTCGACGACGGCATGCATCCGCCGTTCGAAGTCCTCGTTCACGTCGAGCCAGCTGGTCGCGTCGCCGGCCTCGCGTGCGGCCTTCTCCGCGTAGGCGTGGAGCCGCTCGGCGCTCGCGGGCCAGGCACCGATGACGGCCTGCCAGAGCAGCGCGTCGAACGGTCCGTGACCGGTCGTCGCGATCTCGCGCAGCGCGTCGAGCGTCTCCGCCCACCGCTCGGGGATCTCCGCGAGGACGTCGAGACGCGCCCGTACGTCCTCGCCGCGTTTCGTGTCGTGCGTCGACAGCGTGGTGAGCGAATGCGGCCACGAGGCCTGTCGTCGGGCGAGGGCGTCGTGGAACCCGGCGACGTCGAGCGAGAACTCGGACGGGTCTCCCCCGACCTCGGTCAGCGAACCGAGGCGTGTGAACCGATAGAACGCGGTGTCTTCGACCCCCTTCGCCATGACCGGCCCGGTCGTCTGCTGGAAGCGCTGCGCAAGCTCGCTCGAGCCGTCGGCGAGCAGCGGCACGAGAGCGGCGATCGCCTCGGCGAGATCCGGGCGGGCGGCGGATGCGGCCTCCGCCGCCTCGTCGAGCCACGCGCGCCCCGCCGGCAGGTAGCTGCGGTAGGTCGGGAACAGGGCGAGGAGTTCGGCCAGGGCGTCTCGCGCCCCCGGGACCGGGCCCGGCAGCAGGCGCACCAGACGTGCGACCTCGGATGCCTGGATCGTGTCGGCGATCCGGCGCTTCGTTCCGTGGATGAGCTCGCCCCACGACGGCGCCGACGGCAGTCCGGTCTCGATGCGCAGCTGCGCATCGAGGGCATCGAGTCCCGCCCGACCCGAGGGGTCGACGAGCACACGCTCGATCTCGCCGAGGGCGTCGTAGCCCGTCGTGCCTGCGGTGTGCCACCACGACGGCAGCTCTTCACCGTGCTCGAGGATCTTCTCGACCCACACGGGCAGACCGTTCGTCACCTCGGCCAGGCGCGCGAGGTACCCGCCCGGGTCCCGCAGTCCGTCGGGGTGGTCGACGCGCAGACCGTCGACGAGCCCCTCGCGCACCCACCGCAGGATCTCGACGTGCGCGTCGTCGAAGACGCGCGGGTCCTCGACGCGGACGGCGGCGAGCGTCGTCACCGCGAAGAAGCGCCGGTAGTTCAGCAGCGCGGCCTCGTCGCGCCAGAAGCGCAGCTCGTAGTGCTGCCTGTCGAGTACCGCGGCGACGTCATCGGGCTCGAGGCCTTCGAGCGAGCCCGGCGCGAGCGGCAGCTCGTTGTCGTAGTAGCGCACGAGCCCGTCGGGCGCGTCCGGAGCGGGCGTCGGGTCGATGGTGATCTCACCGATCGTCTCAGCGAGGGGAGCACCGAGGATGGGCAGGCGCACCCGGCCGTCGTCGAGCGCACGGTCGACGTCGAACGCGTCCGCGCGCACGGACGCCTCGCCGAGGCGCAGGTAGTCCCACCACCACGGGTTCTCGCGCGGGATCGAGACGCCCATGTGGTTGGGAACGATGTCCACGAGCACGCCGAGCCCGGCGTCGTGGGCGGCGGAGACGAACCGGTCGAGCGCCTCACCCCCGCCGCGGGCGGGGTCGACGAGGGAGGGATCGACGACGTCGTAGCCGTGATCGGAGCCGGTCGTCGCCTTCAGCAGCGGCGACAGGTACACCCATCCCACGCCGAGGTCGGCGAGGTAGGGCACGACGGCGGCAGCCGCATCCAGATCGAAGCTCGGACGGATCTGCAGGCGGTAGGTCGAAGCGGGCAGCATGCGTCCTCCGGGTCAGTGCGGGAGCTCGGACTTGGGCGCCGCGCCGGGCACCTCGTCGACAGGGACCGTGAGGTTCTGCGTCAGGGATGCGGCGACCGAGTGATCGGGTTCGACCTCGCTCTCGTGGTGCTCGCGCAGCACGATGAGCGACTTCGTCTCGACCGGGAGCACGTCGCCGGGGCGGACGGGTTCCGAGTCGGCGCGGTTGCCGGCGGTGTCGACGAGCACGTCCCACTCGGGCGAGAAGTCGACGTTCGGAAGCGTGAACTCGACCGGCTCATCGCCGGCGTTGAACAGCACGATGAAGTGGCTGTCGATGATCTGCTCGCCGCGGCGGTCGCGTTCGCGGATGCCGTTGCCGTTGAGGAAGACGCCGACGGCACGGCCGAAGCCGGAGTCCCAGTCCTCGGGACGCATGGGCGTGCCGTCGGGACGCAGCCACACGATGTCGGGGACGGGTGCATCCTCCTCCTGCAGCACCGGACGGCCGTCGAAGAACCGGCTGCGACGGAACGTGGGGTGATCACGGCGGAGACGGGACAGCGCCGCGGTGAACTCGATCAGCGGCAGGTCGACGTTCTCCCAGTCGACCCACGTGATCTCGTTGTCCTGCGCGTAGCCGTTGTTGTTGCCGCCCTGCGTGCGACCCAGCTCATCGCCGTGCAGGAGCATCGGGATGCCCTGGCTCAGCAGCAGCGTCGCGATGAAGTTGCGCTGGGCGCGGGCGCGCAGCGTCAGCACCTCGACGTCGTCGGTCGGCCCCTCGACCCCGAAATTGTACGAGCGATTGTGCGATTCGCCGTCGTTGCCGTCCTCGCCGTTCGCGTCGTTGTGCTTCTCGTTGTACGAGACGAGGTCGCGCAGGGTGAAGCCGTCGTGCGCGGTCACGAAGTTGACGGATGCGACGGGTCGCCGCCCGGAGTTCTCGTAGAGGTCCGCGGATCCGGTGAGGCGCGAGGCGAACTCGCCGAGCGTGGCCGGCTCGCCGCGCCAGAAGTCGCGCACCGTGTCGCGGTACTTGCCGTTCCACTCGGTCCACTGGGGCGGGAAGTTGCCCACCTGGTAGCCACCGGGTCCCACATCCCACGGCTCGGCGATGAGCTTGACCTGGCTGACGATCGGGTCCTGCTGCACGAGCTCGAAGAAGGCGGCGAGACGGTCGACCTCGTAGAACTCGCGTGCGAGGGTGGCGGCCAGGTCGAACCGGAAGCCGTCGACGTGCATCTCGAGCACCCAGTAGCGCAGCGAATCCATGATCAGCTGCAGCGCGTGGGGGTTGCCGACGTTGAGGCTGTTGCCCGTGCCGGTGTAGTCGGTGTAGTACCGCTTGTCGTCGGCTTCGAGGCGGTAGTAGGCCTCGTTGTCGATGCCCTTCATCGACAGGGTCGGCCCGAGGTGGTTGCCCTCGGCCGTGTGGTTGTAGACCACGTCGAGGATGACCTCGATGCCGGCCGCGTGCAGCGCCCGCACCATGCCCTTGAACTCCTGCACCTGCTGCCCGCCCTCGCCCGTCGACGAGTACGTGTTCTGGGGCGCGAGGAACGCGATGGTGTTGTAGCCCCAGTAGTTCGACAGCCCCTTCTGCTGCAGGGTGTCGTCGTCGACGAACTGGTGCACGGGCATGAGCTCGATGGCAGTCACGCCGAGCTTCTTGAGGTGCTCGATGATGACCGGGTGCGCGATCGCGCTGTACGTGCCGCGGATCTCCTCGGGGATCCCGGGGTGGAGCTGGGTGAGGCCCCTCACGTGTGCCTCGTAGATGAAGGTCTCCGAGTAGGGCGTCTTCGGCTGGCGGTCGCCGCCCCAGTCGAAGAAGGGGTTGATGACGACGGCCTTCATCATGTGCGCGGCGGAGTCGTCGTCGTTGCGGGAATCCGGGTCGCCGAAGTCGTACCCGAAGAGCGACTGGTCCCAGTCGATCTGACCGTCGACCGCCTTCGCGTACGGGTCGAGCAGCAGCTTGTTCGGGTTGAACCGCTGGCCCGATGCGGGATCGTACGGACCGTGCACGCGATAGCCGTACCGCTGCCCCGGGCCGACGTTGGGCAGGTAGGCGTGCCAGACGAACGCATCGACCTCGATGATGTCCAGACGCGTCTCGATGCCGTCGTCGTCGAACAGGCAGAGCTCGACGCGTTCTGCCCCTTCGCTGAAGAGCGCGAAGTTCGTACCGTTCCCGTCGTACGTCGCCCCCAAGGGATAAGCCGATCCGGGCCAGGTGTGCACGTCGTCGCCTCCTGAGGCTTCGGATGAGGGGGATTTCACCCTAGTGGACGCGGAGGGCGCGGAATCATCGGTCACCATCGGAGCATGGCTCATCAAGGTGGGCCTGGCGCAGGGCTTGACGCGGCCCACCGCGAGGACTCCGGATCCGACGGCGAGATCAGGCTCCCGCGGGCGGCGTGCGGGCGAGGGCGACGCGCTCGGCGAGGTACGTGCGAAGCGGCATGAATCCGCCGGCCGCGCTCCAGCGAACGAGGGGCCCCTCGGCGCCGAGGCGCAGCGGCGAGGATGATGCGTCCACTGCTCCGGGATCGATCGGCTCCCAGCCGACGTGCACGCTCTGCCCTTCGGCGAATCCGCCCCGGAAGGCGGCCGCGGCGATCGCGGCCCGCTCCCGCTGCGACTCGGCCGCGAATCCGCGCCGCACCTCTTCCCGCGCGCGCACGATCTCGCCCGTCGCGAGCACGGCGTCGTCCGTCAGCAGCAGGACGCCCAGATGCCACGCGGAACCCGCGGGCACGATGCGCGGGGCCGCCGGGATACCGAGGATGCGGCGGCTGCGCCACACGCCCAGCGCCTCGCGCGGCACGTCGCCCAGCTCGCGACGGGCCGCATCCAGGAGTTCGGCCACGGCATCCACGCGCAGAGCCTAATCGCGCCGGAGCCTCACACGCGGATGACGTTCGCCGGGCTGGCGACGTGCCCCTGCTCGCCGTGCACCTCGCGGTGCAGTCGTTCCATGCGCTCGTCCAGCGCAGCGGCGGTCTCGGCCGCCTCGCGCAGGCTCTCGGTGAGCCCCATCGGCACCTGGCGGTCGTACTTGTAGTAGATCTTGTGCTCGAGGCTCGCCCAGAAGTCCATCGCGATGGTGCGGAACTGCACTTCGACGGGAACCCGCACGGGGCCGGTGGAGAGGAAGACGGGCACCTCCACGATCGCGTGCAGGCTCTTGTAGCCGTTCTCCTTGGGCGTGGCGATGTAGTCCTTCACCGTGCGCACCGTGATGTCGTCCTGCTGGGTCAGCAGATCGAAGAGCCGGTACGCATCGGTCGTGAAGCTGCACGTGACGCGCACGCCGGCGATGTCGGTGATGTGCTCACGGATCGAGGCGAAGTCCGACGGGATGCCCTTGCGCGTCACCTTGTCGACGAGACTGTCGGGCGACTTCAAGCGGCTGGTGACGTGCTCGATCGGGTTGTACTCGTGCATGTGGAGGAACTCGTCCCGCAGGATCGAGATCTTCGTCTCGATCTCCTGCATGCCGAAGCGGTACTCGAGCAGGAACCGCTGCAGCTCATCACGCACCTCGCGCAACTGAGCCGGGGACATCATGATCTGTTGCTGCTCGAGCGGCACCTTCATGTCTCCGACCGTACGGGCGCCCGCTCGGTGGGCGCTGTGAGGACCGACCGGATGGGCCGGATCCGGTCGGTCCGGAATCTCAGCCGAGCGTGCCGGCGGCCTGGCGCGCGGCGCCGAGCGCCACGTACTCCCCCGGCTCGGGAACCTCGACCGGCAGCCCGAAGACCTCGGGCGCCACGCGGCGCACCGCCTCGGACTGGGCGGCCCCGCCGATCAGAAGCACGCGCTCGAGCGGCACGCCGAGCCCGCGGAGGGCGTCGAGGCCCGCACCGAGGCCGGACAGCATCCCCTCCACCGCCGCGCGGGCGAGGTTCTCCCGCGTCGTCGAGGCGAGCGTCATGCCCTCCAGGGATGCGGTCGCGTCCGGAAGATTGGGGGTGCGCTCGCCCTCGAAGTAGGGGATGAGTCGCAGTCCGCCGGCGCCGGGCTGCGCGGTCAGTGCGAGCGCGCTGAGCTCGGCGTGGTCGACCCCGAGCAGCCGCGCGATCGCGTCGAGCACGCGCGCGGCGTTGAGGGTCACGACGATGGGGAGGAAGTTGCCGGAGGCGTCGGCGAATCCGGCAACCGTGCCGGTCGCGTCAATCGTGCGCTCGGCGCTGACGGCGAACACGGTGCCCGAGGTGCCGATGGAGACGATCGCATCGCCCGGCACCGCGCCGACGCCGAGGGCGGCGCCCGCGTTGTCGCCGGCGCCGGGACCGACCCGACGACCCGCCGCATCCGTCACCCACTCATCGGGGCCGAGCACGCGCGGCAGGAGCGCGTCGTGGCCGAGAGCGGCGACGAGCAACTCGCGGTCGTAGCCGCCCGTCTCGGGCGACCAGTACCCGGTTCCTGAGGCATCGGAACGGTCGGTCACGAGCTCGTCGAGCACCGGACCGAGCGCGCTCTCGCCCGCGGGACCGTACCCTCGCAGACGCCAGGTGAGCCAGTCGTGCGGCAGCGCGACGGCGGCCACGCGCGCCGCGTTGTCGGGCTCGTTGTCACGGAGCCACCGCAGCTTCGTGATGGTGAAGGAGGCGACCGGAACGAGACCCGTGCGCTCGGCGAGCGCTGGGGCGCCGAACTCGGCGGTCAGCTGGGCTGCCGCGCCACCGGAGCGGGTGTCGTTCCACAGCAGCGCCGGGCGTATCACGCGGCCGTCTGCGTCGAGCGCGACCATCCCGTGCTGCTGCCCGCCGATGGACCACGCGGCGATGTCGTCGAGGCCACCCGCATCCGCGATCGCCGACTGCAGCGCGTCCCACCAGGCGGCGGCGTCGACCTCGGTGCCGTCGGGATGCGGGGCGCGTCCGGTGCGCACGATGGCGCCCGACTCCGCGTCGATCACGACGACCTTGCACGACTGGGTCGACGAGTCGACCCCCAACACCAGCGTCATCGCTGCTCCTTCTTGCTCAGGGACGCCCTTCCGATGGACGTCTGCTTCTTCAGAGGGCGCCTCCCGCATCCACAGCGCACCCATGTCCCACTTGCCGCAGTTTTCGGGGTCGAATTCTGCGGGAAGTGGGACACGGGGCACGGCGGAGCGCCGGATGCGGGCGCGAACCCGCCGGCGGGCCAGCCGCGGGTGCGTCAGCCGCGGGCACCCAGCAGGTGCTCGGTCGCGAGCTGCTGCAGGCGCACGAAGCCGCCACCCTTGCCGCCCATGTAGGCGTCGGTGTCGAAGTCCTCGTAGGCCGAGCGGTCGGCGAGGAACTGCTCGTAGGTCTCGCCCTCATTCAGGGTCGGAACCGACAGCTCGGGGACCTTGGCGGCGGCGAGCGCCTCCTGCACCTCGGGGTCGGCGCGGAAGGCCGCCGCACGCTCCTTCAGGAGCAGGTAGGTGCGCATGTTGGCCGCGGCCGATTCCCACACGCCCTTCTCGTCCTCGGTGCGGCTGGGCTTGTAATCGAAGTGGCGGGGGCCGTCGTACGCCGGGACGCCGCCGGGGCCACCGTTCTCGAGCAGGTCGACGAGTGCGAACGCGTTGTGCAGGTCGCCGTGTCCGAACACGAGGTCCTGGTCGTACTTGATGCCGCGCTGACCGTTGAGGTCGATGTGGAAGAGCTTGCCGTGGTACAGGGCCTGGGCGATGCCGGCGGCGAAGTTGAGCCCCGCCATCTGCTCGTGCCCGACCTCGGGGTTCAGGCCCACGAGCTCGGGGCGCTCGAGCGAGTCGATGAAGGCGATCGCATGGCCGAGCGTCGGCAGCAGGATGTCGCCGCGGGGCTCGTTCGGCTTCGGTTCGATGGCGAACTTGATGTCGTAGCCCTTGTCGGTGACGTAGTCGCCGAGGAGGTTGACGGCCTCGCGGTAACGCTCGAGGGCGGCGCGGACGTCCTTCGCGCTGTCGTACTCGGCGCCCTCACGGCCGCCCCACATGACGAAGGTCTTGGCGCCGAGCTCCGCGCCCAGGTCGAGCTGGCGGAACACCTTGCGCAGCGCGTAGCGGCGCACGTCGCGGTCGTTGGCGGTGAAGCCGCCGTCCTTGAAGACGGGGGCCGAGAAGAGGTTCGTGGTGACCATCGGGATGATCAGGCCGGTGTCGGCGAGAGCGCCCTTGAGGCGATCGATCTGCTTCTGACGCTCGGCGTCCGTGGAGCCGAAGGCGAACAGGTCGTCGTCGTGGAAGGTGAGGCCGTAGGCGCCGAGCTCTGCGAGCTTCTCGACGGCGTGGACGACGTCGAGGGCCGGACGGGTCGGTCCGCCGAACGGGTCGGTGCCGTTGTATCCGATGGTCCAGAGACCGAACGAGAACTTGTCGGCGGGAGTGGGGGCGGGCATGACGCTCCTTCGCGATGCGAGGCGGATATGTTGTTATTCGCAACTTACTACACTGGAGCCATGGACGCCATCGGCATGCGGCAGCGCAACCTCTCCCGCATCCTTCGACTCGTGCACCGCGAGGGCGCCCTCTCGCGCGCCGCCCTCACCGAGGCGACGGGACTGAACCGTTCGACGGTCGCAGCCCTCGTCGCCGAACTCGCGGCGCAGCAGCTCGTCGCCGAGAAGGCGCCGGACCCCGCGAGGCGCGCCGGACGCCCCTCCCCCATCGTCGCCGCGCAGTCCCGCACGGTGGCGATCGCGGTCAACCCCGAGGTCGACGCGGTCAGCCTCGCCGCGGTCGGGCTCGATCTCTCCATCCCCGTCCGCGTGCGCGTGACGATGCGCGAGGCCCCCACGCCCGCCGAGACCGCGGCGCTCGTGGTCGAGCACATCGACCGGTGGCGGCAGGCGGAGCTCGCCGATCACCGCATCGTGGGCGTCGGACTCGCCGTGCCCGGACTCGTCCGCACCGGCGACGGCCTCGTGCGCGACGCCCCGCACCTCGGGTGGCGCGACGTCCCGCTCGCCGATCTCATCCGCCGGGCCACGGGTCTGGAAACCGCCATCGGCAACGACGCCAGTCTGGGCGTGCTGGCCGAGCACCTGTTCGGCGCCGCCCGCGGCGCGGCCGACGTCGTCTACCTCAACGGCGGCGCGAGCGGCATCGGCGGCGGCGTGATCGTCGCCGGCAATCCGCTGGCCGGAACCGGCGGCTACGCGGGCGAGTTCGGGCAGAACCGCCCCGGAATCGAGGATGCGGCGGACCGCCGCGTGCCCGGCGGCGTCCTGGAGGACGAGGTCAACCGCTCGCTCCTGCTGGCCGCCCTCGGACTCGCGGATGCCGATGACGCGCAGCTCACGGATGCGGTCGCCGCCGCATCCGGAGACGCCCGCGCCGAGATCGAACGGCAGCAGCGGATCCTCGCGACAGCACTGGCGAACGCGGTGAACGTCCTCAACCCGAGCGTGGTCGTGCTCGGCGGGTTCCTGGCCGCGCTGTGCGCGAGCGACCTGGGCACACTCGGCGACACGGTGCGCGCCCAGTCGATGCCCGCGTGCGCCGAGACCCTCGAGCTTCGCCTCGCCTCGCTCGCCGAGGACCGTCTGCTGATCGGGGCCGGCGAACTCGCCTTCGCCGACCTCCTCGCCGATCCCTCGGAGTTCAGCCCGCGCTGAGCGTGAAGCGCGTGATGCGCGCCTCACCCGATCCGACCGACACCGGACCCACCCAGGCGCCGATGAACCCCCGCGGCGGCCGGGGCGCCAGGACATCGAGCTCGCAGAAGGCCACCTCCTCCTCGCCCACGAAGAGCCGCGCCGTGAGGTTCCGGATGCGGAGCGTGAGCTCGAATTCGTCACCGAGGGCGTCGCGTCCGAGCGGCAAGCGTCCGACCTCGGCTCCGGCGAGCACCGCGATCGCCTCACCCGCACCGGTCACCGACAACTCCAGCTGCTGAGCATCGGAGACCCGCAGCAGCACCCCCGCGCGGAACCCGTCGCCTGCCGGAGTGATCCGCAGACGCAGCGACGCCTCGCTGATCTCGTCGGGCAGTCGCCGGCCCAGGAACGAGACACCCGCCGTCTCCGACGGCTCGGCTCCCCCGGGCAGCAGCAGACCCTCGGCACCCCAGGTCGCGATCTCCTCCGGCAGGCGACCGGCGCCGTTCCACTCGAGATCGAGGCGCTCGGCCGTGAAGTGCTCCACGACGCGCGTCGGCCGCGGCCGCTGATCGGGGACGCCCTCCGCCGTCACCGTCTGCTCGACCCGCCCGACGCCCGGCGCGAAGAGCGGACGGCCGTCGACCCACCCGACCGGCACGAGCGACGTCCGCCGGCCGAGGATCCCCCGTCGCCCGTCGACGGGGTGCAGCGCCAGCACCGTCGCCCAGCTGCGCCCTTCGACGTCGTCCACCAGGTCGGCGTGCCCCACGGCGACGATCGGCGCCACGGGTCCGAGATCGCGATGCGAAAGGCGGGGATTTCCCGCATCCCCCGTGTACGGCCCCTCGATGCGATCGGCGTACGCGACGCAGACCGCGTGTTCGAGGTCGGTGCCGCCCTCGGCGACCAGCAGCATCCATCCGCCATCGGGATGCGGCAGCAGGTGCGGCCCCTCGGCCCACACCGCCCCGACGGCGGCTCCCGTCCAGATCACCACCGGCTCGCTGCGCAGCGCACCCGTGGCGAGGTCGAGCTCGGCCACCCACACCTCGGTGCGGCCGGGCCAGTAGCCCTCGACCGCCTCCCGCGTGCCGCAGAGCCAGACGCGATCACCGTCGACCGTGATCGACGGGTCGAATCCGCCGACGCCGTCGATCCATACCGGGTCGGACCACGGGCCCTCCGGAGCGCCGGCCGTGACCAGGAAGTGGCCGGTCCGTCCCGCCCAGTCACCGTCCTCGGGTCCGACGACCGTGCACACCACCACGAGCCTGCCGTTCACCTCGCGCACCGTCGGCGCGTACGTGCCGGAGGACGAGGTGAGCCCGGACAGATCGATCTGCCCCGGCCGATGCAGCGCGTGGCCCACGAGCGTCCAGTTCACGAGGTCGTCAGAGACATGCACGGGAAGGCCCGGCAGGTACTCGAAGCTCGAGGTCACCAGCACGTAGCGATCGCCGAAGCGGCAGATGCTGGGATCCGGGTGACAGCCCGGCAGGACGGGATTGCGGTAACGACCCATGGATGCTCCTTCGCGTGATGGTCGGGTGCCGCCCGCGGGGGCGGTGGTCTCAGTGCCCCGCGCGCGGCGGGGCGGTGGTGGCACGAGGGACGAGCCGCGTGGCGAGGCGGACGTGCGTCGCATCCAGTTCCTCGCCGTTCATGAGGGCGAGGACCATGGTCGCGGCCGCGGCACCGAGGCGCTGCATCGGCTGGCGTACGGTCGACAGGGGCAGGGCCGCGCGCGCCGCCTCGGGGACGTCGTCGAACCCGATGACCGACAGATCCTCCGGCACCGAGAGTCCCAGCTCGTGCGCGACGTCGATGATCGAGAGTGCGGAGAGATCGTTGGCGGCGAAGATCGCCGTGGGCCGGTGGGGCGACGAGAGCATCTGCACGGCGGCCTCGCGAGCGATGTCGCCGTGATAGCGGCCGACGCCGACGAGGTTCGGATCGAACGGGATACCGACCTCGGACAGCGCCACCCGGTAGCCCGCGTCTCGCGCGGCGGAGGAGCGCAGATCCGGACGTCCGGCGATGAAGCCGATGCGACGGTGCCCGAGCTCGACGAGATGGCGAACCGCCTGCTGCGCGCCGGTGAAGCTGTCGGATTCGACGGTCGGGAGGTCGGCACGCCCGGTGTGCGGATCGACCGCGACGATCGGCACGTCGGAGGTGACGTTCACGATCGTGGGCGTCACCATGATCGCCCCGTCGAT
Organism: Microbacterium sp. SORGH_AS_0862; assembly: GCF_030818795.1. NCBI lineage: Bacteria > Bacillati > Actinomycetota > Actinomycetes > Micrococcales > Microbacteriaceae > Microbacterium > Microbacterium sp. SORGH_AS_0862. The sequence continues at coordinate 2,004,393 of NZ_JAUTAY010000001.1, read as the reverse complement.
GAGCGTCCCGCTGAGCCGGCTCAACGACCGCCGCTCCCAGCCCGTCCCCTCCTGATGCGACCCGCTGTAGGCGAGCACATCGTGGCCGGAATCGGCCAGCGCGCTGCCGACGCCCTTGAGCACCTCCGCGGAGAAGGGCTCGAAATCGGCGACGAGGACGCCGATCACCCCCGTGCGCCGCGAGCGCATGCTCGAGGCGACGAGGCTCGACTCGTATCCCAGCTCGTCGACCGCCGACAGCACGCGCGCCACCGTCTCCTCCGCCACGCCGTACCGGCCGTTGACGGCTTTCGAGACGGTCGCGACGGACACACCGGCGGCGGCGGCGACGTCGTGGATCGTGACCCTTCGGACCATGACGCCTCAGCGTAGACCACCGGAAAAGGTTTTCGAAAACGTTTGACACCCTTTCGGGCGCTTGCCACACTGACACCGCTCGGAACCCTTCGAGCCCCCGCACGACGCCACGTCGAGGCAGCGACGCCACGGATGCTCGTGCCCACAGCAGCACCTCGAGGTGCGACTCGATGAAGAGAAAAGGTGGATCACATGAGAACCAAGAAGTTGCTGGTCGGTGCTGCTGCACTGGCCATGAGCGCGCTCGCGCTCGCCGGCTGCAGCGGCGGCGGAGACGGCGGCGACAGCGGCGGCGATGTCACGCTGACCTTCTGGCACAACTCGACCACGGGTGACGGCAAGCAGTACTGGGTCGACACGGCCGCCGCCTTCGAGAAGGCCAACCCCGGCGTCAAGATCGAGATCCAGTCGATCCAGAACGAGGAGATGGACGGCAAGCTCCAGACCGCCCTCAACTCCGGCGACGCGCCTGACATCTTCATGGCCCGCGGCGGCGGCAAGCTCGCCGACGTCGTGAAGGCAGGACAGGCCATGGACCTCACCGACGGCCTCTCGCAGGCGACGAAGGACGCGATGGGCGGCTCGCTGTCCGCCTTCGCGATCGACGGCAAGAACTACGGCGTTCCGACCGCCGTCCTGCCCTCCGGCATCTACTACGCGTCCGACCTCTTCACCCAGGCCGGTGTCACCGAGACCCCCACGACGATCGACGAGCTCGAAGCGGCCAACGCGAAGCTGCGCGCGGCCGGGATCGACCCGATCGCCGTCGGCGCGAAGGACGCATGGCCCGCCGCGCACTGGTACTACAACTTCGCCCTGCGCGCCTGCTCGAAGGATGCCCTCGACAAGGCGGCCTCCGATCGCTCCTTCGATGACCCGTGCTGGCTGGAGGCGGGCGAGAACCTCGAGGCCTTCATCAAGACCAACCCCTTCAACGACGGCTTCCTCACCACGACGGCACAGCAGGGCGCCGGCTCGTCGGCCGGTCTGCTGGCCAACCACCAGGCCGCGATGGAACTCATGGGCGCCTGGGACCCGGGCGTGATCGCCTCCCTGACCCCGAACGAGGAGCCCCTCGCGGACCTCAAGTGGTTCCCCTTCCCCGAGGTCTCGGGCGGCAAGGGCGAGGCCGGCGCGATGATGGGCGGCGTCGACGGCTTCAGCTGCTGGGTCAACGCCCCCAAGCAGTGCGTCGACTTCCTCAACTTCATCGCCGAGAAGGAGAACCAGGAGGGCTACGCGAAGGCGTTCCAGACCCTTCCGGCATCCACCGAGGCGCAGAGCGTCGTGACCGACCCCGCTCTGGTCGACATCCTCAAGAGCTACAACAACGCCCCCTACGTGGTCGTGTGGCTCGACACCCTGTACGGCCAGAACGTGGGCAACGCGCTCAACGTCGCCGTCGTCGACCTGTTCGCGGGCAAGGGCACGCCGCAGGGCATCGTCGACGCCGTCAACGCCGCGGCCGCGAAGTCCTGAGAGGTCGATGACGATGGCTTCCGTTCGCGAACACGCGAGTACCGTCGCTGACGCGGCGGACAGCCTTCCGCCGGTGGGCGGTGCCGCATCCGCGGCATCGCCCACCCGGCCCCGCCGGCGCGGGGGCAGGTGGCGCCTGCGCGCCGAGCTGCTCCTGCTCCTCGGCCCCGCCCTGATCGTCTTCGTCTCGTTCGTGATCCTCCCGGTCGCGATGGCGGCGTTCTACGGCTTCTTCAGCTGGTCGGGCTATGGCGCCCCCACCGACTTCGTCGGCATCCGCAACTACGTCACGATCCTCACCGACCCGGCCTTCCACGAGGCCTTGGGCCACAACGGCTTCATCGTCGTCATGTCGCTCGTGATGCAGGGCCCGCTCGCTCTGGGGCTCGCACTGCTGCTGAACCGCAAGATGCGGTTCCAGTCCCTCATCCGCGTGCTCATCTTCGTGCCGTACGTCATCTCCGAGGTCGTCGTCGGCCTCGGCTGGGGCCTGCTGCTGCAGTCGAACGGCGCGCTGAACGGGCTGCTCGAGAAGATCGGCCTCGGGTGGCTCGCGAACGACTGGATCTCGAATCCCTCGCTCGCGATCTGGACCCTCATGGTCATCATCACGTGGAAGTACGTCGGCTTCGCCGTCATCCTCTTCCTCGCCGGCCTCCAGGGCATCCCGGAGGAGCTGTCGGAGGCGGCCGCGATCGACGGCGCGTCGTACTGGCAGATCCAACGCCACATCGTGCTGCCGCTCATGGGGCCGACGATCCGCATCTGGGCCTTCCTCTCGGTGATCGGATCGCTCCAGCTGTTCGATCTCGTGTGGATCGTGTGGGGTCAGTACGTCGCCTCGACGGCGGGCACCTCCACCATGGCCACCTACATGGTCGCCAACGGGCGCAACGCCGGCAGCTACGGCTACGGCAGCGCGGTCGCGGTCGTCATGTTCCTCATCTCGCTGGCGGTCGCACTGCTCTACCAGCGCTTCGTCCTGCGCCGCGACACCGCCGGCGCCATCACGGGAGGTGCCCGATGACCGCCACCGCTGCCGTCGTCACGCCGGGCCGTCGCACCCCGCCCCGCCGACACTCGAGCGGCCTTCCCAGCCAGCGGAAGTCGTCCAACCTCGCCGTCTACTTCATCGCCCTGGTGCTCGTCGCCCTGATGCTGGCGCCCGTCGCGTACATCATCTTCGGCGGCTTCCGCACGAACTCCGAGATCACCCTCGACCCGTCCGGTCTTCCGACGACGTGGAACTGGGAGAACTACGTCAACGTGCTGGCCAGCGGCGTCTTCTGGCGCCAGGTGGGCAACTCGCTCATCGCCGCGGTCGCCACGACACTGTTCGTGGTGGTCCTGGGGCTCATGGCTGCCTTCGCGCTCGCACGGTACAACTTCCGCGGACGCGGTGCGTTCTACGCGCTGTTCACCGCAGGGCTGATGTTCCCGATGACGGTCGCGATCACGCCCCTGTACATCCTGGTGCGCGACCTCGGACTCATGAACTCGCTCGCGGGCGTCATCGTGCCGCAGATCGCCTTCGGCCTGCCGATGACGATCATCATCCTCGTGCCCTTCCTCGCCGCGATCCCCCATGAGCTCCAGGAGGCCGCATCCATCGACGGATGCTCGCGCCTCGGCTTCTTCTGGCGCATGGTCGTCCCCCTCGCGGTGCCCGGCATCATCACCGTCGGCATCCTCGTCTTCGTCCAGAGTTGGAACTCCTACATGCTCCCGCTGTTCATCCTCAACAACGAGGCGTCCTTCACGCTGCCGCTGGGCACGCAGGCGTTCGCGTCGCAGTATTCGGTCGACACGGCCAAGGTGCTCGCCTTCACCTCGCTGTCGATGATCCCCGCCCTCGTGTTCTTCAGCCTCTTCGAGCGTCGTATCGTCGGCGGTCTGACCGGGGCGGTGAAGGGCTGATGTCGCTCGAACAGGATGCGGCCGTGTCCGCCGCCGCCCCCAGCTCGCGCGTCGTCGATCTGCTCGGACGCATGACTCTCGACGAGAAGCTCGCGCAGCTCGTCGGATTCTGGATCGACCAGGGCGACGAGGTCGTGGCGCCGATGGCGGGCGAGATGGCCGGCTCCACCCGGTACGCGGATGCGTCGGTGCACGGCATCGGCCACCTCACCCGCGTCTACGGCACACGTCCGGTCGACCCGGTCGAGCGCGCCGAATGGTTGTGGTCCGAGCAGCGCCGGCTGCGGGAGCAGACGCGTCTGGGCATCCCCGCGATCGTGCACGAGGAATGCCTCACGGGCCTGGCCGCGTGGAAGGCGGCGACGTTCCCCACCCCGCTCGCGTGGGGCGCGGCGTTCGATCCGCAGCTCGTGGCCAAGGTCGGCGAGGCGATCGGCGAGTCGATGCGCGAACTCGGTATCCACCAGGGCCTCGCGCCGGTGCTCGACGTCATCCGCGACCCGCGCTGGGGCCGCGTCGACGAGTGCATCGGCGAGGATCCTTACCTCGTCGGCACCGTCGGCACCGCGTACGTGCGCGGGCTGCAGGATGCGGGCGTGCACGCGACCCTCAAGCACTTCGCGGCCTACTCCGCCTCACAGGCGGGCCGTAACCACGCCCCCGTGCACGCCGGGCGCCGCGAGCTGCAAGACATCTTCCTGCCGCCGTTCGAGATGGCCGTGCGCGACGGCGGCGCCCGCAGCGTCATGAACTCGTACGCCGACATCGACGGCGTCCCGGTGGCCGCATCCGGCGAACTGCTGACGGGGCTGCTGCGCGAGGAGTGGGGCTTCGACGGCGTCGTGGTCTCGGACTACTTCTCCGTGGCGTTCCTGGAGACGATGCACAAGATCGCCGCGGACCGCGGCGAGGCGGCGGCGCTCGCACTCGCGGCGGGCATCGACGTGGAGCTGCCCACCGGGGACGCATACACGGCACCTCTCGCCCAGCGCGTCCGCGACGGCCTGGTCCCGATCGAGGACGTCGATCGGGCGGTGCTGCGCGTTCTCACCCAGAAGGAGGAGCTCGGCCTGCTCGATGCCACCTTCGAGGAGCCGGCACCCGCATCCGTCGACCTCGATACCCCTCGCCACCGTGCGCTCGCACGCCGCCTGGCCGACGAGTCGATCGTGCTGCTCTCCAACGACGGCGTCCTGCCGCTCGCCGAGCCGTCGCGCATCGCCCTGATCGGACCGAACGCGGATGCGGCCTCGGCGCTGATGGGCTGCTACTCCTTCGCCAACCACGTGCTGGCGCACCATCCTGGTGTTCCGATGGGGTTCGAGATCCCCTCGCTGCGCGAGGCGCTGGTCGCGCGCTACCCCGGGGCGTCCTTCGATGTCGCAGAGGGCTGCCCCGTCGAAGGCGAGGACCGCACCGGCTTCACCGAGGCGATCGACGCCGCGCGCGACGCAGAGGTGGCGATCGTCGCGGTGGGCGACCGCGCCGGGCTCTTCGGCCGGGGAACGGTCGGCGAGGGCAACGACGTGGAGTCGCTCGAGCTGCCCGGCGTGCAGCGGGAGCTGGTCGAGCGCATCGTCGCCACCGGAACGCCCGTGGTCCTCGTGGTGCTGTCGGGCCGCCCGTACGCGATCGATTGGGCCCTCGAGGGCGAGACGGCGCCGGCTGCCGTGCTGCAGTCATTCTTCCCCGGCGAGGAGGGCGCCACTGCCTTGGCGTCCCTTCTCGCCGGGGATTCGGGGCCGTCGGGTCGGCTGCCCGTCTCGCTGCCGCGATCGGCGGGCGCGCAGCCGTACAGCTACCTGCATCCGCTGCTGGGCGCGGCGAACGAGATCACGAGCGCGGACAGCACCCCGGTGCGCCCGTTCGGTTTCGGGCTGTCCTACACGCGCTTCGCACACCGCGACCTCGAGGTGGATCCGGACGCGAGCACGTCGGACGGGTTCACGGCGCGCGTCGTGGTCGAGAACGTCGGCGACCGCTCCGGCGTCGACGTGGTGCAGCTGTACACGCATGACCCCGTCGCCTCGGTGACGCGCCCGGTCGCACAGCTCGTCGGCTACGCCCGCGTCACGCTGGCCGCCGGCGAGCGCGCCACGGTCGAGTTCGTCGTCCCCGCCGCGAGGCTCGCCTTCTCCGACCGCGGCTATCGCCGGGTGGTGGAGCCCGGCGCCCTCGAGGTCTGGGTCGGACCGTCCTGCGACGAGCGCGAGACGGCCGCCGACACCACTCTTGCGGGCGGGGTGCACGAGATCACGGCGCGCGACGAGCGGCTCACGGTGGTGAGCATCACGTCGTAGGCGCCGAGCGAGACGGGCCGGCGCGCGCTGGGGGGACAGATCGCGCGCCGGCCTCTTCGCGCCTTCCGGCTTCGCGACCCGGGTCGTTGAGCGAGCGCAGCCCCGCCCCGGTCGTCGAGCGAGCGCAGCGATCCGGAACGTCGCACCCGCATCCGCACCCGCATCCGCATCCGCCACACATCTGCGCAACGGCCACAGACAATCACCGTCGCATCCGCGCAGAAGTGGCGCATCTGCGCACATGCGACGCAACTCGGGCCGAGGAAGAGGGGACCGTCCGGCGGGTACAGTTTGGCCGGGGGCGGGAGTATCGTCGGGCGCAACGAAAGGCGCCGACATGACTCCTGAGCCCGCACCGTCCTTCGACATCGCCGACCTGCAGAGCAAGGCGCGCGACCACCTCTGGATGCACTTCGCCCGGCAGTCGACGATGGACTCGCCCGACGGCGTCCCGATCATCGTCCGCGGCGAGGGGCATCACATCTGGGATGCGGCGGGGCACCGCTACATCGACGGGCTTGCCGGCCTGTTCGTCGTCAACGCCGGGCACGGCCGTCGCCGCCTCGCCCAGGCGGCCGCCCGGCAGGCGGAGCAGCTCGCCTTCTTCCCGATCTGGTCGTACGCGCATCCCGCCGCGATCGAACTCGCCGGCCGTCTGGCGGATCTCGCCCCGGGAGATCTCAATCACGTCTTCTTCTCCACGGGCGGCGGCGAGGCGGTCGAGACCGCGTTCAAGCTCGCCAAGAACTACTGGAAACTCGTCGGCAAGCCCGGCAAGCACAAGGTCATCTCCCGCGCCATCGCGTATCACGGCACCCCGCAGGGGGCGCTCGCGATCACGGGGCTTCCGGGCATGAAGCAGATGTTCGAGCCGCTCACGCCGGGCGGCTTCCGCGTGCCGAACACCAACTTCTACCGCGCCGCGGAGATGGGCTTCTCCGGCACCTCGGAGGAGGAGTTCGGCCGGTGGGCGGCGGATCGCATCGAGGAGATGATCCTCTTCGAGGGCCCCGACACGGTCGCCGCCGTCTTCCTCGAGCCGGTGCAGAACTCGGGCGGGTGCTTCCCTCCCCCGCCCGGCTACTTCGCACGGGTGCGGGAGATCTGCGACAGGCATGACGTCCTGCTCGTCAGCGACGAGGTCATCTGCGCCTTCGGCCGTGTCGGAGAGTACTTCGCCGCCGACGCCTTCGGCTACCAGCCGGACATGATCACCTTCGCGAAAGCGGTCACGAGCGGATACTCCCCCCTCGGGGGCACGATCGTCAGCGACCGCGTCTACGAGCCGTTCGCCACGGGAACGACGAGCTTCGCGCACGGATACACGTTCGCGGGGCATCCGGTCTCGGCCGCGGTCGCGCTCGAGAACCTCGACATCTTCGAGGAGGAGCAGCTCAACGCGCACGTCCGCGAGAACTCGCCCCTCTTCCGCGCCGCCCTCGAACGGCTGACCGATCTGCCGATCGTGGGAGACGTCCGCGGCGCCGGGTACTTCTTCGGTATCGAACTCGTCAAGGATAAGGCGACGAAAGAGACTTTCGATGAAGCGGAGTCGGAGCGACTTCTCCGAGGGTTCCTCTCCAAGGCGCTGTACGACGCAGGACTCTACTGCCGCGCGGACGACCGCGGGGATCCCGTGATCCAGCTCGCGCCGCCGCTCACGATCGGGCCGGCGGAGTTCGACGAGATCGAGCAGATCCTGCGCGGTGTGCTCACCGAGGCCTGGCAGCGCCTCTGACACACTGTCGGACACAGAGACGATTCGGGGGGATCATGTCGCACGCCAGTGTCTTCGCCGCTCCGTTCGCACGGTCGGCCGACCGCGACTTCACGGTGCGCTGCGTGCTCGGCCTCGCACCGTCCGGCGGCGCGGACATCGGCGAGGTCCTCGCGGCCGTCGGCGACGTGAAAGCGAAGGATGCGGGGGCGTGGCTGTCGACGTGGCAGGTGCTCGGCGAACGCGTCGCGCGGGACGCGCAGGGTGCGGCCGCCGACGGTCATGCCGACACGGCGCGCTGGGCGTCGCTGCGCGCCGCGAACTACCTCGCGGTCGCGGTGGACGCCGCATCCGCCGCCGACGACGAGGACCGAGCCGCGTCTCTCTTCACCGCCCATCGCGCCGCGTGGGACGCGTTCGCGGAAGACGCCGGTGTGCGCATGAGCCGGATCGACGTTCCGCTCGACGGCACCGCGATGCCCGGCTATCTCTTCCACGCGGATGCGGCGGGGCCCCGCCCGACGATCGTCTTCGTCAACGGCAGCGACGGCTCGATCAGCTCGCTGTGGGGCACCGGCGTCGCCGCCGCCCTGGCGCGGGGCTTCCATGCCTACGTCTTCGACGGACCCGGCCAGCAGTCCCTGCTGTTCCAGCACGGCATCCCGTTCCGGCCGGACTGGGAGAACGTGCTGGCACCCGTCGTCGACGAACTCGCCGGCCACCGCTACGTCGACGAGCACCACCTGATCGTGTGGGGCATCAGCCAAGCCGGCTACTGGGTCCCGCGGGCACTCTCCGGCGAGCACCGGTTCGCGGCCGCCGTCGTCGATCCCGGGGTCGTCGACGTTTCGACGTCATGGACGGACCATCTGCCGGCATCGCTCGGCAGGCTCCTCGATGAGGACAAGGATGCGCAGTTCGACCGCGACATGGCTCTCGGGATGCGGTTCTCCCGCGACCTCGCGGCGACGTGGGCGTTCCGCGCCCGCCCGGTCGATTCCGGCGGATATGCGGCGGTGATCCGCCGCATCCGGGAGTTCGCACTGTCGGAGGCCGAGGCCGCGCGCATCGACACGCCGCTGCTGATCACCTCACCCGAAGGCGAGCAGTTCTGGCCGGGTCAGTCGGAGAGGCTCGCGGCCATGACGCCCACCGTCTCGCAGGTGGTGCGCTTCACGGCGGCGGAGGGCGCGGACGGACATTGCGAGCCGTTGGCGAGGACCCTCGTGCACGAGCGCGTGCTGGACTGGATCAGCGCGACGATCCGGGAGTGACCGGCCCATCGGTTCGCGGCAGGAGCTCTCCGTCCACGACATCGATACCCGGCACGCTGTCGAACAGCGGGCCCTCGGGCGAATCGGGCTGAGCGTTCTCGTCGCGGGGGCGCATCGGCCTCACCTCCTGCGGAAGACAAGCCTGCCGCATCCGCGAGACGAGCCCGGGCGCTCTTGACAGCCGGCGCCCGGCGCCTTAAAACCTCTCAGCCGTGGTCGACCGGCTCGTCGGCCGGCTCGGGCACGATTGAGAGCCCGTGCGGACCGGATGCGGCGAGCATGAGGTCTTCGACCCAGGCCCGGTTGATCTTCGGCTGACGGGAGCCGTAGAAGTGGAACTGCATCGGCACCGAGGGGTGCACCCAGAAGCTGCGGCGGCCGCTGCCGTCGCCCACCTCGACGTCGAACATGAACGGCTCACCGCGGCGCAGCTTGTTCATCACGACGATGCGCAGGTGCGCGAGAGTCCTGTCCTCGATCTCGACGGCGTTCGAGGCGGTGTCGTAAATGAATCGGCCCACGGTACGAGCATAACCAGCGCGCCCCGGATGCCGTGACCTCCCGTTGCGGGCGGGTCGGGATTAGGGTGTGCGCATGGGAACCATCTACTACGGCGGCGGGAGCACGCCGATCCACATCGAGGATCGTGCTCTCGCGCATCTCAAGGTCGTCATCGCGACCAAGCTCCGCCGCGGTGAGAGCTTCACCCTGTCGTGGCGGCACCCCGACGACCAGCCGCGCGGTCGCAGCACGCTCTGGCTGCATCCGTCGATCCCGCTGCGCTTCGTCTTCGACGACCCCGAACCGGCCATGCTCAGTCGCGAATGGGTGGAAGAGCTGGCGAACTCGGCCAACTCGTCGGGCGGCATCATGCTCGTCGCCGAGCACTTCGACTCCCGCACCGCGCCGACGGCCTCCTGACTCAGGCGGTCGGGGTGAGCGGCCCCCAGTGTCCCGGCGCGGGAAGGTCTGCGTAGCGGACGTCCACTCCGCCGCTTCCCCCGACGCTCGCCACGCACACGAGCAGCGACAGCGTCGGGATGCCCAGATGGCGATGATCGCGGATGAGCGCGCGGTCATCCGTCGCCTCCAGCTCAGCGCTCCGCTCGATGACCTCCAGCCAGGTGCGCCACCACTCGTCACCCGGCCCCTCCTCGGTCAGCGCGGCGAACTGCGGCAGCCAGTGGGTGATGCGCGCGGTGCGCGGATCGTCGAGGTCGTCGTGGGCGATCATGTGGGTGCCGGGGCTCAGCACGCTCTCGCGCAGCGCCTCGCCGTCCCAAGAGATGACTCGAGCGCCGGCCTGAGAGACGTCGAGCAGGTTGAAGCCTCGCGTCGGCGGCGCACCCTCGGGCGCACGGCCCGCCACCGCCTCCAGCGGCAGCACGCCGCGCGAGGTGACCGCGTCGTCCGCGAGGGGTGAGGTGTCGGCGCGGTTCAGCAGCACCGCCAGCCGCGATGCAGCAGGATCGGCGGCGAGCCAGGCCCCGCCGGCTCGCACATCGTGCACCCCGATGACCCCCGGGTAGGTGTCCGGCCACCAGGGACCGAGCCGGTTCCACGGACGATTCGGGTCCTCGTCGCGGATGGCCACGATCCGCGTGGACTCACTCGCGTCCTCGGGCACGCGGACGATCACGGTGCACATCGGCGGAACGGTCTCCTTCGGGCGGCGGGGCCGGATGCGACAATCGAGACATGTTCGTCGTCGTCGCAGTCACGGGCGGCATCGCCGCATACAAGACGGTACATCTGGTGCGCGACCTCGTTCGCGCGGGCCACGAGGTTCACGTCGTCCCCACGGCCGATGCCCTGCGGTTCGTGGGTCTGCCGACCTGGGAGGCCCTCAGCCGCAACCCCGTCACCACCTCGGTGCACGACGACGTCGCGCGCGTGCGCCACGTCTCCCTCGGCCAGCAGGCGGATCTCGTGATCGTCGCGCCCACCACCGCGAACACCATCGCCAAGATGGCCGCCGGCATCGCCGATGACCTGCTCGGCACGACTCTGCTCGCAACGACCGCGCCGGTGGTCATCGCCCCGGCGATGCACACCGAGATGTGGCGCCACCCCGCGACGACCGCCAACATGGCGACACTGCGCAGCCGCGGTGTGATCGTCGTCGGCCCCGACGATGGGCTCCTCACCGGCGGCGACAGCGGACCCGGCCGAATGAGCGAGCCGGCGGACATCCTGCGCACGGCCCTCGGCGCGGTGACCGCACCCGACCTCGAAGGACTGCGGGTGCTCGTGAGCGCGGGCGGCACGCGCGAACCACTCGACCCGGTGCGCTTCATCGGCAACCGCTCGAGCGGGAGGCAAGGCGTCGCCCTCGCGCTGGCCGCCGCCGACCGCGGAGCCGAGGTCGATCTCGTCGCCGCACACGTGGAGGCGGCCGTGCTCGCCTCGGCCGCCTCCCATCCGCGCATCCACATCTCGCACGTGGGCACGGCCGCCGAGCTGCAGGATGCGGTCGTGGCGGCCGCATCCGTCGCGGATGTCGTCGTGATGGCCGCCGCCGTGTCGGACTACCGCGTGAACGAGGTCGCCGACACGAAGCTCACGAAGGAGGGCGGCGACGGCACCCTGACGCTGCGGCTCGTCGAAAACCCCGACGTACTGGCGGGACTCGCCCGTACACGCCGACCCGGCCAGACCATCGTCGGATTCGCCGCGGAGACCGCATCCGGCGACGAGCTCCGTGAGCGGGGGCGCCGCAAGCGAGAGCGCAAGGGCGCCGATCTGCTCGTCGTCAACCGCGTCGGCTGGAGCGAGGGATTCGAGTCCGAGGAGAACGCCGCGTTGCTGCTGACCGAGGGCTCCGAGACCGAGACCTCCGGCTCGAAGCGCGAGGTGGCCGACGCCGTCTGGGATGCGGTGCTCGGCCTGCGCTGATCAGGCCACAGCCCTGTCGTTCGTCGCTTCCTCGGGAAGAGCGGGCACCACCACGATCGACACGTCCTGCATCTTCCAATCGATCTCGGCCACCGCGCGACGCGCCTCGTCGAGCTCGCGCACGCGCACCTTCCGGCGCCGGGGCACGACATACGCCTCGACGTGGAAGACCTGACCCATGTCACGCATGCGGACGGCGGCCTCATCCACCCAGGGCAGCTCTTCGAGACGCTGCACGATGCGGCCGATGAGGGGGTGGGCGCCGCTGTCGTCCTCGGTGCGCGCCCGCTGATCGATCAGATCGAGGATGGCCGTGCGTGCGTTCTTGATGCCGTCCCACACGATCCCGGCCGAGATGAACAACGCCGCGACGCCGTCGAGCCACCAGAGCCCGATTCCCACCCCGAGCACACCCACGATCGAGGCGACGGTCGTGGTCCAGTCGGCCTTGGCCATGTCGGCATCCGCGTAGAGCACCTTGTTGTGCAGGACCGGCGCGAGCTTCGCCTTCGCGTGGCCGTAGAAGAACGGCCCCACCACGACGAGCGCCATCACGGCGACCATGAACCATCCCAGCCACACCGTCGCACCGAACACGCGCACCGTGCCGATCGCGGGATGCTCGGCCTTCACGAGTCCGATGACCGACTCGAGGGCGAGGCTGCCGCCGATCGCCAGCAGAGCCACACCGGCGACGAGATGACCGACGCCCATCACACGGTGGAGTCCGTACGGGAACGCCCGCGTGGGCCGGCGACGGATGAACAGGAGCGCGAGCAGGAAAGAGATCTGCGGGATGAGGGAGAGCATGTCCTCGACCCATGCCGTCTTCATCGCCTGCGACCCGCCCACGACGAGGGCGATCAGCACGATCGTGACCGTCGTGTATCCGATCGTGAACCACTCCCAGCGCACGGCGGAGCGCAGCGCCTCCCGCTGCTGGTCAGGGAGATCGGTGCGCCCGACCGCGTCGATCCGCATCAGCCGACCTCCTCGTCGAGGAAACCCTCGATGGCCGCCTGGAGTCCGTTCTCACCCATCGGCAGAAGGATGACGACATCCGCTCCGTTCGCCCCAGGAAGCTCCGGGTAGGCGCGGGTGACCGAGACCTGCTCGGCCCATGGCGTCTGGGCGGTCATGCCGCCCACGGCGACGTCGAGGCGCCCGGACGCCAGATCGTCGACGAGATCCTCTTCGCTGTCGATCGTCCACTCGACGCGAGCGTCCCGCGCCGCGGCGAATTCCTCGACCACATCGGGGAGGACGCCCGACACCTCGCCACCGTCCACGATCACCAGATCGCCGCTCGGCGATGCGCCGGCGCGGAGCACGCCGCCGGTGATGCGATCGAGCGATCCGTCCGGGTCGGCGGGGACTCCGCATCCGGTGAGCACCCATCCGAGCGTCGCCGCCACGACGAGCGCCGATGCGATCCGTCGTCTCATGTTGCCTCCGTCACCTTGCTCATCGCGGACGCTACCCGCACGTCCCGCGCCTCGCAGCCGCTTGACAGCGAGCGGCGCCTGCCGCATCCGTGGCGTCGGCGCAAGGCCCGCGGCGACGGGAGCTTCGGGGCTTAGCGTCGCTGACACCCCTCACAGAAGGACGACGCGATGACACGTTTCGGCTACACCCTCATGACCGAGCAGAGCGGGCCGCGCGAGCTCGTGCGCTACGCCGCCGGCGCGGAGGAGGCGGGATTCGACTTCCTCGTCTCCAGCGACCACTTCTCACCGTGGCTGACGACCCAGGGACACGCGCCCCACGCGTGGACCGTGCTGGGAGCCGTCGCGCAGGCGACGAGCCGCGTCGAACTGATGACGTACGTCACCTGCCCGACGATGCGCTACCACCCCACGATCGTCGCCCAGAAGGCCGCCACTCTGCAGCTGCTCTCCGAGGGGCGCTTCACGCTCGGCCTGGGCTCGGGCGAGAACCTCAACGAGCACGTCGTGGGCGAGGGATGGCCTGCCGTGCAGATGCGCCAGGACATGCTCGTCGAGGCGATCGAGATCATCCGGGCTCTGCACACCGGCGAGCTCGTCACCTACGACGGCCAGTACTTCCGAGTCGACTCGGCCCGCATCTGGGACAACCCCGACGGCGGCGTGCCCATCGGGGTCGCGGTGTCCGGCGACAGCTCCATCGAGAAGTTCGTCGACCTCTCCGACCACCTCATCGCCGTCGAGCCGGACGCGGACCTCGTGAAGGCGTGGGATGACAAGCACCCGGCAGGCGGGTCGGAGTCCGGCGAGAGCCGCAAGATCGGCCAGATCCCGATCAGCTGGGATCCCGACCGCGAGACGGCGATCGCCCGGGCGCACGACGAGTTCCGCTGGTTCGGCGGCGGGTGGGGCGTCAACGCCGACCTTCCGACGCCCGCCGGGTTCGCGGCCGCATCCCAGTTCGTTCGTCCGGAGGACGTCGCGGACTCGATCGCGTGCGGACCCGACCTCGACGAGCTCGCCGAGAGCGTGCGGCCGTTCCTGGATGCCGGTTTCACGGACGTCGCCATCGTGCAGATCGGCGACGCGCAGCAGGAGCGTTTCGTCGCCGAGGTCGCCGCTCCCCTGCTGGAGAAGCTCCGCGCGCTCTGATCCGGGCCGGCGCAGGCCGGGGTGCGGGCGCTACGGCGACATGTGCACGACCCAACGCCCGGCGAGCACCCCATCCTCCCCACCAGGGCGCTTCTGCACCACGGGTCGTGCAGATGTCGCGGTGCTCGAGAGCCTGGGCGGTCAGTCCACGGGCAGGCGGACGGCGGTGCGCGCCGCGGCGAGCTCGGCGGCGGTGCGCTCGGGGTCCCAGCCGCGGGCCTCGGCCATGATGTCTGCGGACAGTCCGAGGAGGCGCTCGCCGGGATCCTGGAGGCGTCCGATGCCGGTGCGCCGCAACAGCACATCGGTGAGGTGCTCGGGCGCTTCATCGCGCACGGCCCACGCGACGGCCGCGAGCGGCTCACCGTCCGACGTGGCGCGCTCGGCGAGGCGCGGATCGGATGCGGCCAGCGCCAGCACGGAACGCGCGCGGCTGCCGTAGTGCGCGAAGAGCACGTCGGCGGTGTCCGCGGCGAGTCCGAACCCCGCCGCATCCCGGCGGAGGACGGCCTTCGCGGCCGTCACGTCGTCGACATCCCCACCGGGAAGGGGCGTCGTCGCCGTGGCCGAGGGCGCGGGACGCAGGCCGTGACCGGCCAGCCTGTCGACGATCTGCTGGGCGAAGGCGCGGGAGGTCGTGTACTTCCCGCCGAGCGCCGACAGCAAGCCGGCGACCCCGTGACGCGCGTGATCGACGAGATCGGATGCGCGGGAGGCCCGGTACGTGTCGGCGCCCGCCGACTCGGCGAGCGGACGCAGACCACCGTACGCGGCCGTGACGTCGTCGAGCGTCAGCGGCTCCGGGAGCTTCGCACCCGCGTTGATCTCGGCGATGAACCGCTCGATCGCGCCCAGCGTGAGCCGCCACTCGTCGACCGGGCCGGTGTACGGGGTCTCGGTGGGTCCGATCAGGCTCCGATCCCGCCAGGGCGCGACGCTGAAGTGCCCGCCGGACGACACCGTGAGCACCATCGTCTCACCGAGGCGGCGGGTGACGAGATAGATGCCCTCGGAGCGCACCGCGGGCGCGGGGCCGATGGCTTCGCGCAGCGCGGGCGTTCGGGAGAGGAAGTCGTGCGAGAACGAGCCGGTCGCGTCGATCGTCACCGTGGCCGCGATCTCCGCGGTCTCGTCCGACACGAAGTCGTGCACCTCGGCGCCGATGACGCGCCCCGCGCGCACCAGCAGCCGCGTCGCCCGCGTGTAGGTCGAGATGGTCGCGCGGTGGGATGCGGCCGCCTCCGCGAAGGCGAGCGTGAGACGCTCGGGCGAGAGCATCATCGCGTCGTAGTAGAGGATGCCGTGCCGCATCCATCCGAGGCCGCGGTCGACGAGTTCGGATGCCGACAGCGACCGGTGCCGGGGGATGTGCGCGGCCGCATCCGCGATCCGGTTGCGGTCGAACGACAGCAGGTCGTAGGCGGTCAGACCCAGATGCTCGATGAGCCCCGGTTCGGGCAGCACCATGCCGATCGGGCGCACGAGGTGCGGCGCGATGGAGAGCAGGGTGCGCCGCTCGGCGAGGGATTCGCGCACGAGGCGCACCTCGAGGTTCTTGAGGTAGCGCAGACCGCCGTGGATCAGCTTGCCGGTGGCGGCGCTCGTGGCGCCACCGAGGTCGCCCGCCTCGACGAGGGCGACCGACAGCCCACGGCTGGCGGCCTCGTAGGCTGTCGCGACGCCGGTGATCCCGCCGCCGACGACCAGCACATCGACCGCACCGCCCGGCAGTGCTCGCCGCAGGCTCATTCCGCCGCCAGGTCGGCGCGGATGCCGGCGATCATGCGCTCGCGCTCGGATGAGATGTCGAGAAGCCCGAGCCGCAGCACGCGCGCGGCGATGTCCCACCGGTCGAGGTCCGCGACGCTGACGGTGCCGGCACGCAGGTATGACTTCAGGTAGAAGCGGAGGAGGATGCGGCGCACCGCCCCATAGACGACGCGCATCGGCACGGAGGTGCCCGGGAAGAGCTCCGCCTCGCGGAACAGCAGGCGGGTGAGGGCGACGTCGGCGGCGGGCTGGCCGGCGACCGCCGTCTGCCAGTCGATGACCACGTTCCGTTCGGCCAGCACGAACACGTTCTGCGGGTGGAAATCGAGGTGCAGCACCGCGTCGCCGGCGGGGAGCGCACGGATGCGGCGGGCGACCGCATCCCGTTCGCCCGGCGTGAGGGCCGAGAGCGCCGGGGTGTCGAGCTGCGCGACGGCGAGCTCGCGCACATCGGGCAGCCGGTCGGTGTGCGCGCGGTGGACGAACAGGTGCTCGGTCGCGAGCGTGCTGCCGACCTGAGGCAGGCGCAGGATGTTGCGCTCGGCCACGGCCGTGAGCGGGACGCCGTCGATGCGATCGAACACGATGCCGTGGCGTCCGCCCACCTCGACGCCACCGTGGCAGCGCACCGGGGTGATGCCGAGCTCGTGTGCGAGGCGGGAGGCCGCCACCTCCTGCGCGACCTCGGCCGCGTCGACACCGGGGAAGGCGAGCTTGACGACGCGGTCGTCGCCGTCGGCGAAGACCTCGGCGGACCGGCCGCGCGCGATCGGCCGGGAGCCGACGGTGCTCATTGCTCGGCCCGCTGGGGTCGACCGTATCCGCGACGTGTGGCGGCCTCGACGACCGCGTGCTGCGCAGCAGCGTCGAGCGCCCGGGGTTCCCCGATGGCTCTCGCGTGCCAGTACAGGTCGCAGATCCACTCCGTCAGCAGCGCGTTCTCGACCGCGTGGACGAGGTCGCGCCCGAGGGCGACGGCGCCGTGGTTGGCCATGAGCGCGGCGAGTCGCCCGTCGAGCGCTGCTCCCACGGCCTGCGCGAGCTCGACGCTGCCGAACGGATGGAAGGGGGCGACCCGCAGCGCTCCGCCCAGGAGCAGCTGCTGGTAGTGCACCACCGGCACTTCGTCGAGCACGAGCGAGAGGCTCGTCGCCATCGGCGCGTGGGTGTGGACCACCGCGCCGACCTGATCCGCGGGCGCGTGCCGCAGCACGCCGAGGTGCAGAGCCGTCTCGGATGTGGGCGCCCAATCACCCTGGACGACCTCGCCGTCGAGGGTGACGATCGTCACCTGTTCCGGAGTGAGTTCGCCGAGGACGGCACCGGTCGCCGTCACGGCGGCGAACTCCCCCACGCGCATGCTGACGTTGCCTGCCGTCCCGACGAGGAGGCCTGCTTCGGCGAGGGATCGGGAGGCGTCGGCCACCGCGACGCGCGCGGCGGAGATGTCTGACGTCGTTGTCATGGCGCTAGCATGACCGCGAGGACAAACCAAAGTCAAGTTTGGTTTCTGACGGAAGGATGCGGTGGCCGTGACACCCCTCGCCGCGACGGAGCCGGATTGGGACCGCATCCCGCTGCAGCGTGCGCCGCGTCAGCAGCGCTCGCGCGAGAAGGTGGCGCGAGCGCTGGCGGCCGCATCCGGGCTCGTGACACGGGAGGGCGTCGCCGCTCTGACGCTCCCCCGCGTGGCCGAGGCCGCGGGAGTCAGTGTGGGCGCGCTGTACCAGTACCTTCCCGATCGCGACGCCATCGTGCGCGCGCTCGTCGCCGAGTATCACGCACGGCTCGAGGCCCTGCTCGAGAACGCGGTCGTCCTGACGCGCGAGAGCACGCCGCCCGTGGATCCCGTCGGCCACGTGATCGACGCCGTCGCCGAGGTCTATCGCGACCGCGACGTGGTTCGCACCCTCGGCACCGCCTCGACCGGCGGGCTGATCGATGCGGACCGGGCGGCCCACAAGCAGCGGATGGCCGAGGCCGCCGCCCGCCTCCTCCACGCCAGCGGGCTGACCCGTGACGAGACGGATGCGACGGCCCGCGCGCGGGTCGCCTTCCTCGCCGCCGACGCCGTGCTGCACGACGCTTTCGCCGCCCCGCCCGCCGCGGAGGAGCAGACCCTGCAGGAGCTGCGCCTGCTCCTGCGTCGCTACCTCCAGCCCTGACCCTCCCGCCCGCCCGCTCGCCCTGCCGCCCGCTCGCCCTGCCGCCCGGCTCGCCCTGCCGCCCGCTCGCCCTGCCGCCCGGCTCGCCTGTCACAGATCGAGCCAAACGTGTCGATCTGCGACAGGCGAACACGGACTGCCCCAGTTCACCTGTCACAGAACGACGACCGTGAGTCGATCTGCGACAGGTGAACTGGGGCGTCGGACGCAGGTCGCGGAGGACCGGATGCGGTAAAGCGAGGGATGCGGGCGAGGGATGCGGGCGAGGGGTCAGCCGATGGGGCCGCGCATGTCGTCGAAACCGGCCGCACGAGCCGAGGTGCGCACCCAGTCGAACACGATCTGGGTCTCCGTCGAGGCGACTGCGGGATCCATGCTCAGACGCGTGGCGACGAAGTCGCGCAGCTGCTCGGGCGACGTCGTGACGACGTGGATGAGGAAGTCGGTCTGCCCACCGAGGAAGAAGAGGTTCAGGACGTTCGGGAGGCGCGAGACCTTCTCGGCGTAGGTCTTGATCGCCGGCCGCGCCTGCGCGCGGAGCTTGACCGCGACGATGGCCTGAAGAGGCAGTCCGAGAGCGGAGAAGTCCACATCGGCGTGCGCAGAGCCGAGGGCGCCGGACTCGCGCAGGGCCCGCACCCGTGCGTGCGTCGCCGAGGGTGAGAGCCCGACCCGTGCGGCGAGCGCCGCGTTGGTCTGGGACGCATCGCGGCGCAGCTCCCAGAGGATGCGCTCGTCGACCGGATCCGCCCGTCGGTTCTGCGCCTGCGCCATACCCCACCCCGCGTCCCACCGGACATCGTCCGTAATTCTCCCGATGCAGAGAATTCTCTTCGGCAGGTAGTGATTCTGACACGCTTTTCTTCTAGATTCGGCCCGCTCCAGACGAACATCCTGATACATCGAAACGAAGGACGGCGCCCATGCGCATCGGAATCCCCGCCGAGGTCAAGAACCACGAGTACCGCGTCGCCGCCACGCCCGCCGGCGTGCGCGAGCTGGTGCGTCACGGCCACGAGGTCGCCGTGCAGAGCGGCGCCGGGACCGGCAGCTCGATCACCGACGAGGAGTTCGCCGCCGCGGGCGCGCGGCTCGTCGACGTCGCCGAGGCCTGGTCGGCCGAGCTCGTCCTCAAGGTCAAGGAGCCGGTGGCCTCCGAGTACGGCTATCTGCGCGACGACCTCACCCTCTTCACGTACCTGCACCTGGCCGCCGACGAGCACCTCGTCGACGCGCTGCTGGGCGCCGGGACGACGGCGATCGCCTACGAGACCGTTCAGCTGCCCGACCGCTCCCTGCCGCTGCTCGCCCCCATGAGCGAAGTGGCGGGGCGCCTGTCCGTGCTGACCGGCGGCTACCACCTCCTCGGTTCGCAGGGCGGCCGCGGCGTGCTGCTCGCCGGGGTCCCCGGGGTGCGCCCCGCGAAGGTCGCGGTCATCGGCGGCGGCATCGCGGGAAGCAATGCGGTCGCGCAGGCCGTGGGGCTCGGCGCGGACGTCACCGTGCTCGACATCTCGATCCCGCGGCTGCGTCAGCTCGACGATCTGTATCGCGGCGCCGTGCGCACGGTGGCATCCAGCGCGTAC
This sequence comes from Microbacterium sp. SORGH_AS_0862, assembly GCF_030818795.1. Taxonomy (NCBI): domain Bacteria; kingdom Bacillati; phylum Actinomycetota; class Actinomycetes; order Micrococcales; family Microbacteriaceae; genus Microbacterium; species Microbacterium sp. SORGH_AS_0862. Next base: position 1,984,336 of record NZ_JAUTAY010000001.1, on the reverse strand, counting down.
GAGATCGAGCGCACGGTGCTGGATGCGGACCTCGTCATCGGCGCCGTCCTCATCCCCGGCGCGAAGGCGCCGCACCTCGTCTCGCACGCGACCGTGGAGCGGATGAAGACGGGCAGCGTCCTCGTGGACATCGCCATCGACCAGGGCGGCTGCTTCGAGGACTCGCACCCGACGACTCATGACGACCCGACATTCCGTGTCGGACCCACGATCTTCTCGTGCGTCGCCAACATGCCGGGCGCCGCGGCCGGTACGTCGACCCCCGCCCTGACCAATGCGACGCTGCCCTACGCCCTCGCCCTCGCGGACAAGGGCTGGGAGCGCGCGCTCGCCGACGACCCCGCCCTCGCGCTCGGGCTCAACACACTCCGCGGTTCGATCGCGAACGCGGGCGTCGCCGCCGCCTTCCCCGACAAGCCCCGCGCCTGACCCACCGGATGCGGGGCGCCCCCGCATCCGCACCGCAGGAGATCACCACCGAACAGGACGATTCCGACGCATCCGTCCTGACGAACGCGCACCTTCCTGCGCACCGCTGCGCACCGCACATCGCCCGTTCCGGACTCCGGCCGGATGCGGGCGCCCCGGCGCCGGGCGTCCCGCAGATTACGGGGGAGTTTCCCGCACCTGCGAATCGCGGCGAATGCTTGCCCTGCGCGGGGTGCGTGCGCTTTCATGAACCAACTTGGTCAAACGTCCAACTGCGACGGGGCAGGGACGAAGGAGGCGCTCATGCAGGAAACGCGACGACCCGTGGCGGTCGTGACGGGGGCGAGCTCGGGGCTCGGGCGCGGATACGCGGGAGCGTTTCGCCGCACGCGGCCACGACCTCGTGCTCATCGCCCGCAGAGCGGACCGACTCGAGGAGCTCGGCGCCGCACTGCGCGCGCAGCACGGCCGACAGGTCGACGTCATCCCCGCCGACCTCACCGACCCCGCCACCCCCGGCAGGATCGCAGCCGAGCTCGCGGAGCGCTCGCTGACGACCGAGGTGCTGGTGAACTGCGCCGGGTTCGGTACCGCCGGGGCCTTCGCCGGCGAGGACCCCGCGCGGATCGCCCAGGAGATCGCGGTCGACGTGACCGCCCCCACGGTTCTCACCCGGCTGCTGCTGCCCGACCTGCTCGCCGCCGACGGCGGGATCCTGCTCATGATCTCCAGCATCGCCGGCCACCAGCCCACCCCGAACCTCGCCGTGTACGGCGCGTGCAAGGCGTTCCTCACCTCGCTCACGGCGTCGATCTGGGAGGAGAACCGGGGATCCCGGATGCGGGTGCTCGCGGTGTGCCCGGGCCCGACGGCGACGGATTTCTTCGAGGCGTCGGGTTCGGAGCAGTTCAAGGTGGGACGCGTCGGCACGATCGATGAGGTGCTCGACGCGACGTTCGCGGCCCTCGACGCCCGCCGCGGACCCGTCGTCACGGTCGGCTGGGGAAACCGCATCCAGTCGATCGGTTCTAAACTCGCTCCGCGCCGGCTCACGCTCAGGGTCGGACGCGCCGCGACCGAGCGCGCGGGACGGGGCGCCTGATGCGCCGCCTCTCCTTCGAGGAGCGTCGCAGCGAGCTGCTCGACGCGGCCGTCCGGGTCATCGGGCGCGAGGGGCTGGCCGCGGCCACCACCCGCGCGATCGTCGCCGAAGCCGATATGCCGCTGGGAGCATTCCACTACGTCTTCGCCTCGCGCGACGACCTGATCGCCGCGATCGTCGAGCACATCACGGAGCAGGAGCGACTCGCGGCGTGGATGGATGCCGACACCGACGCGACGTGCGCCGAGGTGCTGGCGCGTGGCCTGGACGCCTACCTCCGGCTGCTCGAGTCGGAGCCGCAACGCGAGATGACCCTGCTCGACGTCGCCACCCACGCCATGCGGCACGACCCGGATGCGGTGGAACGCCAGTGGGCCACCTACCGCGCCGCGGCGCGCGCCAGCCTCTCCTACGCCGCCGAACTCGCCGGTATCGCGTGGACCCGTCCGCTCGACGAACTCGCGTGGTCGCTGGCGAGCTGCCTGGACGGCCTCACCCTCTCATGGCTCAGCACGCGCGACTCGGATGCGGCACGCCGCCACATCCGTCTGCTCGCCGATGCCTTCGCCGCCTACGCCACCCCCGTGAAGGAGACCACCGATGCTGACTGAGACCGATGCCCGCGTGCTCGCGCTCACCAACGCGCGAGCCGTGCTGGGGGCGCTCCCCCGTCTCGTGGAGCTGGTGCCCGAAGCCGGGCGGATCCTCGGGACCCTCCCCGCGCCGACGACGCTGTCGCTCGTCGCGCCGGGGATCCCCGTCACGCGCTACCCGCTTCGCCCCAGAAGGCATCGCCGCGGTGTCCGAGGGCCGAGGGCCGACGCTGATGTTCCGATCCGTCGACCACCTCAACGCCGTCATCGCCGGAACCGCGCAGCCCATCCCGATCGCCGGCCCCGCCGGCATCCGCTTCCTGACGCGCGTGTTCACCCCGCTCACCGACCTGCTCGGCGCGTACCTGAAGCCCGATGACGAACGCCTCGCGGATGCGGAGTTCCGCCGTCGCAGCACCCTGCTGACGCTGGAGGTCGCCGCGCGGGCGATCGCGGTCGTCGGCAACGAGGACACCAGCGGGCGCTTCTCCGCGGCGCACATGCCCGACGGCGATCTCGACCTCGAGATCGGCGACGAGCTGCGCTATCGCCTCGAGGTGAAGAACCACCGCATCCGCCTCGACGACGAACTTTCAGATCCGCCGCGTGCCGCCCTCCGCTTCGCAGACCTCGACGTCGCCGGTGGCGTGATCAGCGGCCGCGACAGCGCGCTGGCCTGCGTCTGCGACGGCAGGCTCGCCATGCGCGGCTTCATCCCCCTCGTCGACAACACCAGCCGCATCCTCGACCGCGTCGGCGCCTACCTCGGAGCGTGATCATGAGCACCCCCACCCTGACCCCCGTCTACAGCTACACGAAGAGCAACGAGGCGTTCACCCGTGCCGTGAAGGTCATCCCCGGCGGCGTCCCCGGCCACCTCGGCCCCTCGGAGGGCTGCTTCATTCCCCGATCGGCATACCCGCTGTTCTCCGAGCGCGCCGAAGGCACCCGGTTCTGGGACGTCGACGGCAACGAGTACATCGACTACATGTGCGGCTACGGCCCGAACGTGCTCGGCTACGGCGACGCGGATGTGGCCGCCGCCGCCCAGGCGCAGGCGCATAAGGAGGACGTGGTCTCCCTCCCCTCGACCACGATGATCGATCTGGCCGAGCTGCTGGTCGACACCGTCGCGAGCGCCGACTGGGCGTTCTTCGCGAAGAACGGCGGCGACACCACGACCCTGGCCATCATGACCGCGCGCGCCGCGACGGGCCGCCGGCGCATCGTGTTCATCGAGGGGTACTACCACGGCGTCGCGCCGTGGACCCAGAAGCTCGACTACCCCGGGGTGCTCGACACCGACGTGCAGGGCAACATCGAGGTGCCGTGGAACGACATCGAGGCCATGCGGCGGGTGTTCACCGAGCATCGCGGCGAGATCGCCGCACTCATCGCCCAGCCGTACAAGCACGGCAACTTCTTCGACAACGCCCTCCCCGCCCAGGGGTACTGGCAGGCGGTGCGGCGGCTCTGCGACGAGCACGGCGTCGTGCTGATCGTCGACGACGTGCGCGCCGGCTGGCGGCTGGACCTCGCCGGCAGCGACCACTTCTACGGATTCGAGGCGGATCTCATCTGCTTCTGCAAGGCCATCGCGAACGGCTACAACATGTCGGCGCTGTGCGGGAAGGACAGCCTGCGCGAGGCGGTGTCGAGCATCACCTACACGGGCAGCTACTGGATGAGCGCGGTGCCTTTCGCCGCCGGCATCGCGACGATCGAGAAGCTCAAGGCGATCGACGGCCCCGCCCTGTTCCGCGAACTCGGCACCACGTTGACCACCGGACTCATCGAGGTCGCCGCGTCGCACGGTCGGACGCTGGTCGCCTCCGGCGAGCCGGCCCTGTTCTACCTGCGTCTCGCGGATGACGAGTCGCTCATGCTCCACCAGCGGTGGATCGCAGAGTGCGTGCAGCGAGGAGCGTTCTTCAGCTCCCACCACAACCACTTCATCAACGCGGCGCTCACGAGCGCCGACATCACCCGGACGCTCGAGATCGCCGACGAGGCGTTCCGCGCGATCGAGGCATGACGTCGCTGCCGGCACTGCGCACGCGTGGTGCGGCCGTCGGAGCCGCCTACGCCGCGCAGGGTCTCGGCTACGCCACCATCGTCACCGCTCTGCCGACGATCAAGGATCGCGTCGACATCGGCGACGACGCGGTGTCGATGCTCCTGCTCGCGACGTGCCTCGCCGCCGCGCTCGGCTCCGTGCTCGCCGATGTGATCGCCGTGCGGGCCGGCAGCAGACTCGCCCTCACCTCGGGGCTCGCCGCCCAGGCGGTGGGACTCCTCTTCGTCAGCTTCACCGCATCCCTTCCGGTGCTGATCGTCGCGATCGTGCTCTACGGCGTGGGCCTGGGCGCCGTCGACGCGTCGTCGAACATGCAGGGCTCGCTCCTGCAGCGCCACCACGAGCGGCCGGTGTTCGGCCGGCTCTACGCCGGGTACACGGGCGCTGCCATCGTCGCCACCGGGGTCACGGCGGCCGTGCTGGCCGCCCGCGCTCCCGCGGGCCTGACCCTGGTCATCGCCGCAGCGGCGCAGGTCGCGATCGCCGGATGGGGACTCGCGGCCTTCGATCCCACGCGAGCGGCGCACGAGGTCGACGACTCCGCCGCATCCCGCCCGCCCCTGCCGCGCCGAGCGATCTGGGCGGTGGGCGCGATCGTGTTCGCGGCGTTCGTCGTGGACTCGGCCGTCGCGAGCTGGAGCACGATCTACCTGACCGACGGGCTCCGGGCCGACCCGGGCGTCACACCCCTCGGCTACGGGGCGTACCTCGTCGCGATGCTGGGGGCGCGACTGGGCACGGACCCGCTCGTGCGCCGGATCGGACGGATGCGGCTGGGTGCCGCGGCGATCGTCGTGGCCGTGGCCGGCGCCGTTCTGGTGGCCGCGGCTCCGTTCGTGCCGACGGCGATCGTCGGCTTCGCGGCGATGGGCGTGGCATCGGGGGCGCTCGTGCCGATCGCGTTCAGCCGTGCCGGCGAACTGCTTCCCGAGCGCAGCGACGAGGTGATCGCGCGCGTGAACCTCTTCAACTACGCGGGCGCCGTCGCCGGAGCCGTCGCGCTCGGGCTCATCGCGGCAGGGCCATCGCTCGGCCCCGCCTTCCTCGTGCCGGCTGTCATCCTGGCCGCACTCTCGCCTCTGCTGCGCACCCTGCGCCGCCACTGACCTCGTCGCTCCCGCCCTGCTCACCTGTCACAGATCGACGCCAACGGCTCGTTCTGTGACAGGTGAGCGTGGAGGTTCGCTGCTCGCCTGTCACAGATCGACGCCAACGGCTCGATCTGTGACAGGCGAACACGGGACGTTCACGCTGGCGGGGACGCCGGGCTGAAGGCTCAGCGGGCGAGGTCGGCTCGGATGCGGGCCATCGTCTCCAAGGTGAGGCGCGTGCGCTCCTGATCCTCGGCCGCGGCGGCCCCGCCCGCCTCGACCAGGGCCACGAAACGCTCCACCTCGCCGCGCAGCGAGTGACGCTCGTCGGGCACCTCGACGACCTCACGGTCGCCGTCGACGGCGTGACGCACCACGCGGCGCGGGCTGACGAGATCGTCGATCGAGAGGGTCGCCTGCTCCCCCTCGATCTCGCTCGGACGCCCGGCGTTCGTGATCTTCGAGTACGAGACATCCACGACGAGGCCCGGGTAGCCGAGCAGGGCCACGCCGGCGCCGTCGGCGCCGCTCGCGACGGGCACATCCAGCGCCCGCACGGAATCCGGACGCCCGAACAGCAGCACGGCCGCATGCACGCTGTAGACGCCGAGATCCGCGAGCGCGCCGCCGCCCATCGCGGGATCGAAGATGTTGACGCGCCGGCCCGCCAGCACGTCGTCGTAGCGCGAGGACCGCTTGCCGTAGTGCAGCGACGCCCGCCGCAGGACACCCAGCGTCGGGAGCAGGTCGCGCACGACACGGATGCCCGGGTCGTAGGCCATCCGCATCCCCTCCATCAGGATGAGGCCGCGCTTCGTCGCCTCCCCGGTGAGCGCGATCCACTCCTGCTCGGAGTCGACGGCCGGCTTCTCGACGAAGACGTGCTTGCCGGCGGCGAGCGCCGCGCGGATCTGCTCGGCGTGCACCGAGTTGGGCGAGCCGACGTATACCGCGTCGATCTCCGGGTCGGCCAGCACCGCATCCAGATCGGATGCGGAGTGCGGCGCGCCGATGCGCCGGGCGATCTCGGCCGCGCGGTCCGCATCGCGAGAGGTGGCCGTGTGCAGCGCGATGCCGTCGACCTGGGCGACGGCACGCGCGAAGGCTTCGGTGATGATGCTGGAGCCGATCGTGGCGACGTTGATCATCGCACCAGCGTAGGCGGGGCCGTGCGCGCGGCGGCGCTCACGCGAGCGCGAGCGCGCGGTGGACGGACGCGACGGCGCTGGATCCCTCGCCGACCGCCGCCGCCACCCGCTTCATAGATCCGCGTCGCACGTCGCCGGCGGCGAACAGCCGCGGCAGCGAGGTCTCGAACGGGAGCGGCTCGCGACCCAGCTGCTGCCAGCGGGAGATCGACTGCACGGTGACGTCCGTGCCGGTGCGCAGGAAACCGTGGCCGTCGCGGTCGAGCGATCCGAGCCAGGATGTGGCGGGCTCGGCCCCGATGAAGCAGAACAGCCCGCGGGCGTCGACGTCGCCGACCGTGTCGATGCGCACGCTCTCGAGCACGCCGTCGCCGTCCAGCGCCGTCACGTTGGCGGCCGTGTGGATGCGGACACCGGGGCTCTCGAGCAGCCGGTCCACCAGATAGCTCGACATGCGCTGACGCAGGTCCGTCCCGCGCACTACGAGGTGCACGGGACAGCCGTTGCCGGAGAGGTAGAGGGCGGCCTGCCCCGCGGAGTTCGCGCCGCCGACGACGACGGACGGCGCTCCCGCGACCTGGTGCAGCTCGAGGGGCGTCGCCGCGTAGTAGATGCTCGAGCCCTCGAACCGCGACCACCCCTCGATGTTCAGTCGGCGGTAGGCGGCACCGGAGGTGACGATGGCGGTGCGGGTGCGGATGAGGCGGCCGTCGGCGAGGGTGACCTCGAGCCCTTCGGGCACCTCGGCGATCGCGACGGCTTCGCACGGGGCGTAGACCCGCACCCCGAACTTGAGCGCCTGCAGCGTCGCCTGACCGATGAGCTGGCCGCCGCTCACCCCGAACGGGAAGCCCAGGAAGTTCTCGATGCGAGAGGTCGCGGCGGCCTGACCACCCGGTGCGACGGCGTCCAGGAGGACCGTGTTCAGCCCCTCCGACGCGCCGTAGATCGCGGCGGCGAGACCGGCAGGACCGCCGCCGATCACGACGAGGTCGACGGCCGCATCCGTCTCGGCCTGGTAGCTGAGCCCCAACCGGTCGGCGACGATCCCGGGCGTCGCGCGCCGGACAGGCTCCCCCTGCAGATAGGCGATCGGCAGGTCCTCGATGCGCACGCCGTGATCGGCGTGGACGCCCATGTCGTCGGGATCCACCTCGACGGCGGTGTGCACGAGGTCGAGCCGCTCGGCGAAACGGTCCAGGGCGAGGAACTCGCGCGAGCCGCGGAGCCCGACGAATTTGAGCGTGAGGGCGGCGGGACCGGTTCGCAACGACTCCCGCCGGTCCCACAGGGCGTGCAGGATCAGGTCGCAGAGCTCGTCGTCCTCCGCCATCAGCCGGCGCAGCTGCGCGCGCGGCACCCGCAGGATCCGGCCGGGCTCGGCCACACGGGCGGAGAGGAAGGCCCCCTGCCCGTTCAGCAGGCTCAGCTCGCCCGCGAACGTGCGCGCACCCATGCGCGTGAGCACCACCTCGTCGACCCAGCCCAGACCGTCGCGCACGATCTCGATCTCGGCGGTGTCGACGAGGATCATGTCGTAGTCGTGATCGCCGGAGCGGAAGACGTAGTCCCCTGCGGACACCTCCTCTGCGGTGCCGTACACGCACAGCCGCTCCCACTGCGCGTCTGTCAGGTCGGGGGGACGAGTCGGCACGGCGACGGTCTCGTGGCTCATACGCGGGATTTTCCTCGTCGGTCGGCTCCGCCACAACTCGACGGGCGCGTCACCCGCGTTCGGGCCCCATGAGCGGGCGCAGGGCCCTCGTGAGGGCGGCGATGTCGGCGCGATCCGACCCCGCCAGAACCTCCGCCTCCCGCCGCACGAGCTCCGTCATGGCCGCATCCACCACCCTGATGCCTTCCTCCGTCAGCAGGATGTAGACGCTGCGCCCGTCGGACGGGTTGCGCTTTCGCACCACGAGGCCGCGCGTCGAGAGGTTCGCCAGCCGATGCGACATCGTCGCGCTCGTGATCATCGTCCGTTCGATCAGCTGCGCGGGGCTCAGCCGGTGCGGAGGATCGGCGCGACGCAGCGCCGCGAGCACGTCGAACTCCCACGACGCCAGACCCGCCGTCGCGAACGCCGCAGCACGCAATCGGTCGAGCCGGATCGCCGCACGACGCAGCCTCGACATGACATCGAGCGGAGTGAGATCGACATCGGGCAGGCGCCTGCCCCACGCGTCGATCAGCAGATCGACCTCGTCGTCCCGACGGTCATCGCTCACACGACGACGGTAGCGTGCGCAGACGGATCGCAGGCGGCATCCCCCGTCTCCCGCGCGGAGTGCGAGGATCGAGACGGCGAACCCACCGACAGACGGAGCACACGCATGACCTCGTACAACGATCACGTGATCGCCGAGTTCCGGCGAAACGGCGGCCGGGTGGAGAACTTCGGCGACGCCCTCATCCTGTTGCACCACATCGGCGCCCGCAGCGGCGTCGAGCGCATCGCCCCGCTCATGGCGCTTCCCGACGGAGCCGATGCCTGGCTGATCGCCGCTTCGAAGGCGGGGGCGGAGGACAACCCGGCGTGGTTCCACAACCTCCGCGCGCATCCCGACGTCACGGTCGAGACGCCGTCGGGCGAGGTGCAGGTGACGGCTCGGGTGCTCGATCCGTCCGAACGGGATGCGGCGTGGCAGCGCTTCCTCGAAGCGAGCCCCGGTTTCGGCGATTACGAGCGACGCACGACGCGCACCATCCCCGTGGTGCGGCTGGAACGCCGATGACGGGTCAGCCGGGGGTCGACGTCCCGGATGCGCGGGGCCGCACGGGCCTCGACCGCGCGGGGCGCGATCTGAACGGCAACCCCAGGGTGCGGGTGCGCGAGGTCCGCGTGCTCACCTCGAACTGGTTCGTGACGCGCACGACGACCTTCGACTTCCAGCACTCGGACGGCTCCTGGACCACCGAGCACCGCGAGACGTACGACCGCGGCGACGGAGCGTGCATCCTTCTCTACGACCCTCAGGCGCGCACCGTGCTGCTGACCCGTCAGTTCCGCTACCCGGTCTACGTCAACCGGCATCCCGACGGCATGCTGATCGAGGCCGCCGCGGGCCTGCTCGACGACGACGCGCCCGAGTCGGCCATCCGGCGCGAGGCCGAGGAGGAGACCGGGCGCCCGGTCGGCGAAGTGGAGCACGTCTTCGACGTCTACATGAGCCCCGGGTCGGTGACCGAACGACTGCACTTCTTCGCCGCGCCGTACCGTCGCGGCGATGTGGTGCCGGGAGCGCGGGCGGGACTCGCCGACGAGGGCGAGGACATCGAGGTGCTCGAGCTCGACGTCGACGACGCCCTCGGGCGCATCGGCATCGATATCGTCGATGCGAAGACGATCATGCTGCTGCAATGGGCGGCGCTGCGCGGACCGTTCTCGGCGGCTCGTTCGTGACGACGCGGCTGTTGCTGATCTCCGACACTCACATCCCGCCGCGGGCGCGCACGCTCCCGGATGCGGTTCGTCGGCTCGCGGACGACGCCGATCTGATCGTGCACGCCGGCGACTGGGTCGTCGAGTGGGTGCTGGACGACCTCGCTCGGCACGGCGAGGTCATCGGCGTCTACGGCAACAACGACGGGGCGGATCTGCGGGCCCGGCTTCCGCTGGTCGCGCACCGTCGGATCGAGGGCGTCCGGATGAGCGTGGTGCACGAGACGGGCGACGCACGCTCGCGGGAGCGCCGTATGGATGCGGCGTACCCCGAGTCCGATCTGCTCGTGTTCGGACACAGCCACATCCCGTGGGACACCGTCACGCCCGGGGGCCTGCGTCTGCTGAATCCGGGCTCTCCGACCGACCGGCGCCGGCAACCCCATCACACCTGCATGACGGTCACGATCGACGACGCCCGTGTCGAGGCGGCACTCATCACTCTCTGACCCGCTCGGTCAGCCCTCTTCCTCCTCCGCGAGCAGCGACCAGATCGAGGGCGGGTCACCTGCACTCCGCTGCAGGATGACGTACTCGGTCTCGGGATGCTCGGCGATGAAGCGCCGTGCGTCCGCGAGCGTCATCACGCGCTCCGTGACCTCATCGCCGTTGCGCTCCGACCAGGAGTTCTTGAACTGGACGCGGTACTCCTTCACGCTCTTCGCCTCCGTCACTGGATGCGGTCGACCTGCACCCGGATGAGGTCCGCATCCGGGAAGCGGGCGAGGAGCAGATCCGCGACCTCGCGGCCCGTGTCGGCCGCACCCGCCGATGCGTCGGCGGCGATCCGCACCTGGACCGACTCCGAGGCCGCGCGCCCCGCCACGAGCGGGGCGACGGAGCCGAGCGCGCCGGCCACCGCATCCGCGACGCGCGGCGGGAAGACCGCCGCGACTCCGGAGGAGCCGAGGACGAGTTCGGTCACCGCGTCCCGTGGCGCAGAGGGCAGGTTCATGACGCGTCCTTTCGCGGCTGGGGGGCGTGGACGTCCTCGATCGTGACGTCGATCGCCGCGACCTCGAGGTCGGTGTGGCGCTCGACGACCTCAGCGACCCGGCGGCGCACGTCGTCCGCCACGGCGCGCGCGTCGAGGTCCCACGCGATGGATGCGGTGATGTCGATCGTCACCGGGGCGCCGAGCTCCTCGGCGTCGCCGATGATGCGCGTGCGTCCGATGAACACCCCGTCCAGCTCGTCGGCGGCCGAGCGCAGGAGGGTGCGCACCGCGCCCTCGGCGATCGTGATCCGCACTCTCGGGTCGGGGTGGCGCACCGGCAGGTCGCGCCCCGACCGCAGCTCGGCCGCGACCTGGTCGAGGATCCCGCCGAACCATCCCGCCGACGGCTCGGGGAGCGAGGCCGCATCGGCGGCGAACAGGTCGCGGGAGAGGTCTCCGACGCGGGAGAGGGACTCCAGCGCGTTCAAGCACTCGGCGCACTGTTCGATCTCGGGGTCCCGCGGCGAACGTCCGGCCTCCAGGTACTGGCTCAATTCCTGGATCGTGCGCCCGCAGTCGAGGACGTCGGATGAGGCGTTCGATGCGGTCATCGCCATCCCTCCATCCCGATCATGATGCTCGCTCTGGCACGGGCGAGGTTCCCGCGGACCGTGCTCACCGGCACGCCCAGTTCCTCCGCGATCTCGGAGTAGCCGAGCCCCGCGGCTTCCCGGAGCAGCCAGGTCCGTCGCTGCGCCTCCGGCAGCCTCTCCAACGCCGTCGAGAGTGCGGCGAGTCTAGCGTTGCGTTCGGCGACGTGCTCGGGCCTGGTGCTTTCGGGTGTGGCCGGCTCCCAATCCTCGAACGGCTCCTCCTTCCCCGCGCGGCGCAGCACCCGCAGTGCCTCGCGGGACGCGATGCGCAGCAGCCAGGCCTTGACCGACGAACCGTCGCGGAGGGTCGGCAGCTGCCGCCACGCGACGACGAAGGCGTCCTGCACCACGTCGTCGGCGTCGGCTTGCGAGCGGAGCATGCGCGCGATGTATGCGCGCATGAGCGGGCTGTGCCGACGCACGATCTCCGCGAAGGCCGCCACGTCGTCGTCGACCGCACGCTCCACCAGGATGCGGTCGGACAGCGCTGCGAGTCCCCTCGCCCCCGTTTCAGGCTCCGCCATCGGCCCCTCCGAAATCCGCCGGAACTTTTTTGTGACGATCCGGCGGGTAGGTGCCTCATGTCAGTAGGGCGAAGTTAGCGCCGACGGCGAGAACCGTCTTGCGCTCTTGTCAACGCCCTGGCAACGAGATAAAGGAGCACATCATGGCCACTGAGCAGAAGACCACCCCCACCGTCGCCCCCGCTCGCGTCGACCGCGGCGCCGTCGGCACGACCGGATCCGCACCGACGGTCGCGGCCGCAGGTCGGACCGTCATCGCCGATGGCGTGGTCGCGAAGGTCGCCGGTATCGCGGCACGCGAGGTTCCCCGGCGTTTACGCGCTCGGCGGCGGCGGAGCGCGCGCCCTCGGGATGATCCGCGACGCCATCAACGCGACCGACCTCACGCAGGGTGTGAAGGTCGAGGTCGGTGAGACGCAGGCCGCGGCCGATCTGACGATCGTCGTGGAGTACCCCGCCCCCATCCAGGAAGTCGCCGCGGGGGTGCGTACCGCGGTGGCCGGCGCGATCTCACGCCTGGTCGGCCTCGAGGTCGTCGAGGTCAACATCGAGGTCAACGACGTGCACCTTCCCGGTGACGACACCGACGACGACGCCGAGGCGCGCGTCGCATGAGCGCCACGGTGAGCGGAGCGCTCGTGGGTGCGGTGCTCGCCGTGTCCGCCCTGCTGTTCGGCTTCTGGGGGTTCCTCCTGGTCGCCCTGTTCATGGGCATCGGCGCGCTCGTCGGTCGCGTCGTGTCGGGTTCGCTCGATCTCCGCGCGCTCGCCAACGTGTTCACCGGCCGCCGGACATCATGAGCACCGCGACCTGGTCCGCGCTCGGCGGCGGGATCGCACCCGCCGCCGAGACGGTCCTGCCGGGCCGCACGCTCGTGGCAGAGCGCGCCTTGGTCGCCGTGTGCGAACAGGTCGCCGCGCGGGCCGTGGGCCTCCCGCGACGCGAGGTCACCGTCCGGCTCGGCGCGACCGCCGGCGCGCTGGCGGTCCGGGTGGAGGCGCCACTTCCCATCCCGGACCTGTCGGATGAGGCTCGGCCCGCCGAGCCGGAGAACGTCACAGCCCGCGGACACCGCATCCGCGAACAGATCCGCACCGACGTCGCGGCCCTCACCGGCCGCGAGGTACGCCGCATCGACCTCACGATCACCGGCGCCCGCATCGAGAAGAGGAGGAGGGTCAGATGAGCACCACCGCTTCACCGGACCGCGCGCTCGCCCGCGTGCAACGGCGTGAGACCCACTCGCCCCGGTCGACGGCCATGGTCGTCGCCGTGGTCCTGATGATCGCACTGGTCGCCTACCTCGGGGCAGAGGCCGTACTCCTCATGGCGGGCGCTCCGGCGCTCATCGCCGCCCCGGCCGACCTGCTACGCGGCCTCTCCGCGGCGTCCGGCACGGCCATGACCGCGATCGGCGCCGCCGTTGCGTTGGTGGGTGCGGTCCTCGTGGTGATCGCGGTCACCCCCGGCCGACTGGCGAAGCACACGATGGCCGCCGCCGACGGCACGATCGTCGTCGTGGACAACGGCGTGATCGCCGCCGCCCTGGCCCAGCATCTGAGCGACGCCCTCGGCATCGACCGGCGCCGGCTCACCGTCGGCGTGGGCCACCGCCGCGTCGACGTCACCGTCCGGCCCGAGACGGGTCTCGGCATCGACCTCGACGGGGTGCGCGCCGCAGCCCAAGCCGAACTGGCCACGTATCGACTGAACCCGTCGGTCGCGCTGAGCGTGCGTCGCCGTCTCGAGAAGAAGGAGGAGCGATGAACACCACCCGCCGCGGCCTCAACCGCTTCCTCGTCCTCCTCGTCGGCCTCATCGCCCTCGCCGCAGGAGCGGCGGTCGTGTGGGCATCCCTCTCCGGCGATGCCCACCGCGTGTGGGCTCAAACGCTGACCGCGGCCGCTGACGCCGTGGATGACGCGCACAGCGCGACCCTCGTCGGCGCGGGACCCGTGTCATGGGCGGGGCTCGGCGCGGTCGCCGGCGCGGTGATCCTCATCGTGCTCCTGCTCGTCCCGGTCGCGCTGCTGGCGCACCGGCGTTCACGCACCGTGCTGCGCAGCACCGAGACGGATGCGGCGCCCGGCCGTGTCGTCGTCCGGGAGGGATTCGCCTCCGACGCGGTCACCGCATCGCTGGCGCGACGGGCGGACATCCTCTCGACGCGCGTCGTGGCCGACGACGTTCGCAACGCGCCCGTGCTCCATGTGTCCGTGACTCCCCGCCCCCAGGCGTCGCCGCGCGAGATCGCCGACCACGTCGCCGCCGTCGGCGCCCGTCTCGATGCGCTCCTGGACCGCCCCACGCGGACGTACATCTCACTTCACGCAGGACTCCGAGCGCGTCTCGCCTCGGACCGGCGCACCCTCACGTGACCGCGCACCGGGCGCGGGTCATCCGAAAGAAGAGAAAGGAGACCCTCATGGGACTCGACGACAAGATCAAGAACGCTGCTGAGGACCTCGTCGGCAAGGCCAAGGAGGCTGCCGGCAAGGTCACGGGCAACGAGAAGCTCGAGGCCGAGGGCAAGGCCGAGCAGGCCAAGTCCGATCTCAAGCAGGCTGGTGAGAACGTCAAGGACGCCCTCAAGTAGTCCGGAACAGACAAGTAGTCCGGAACAGAAGTGCCCCGCGGCCTCGGTCGCGGGGCACTTCGCTGCGGGATACCGCTCGCGGGCTCCGGCTGCGACGATCGACAGGTGTCCGCCCTCGTCTCCCCCGCCCGCTCGCGGATCGTCGTCGCTCCCGACAGCTTCAAGGGATCGATCGACGCGACGAGCGCGGCACGCGCGCTGGCCGACGGATGGCGGAGCGTCCGCCCCGACGACGAGCTGCTGCTGCGGCCCATGGCCGATGGCGGCGAAGGCACCCTGGATGCGTTCGCCGCCGCGATCCCGGGATCTCGACGCGTCCCCGTCACCGTGACCGGTCCGACGGGGCGACGGATCGGCTCCCATTGGCTGATGCTGCCGGGCGATCACCCCCGCACCGCCGTGGTCGAGCTGGCGTGCACCTCCGGTATGGAGCTCGTGGAGGCGGACGAGGCGGTCGACCCGCTGGCGACGCACACGCTCGGATTCGGCGAAGCCATCCGCGCCGCTCTCGCGGCGGGGGCCACCCGCCTGCTGCTCGGAATCGGCGGGAGCGTGTCCAGCGACGGCGGCGCGGGAGTGCTGACCGCGCTGGGCGCGATCGTCCGGGATGCGGACGGTCGCCAGGTCCCCTCCGGAGCCGCCGGACTCGCACAGGCCGCATCCTTCGACGCCGGCGGGCTCCTGCCGCCGCCGGTCGACGGGATCCTCGTGCTCTCCGACGTCCGCGCCCCGCTCCTGGGCCCCGACGGCGCCGCGCGGGTGTTCGGTCCGCAGAAGGGAGCCGATCCCGATCAGGTCGACCGGATCGAGACCGCGCTGACGCGGTGGGCTCGGGTCATCGGCGCCGCCCCGGGCACAGCGGGGGCGGGAGCTGCCGGCGGATGTGGTTTCGGTCTCCTCGCCTGGGGCGCCCAGCTCGCGTCGGGGGCGGACGCGGTCGCCGAGACGATCGGACTCGACGCCGCCCTCGCGGGCGCGGAGCGTGTGATCACGGGCGAGGGGTCCTACGACTCCCAGTCGCTGCTGGGTAAGGCGCCCGGCGTGGTCCGCGCGTACGCGGAGGCCAGAGGCGTACCCGTGAGCGTCGTCGCGGGCCGGTTCGGGGTGGCTTCCGGACCGGATGACCTGTCACTGGCGGAGGTGGCGGGCTGCACCTCCGCGGCACTGTCGGATCCGCGACGATGGCTTCGCGAAGCGGGCTCCCGACTCGCGCACGCACACACGCCGCGCGATAGCGTGTAGGAACGGTACCGGCGAGACGAGGAGCGCACGATGAGTCTTCGCGCTCGGCTGCGTCGGCGGGTCGAACAGGACCTGCGCAGCGCCCGTGTGCTCATCGACGGCGACGCCGAGGCCCTCATCACCGGCATCCGCCGCGTGATCGCCCCCGACCAGCTCGTGCTGCCCGGCGACGGCGATCGGCGGGCCGATCTCGGCGTCGTGATCATCGACCGCAAGGCGCACGGTTCCACCTTGCACCGCGCGCAGGAGTTCTTCTCCGGCATCGACGCGCAGCTCGTCGACGACGCACCGCGGATCTGTCTCATCGTGGGCGGCGCGAACTCGGTTGCTCCGCGCACCCTGGCACGGCTGTTGAGCGCCGAGGTCGTCCATCAGATCGTGGTGAGCACCGCGCCATCGCTGGCGACCACGCGCGACCGGGCCGACCGCCGCCGCCTGCGCGCGCTGGGGTGGCTCGGAATCGACATCCTGCGGCTCGGTCGCGTCTGAGCGACCCGACTCGAACCGCAAGGAATGCGCAAGAAACGCGCAAGATCCGCAATCCCACCGCAAGGTTCGAGCCGTTCCGCCCGAATTCCGCGCGACGTGCTCCGCAGCTGGAACCGCTCTCGTACCGTGGCTCCAGCAGCATTCCGCTGCCCTCGGTGAGCGCCCCGTCACCCGAAGACGTGGGCGCTCACCGCTCCTTCGGCAGGGGACGACATGGCGAAGACTCCTGCGCTTCCGAGCGCACGAAGGCGGCAGTGGGGATCCGAACGACGCCGCGAACCGCTGCCCACGCTCCACCCGCGTCCCTCGGCAGCGAAGATCGTCTGGGCCCGTGTCGCCATCGCGATCACGGTCGCCGGCTGGGCCGCCTACATGCTCACCACGGCACTGCGCCAGATCTTCGCCTACGACGGCGAGCACATCTGGCCCACGATCGAGGCCTGCATCTACGCACTCGTCATCACAGCACTGAGCTTCTCCGCGCTGATGTTCCTCGTTCAGCGCGAGGCAGCGCTCAGACGGTTCCGCGATCACGACCGGGTGCCGCGTGCGGAGCTCGACCGGCACTTCGACGACGAGCACGGCGAGGGGATGACCGTGCTCATCCCCTCCTACGCCGAGGAGCCCTCGGTCATCCGCAAGACGATGTGGTCGGCGGCGCTGCAGGAGTACCCGTCACTGCGCGTCGTGCTGCTTCTGGATGACCCTCCGTTCCCCACGGATCCGCACACACTCGCGCGCCTGGAGGCGACCCGCCAGATCGCCCTGGGGATCGCCGAGGACCTCGCGGAGCCCGCGTACCGCTTCACCGAGGCGATGTTCGACTTCGAGCAGCGTGCCGCAACGGACGGGGTCGGCGAGGCGGAGATCCTCTCCCTGCGCGACGAGTACCGCTACGCGGTCGCCTGGTTGAACGACATGGCGGACTCCGAACCGCACGAGGACCATGTCGACACCTTCTTCATCGACCAGGTCCTTCGCGGGCTGGCCGACGACCTGGACCTCACCGCGTCGGCGCTCGAATCCGCGGCCGGATCGGGGACCGACATCTCGCACCAGCGCCTGCACGAGCTGCACCGGCGCCTGGTGTGGATCTTCTCGGTGGATGTGGGAACGTTCGAGCGCAAGCGCTACGCCTCGCTGTCCAACGAAGCGAACAAGGCGATGAACCTCAACGCGTACATCGGCCTGATGGGCGGTCGCTACCGCTTCGTGGAGGGTCCCGGCCGCAAGACGGTGCTGCGCCTGGTCGCGGGCGCGGGGCAGGAAGCGGATCTCGTCATCCCCAACTCGGACTACCTGCTCACCCTCGACGCCGACTCGCTCCTGCTCCGCGACTACTGCCTGCGCCTGGTCTATTTCCTCGAGCAGCCCGGCAACGAACGCGTCGCCGTGACGCAGACGCCGTACTCCTCGTTCCGCGGCGCCCCGACGCGCATCGAGCGCCTGGCGGGCGCGACGACCGACATCCAGCACATCCTCCACCAGGGCATGTCGGGCTACGACGCGACCTTCTGGGTCGGCGCCAATGCGGTCATCCGCATGGAGGCGATGGACGACATCATGCAGATCGATGACGTCGACGGCTTCGAGGTGCGCCGCTACGTGCAGGACCGCACCGTGATCGAAGACACCGAGTCCTCGGTGGATCTCGCCGATCACAACTGGACGCTCGTGAACTACCCCGAGCGACTCAGCTACTCGGCCACGCCGCCCGATTTCGGCTCCCTCGTGGTGCAGCGGCGGCGCTGGGCCAACGGCGGACTGCTCATTCTGCCGAAGTTCCTGCGTCAAGTGCGCGCCCGCAGACGCTCGTCGCGCCCGGTGCGCCTGGGCGAGTGGATGATCCGGGTGAACTACATGGCCTCGCTCGCGTGGGCCAGCTTCGCCCTGCTCTTCCTGCTCACGTTCCCGTTCGACAGCGACCTGCTGAGCCCGCTCGTCCTGGTGGCGGCAGCCCCGTACTTCCTGTGCCAGGCGAGCGACTTGAAGTACTCCGGCTACCGCTACCTCGACATCCTCCGCATCTACGGTTTCAACCTCATCCTCCTGCCGGTCAATCTCGCCGGCGTGCTGAAGTCGATCGAGCAGGGCCTGACCGGCCGTAAGATCCCGTTCGCCCGCACCCCGAAGGTGCGCGAGCGCACGGCGACGACGCTGCTCTACGTCGTCGCGCCCTGGGCGATCGTCGCGTTCTCGATCTTCACCGCGTGGTGGAGCTTCAACGCCCAGAACTGGGGCACGTTCTTCTTCGGCACGCTGAACGCGGTCTGCGCCCTGTGGGCCTGTGTCGAGAACATCGGCATCCGCAACTCGCTCGTCGATGTGTGGATGGGACTGACCAACTGGATGTGGGTGCCCGTTCCCACCCAGACCGCGGGCCGCGCCGCCCCCGGTGAGCCCGGGTTCGACTGGCAGGATGCACTGTTCCACGGCTACCCCGCCGCCGGCGATCCGGTCCGTCGCGCAGCCCGGCCCACCGCATCCGCCGCGGTCGAGCAGGCACCGTCGCGCGCGCTCGAGACGAGAAGCGCCACGGGCCGGCGCGCATGAACCCGCGCGTCGCCTACACCGCACCTCCCGCTCCCGGCCCATACGACGGCAAACGCCTGTCGCCGTGGCGGGTCGCGCTCGGGGTGCTCATCCTCGTCGCCATCGTCGCCGGTTCGCTCTTCGGCTACCGTCTGCTCGTGGTCGACCAGGTGCGCGCGGTCACGGGGGCTGCCTGGTTCGCACCGTACGTCGACGTGACGACGACACCGTTCTTCGCGTTCGAGAAGCCCGAGAACGATGCCGACCGGGACGTCGTCCTCTCGTTCGTGGTGGCCGCCGCCGCGGATTCGTGCACGCCGTCCTGGGGCGGATACTACGACCTCGACGAAGCGGCGCGCGACGTCGATCTGGACCGGCGCATCACGCGGCTGCGCGAGAGCGGCGGCGATGTCGTCCTGTCCTTCGGCGGCGCAGCGGGCACCGAGCTCGCCAATGCGTGCGCCGACGAAGAGGGGCTCGAGCAGGCCTATCGGAGCGTCGTCGACCGGTACGACGTGTCGACGATCGACCTCGACATCGAGGGGGAGAACCTCGAGGACCCCGTGTCGGGTCTGCGCCGGGCGGTCGCGATCGCCGATCTTCAGCGCGAGCGGCGGGCGGCGGGCGAGGACCTCGCGGTCTGGCTCACGTTGCCGGTCGCGCCCGACGGGCTGACCGCCGCTGCGCGCACCGCCATCGCGCAGATGCTGGAGTCCGGTGTGGATCTGACCGGCGTCAACGTCATGACGATGGACTTCGGCGTCGACCGTGGGACGCAGACCATGGCCGAAACCGCCATCGACGCGCTCCGCGCGACGCATGCGCAACTCGGCGCGCTCTACGAGGACGCCGGGACGACCCTTACCGCACCCACCCTCTGGGGCAAGCTGGCGGCCACACCCATGATCGGCCAGAACGACGTACCGGACGAGGTCTTCACCCTCGACGATGCGACAGCGCTGAACGCGTTCGCGCAGCAGCAGCGGATGTCGCGACTGTCGATGTGGTCAGTGAACCGGGACCGGACGTGCGGCACCAACTACGCCGACACCTCGGTCGTCTCCAACGACTGCAGCGGCGTCGACCAGCAGGACGCGACATTCGCCGAGACCCTGCAGCCCGGATTCGAGGGCGCGCCCGACGAGTCTGCGGGGCACCGCACCACGCCGGAGCCGGTTCCCACGGTGACCGACGACCCCGCGGCCAGCCCGTACCCGATCTGGACCGAGACCAACACGTACCTCTCGGGCGCGAAGGTCGTCTGGCGGCAGAACGTCTACGAGGCGAAGTGGTGGACGCGCGGCGACGATCCGGACAACCCGCTGGCGGATGCGGACTCGTGGCCGTGGCGGCTGATCGGTCCCGTGCTGCCGGGCGAGACGCCCTACCCGCAGCCCACGCTGCCGGCAGGCACGTACCCGGACTGGGACCCGGCGACGACGTACACCGAAGGTCAACGGGTGATGTTCCAGCAGGTCCCCTATGAAGCCAAGTACTGGACGCGCGGCGACAGCCCCGCCGCGCAGGCGACGGATGCGGACGGCTCGCCGTGGCAGCCGCTGACGATCGCGCAACTCGAGCAGATCATCCAGAGCGGTCCCTGACACGGCGCCGCGTCAACCCCCGCGAGGGAGGATGCGACGCGGCGTAGCGTGCCGGCATCCGCTGGACCCGATCGAAAGGAGACCACGATGTCGAACAACACCTTCCCTCCCCCCGTGCCGCTTCCCGGGGACGGAGAGCGAGACCAGGAGCCGACACGCGACGTGGACGGCGAAGAGGTGCTGGATGAGGACCTCGACGACGACCGGATCGACAGCGCCGAAGCCGATCGCATCGCCTCCCAGGAGGGCGACGCGAGCTGAGCCGAGGGACCCTGCGCCCGACGTCGCGGGGTCTCCGGCTCACGCCGTCGCGGTCAGTCGGCGTGCTCGGGGGGCCACACCACGGAGAACCGCTCGAACACGATCTCCTCGTCCTCCGACCAGACGGCGCCGCGCGCGGCGCTGACACGCTCCCAGTACCGGCGGTGCTCGCGCCGCCAGCTCTCGAGCGACCCGTCGTCCTCTCCCTCGTCTCGGGCGAAGGATGC
Organism: Microbacterium sp. SORGH_AS_0862; assembly: GCF_030818795.1. Lineage (NCBI taxonomy): Bacteria > Bacillati > Actinomycetota > Actinomycetes > Micrococcales > Microbacteriaceae > Microbacterium > Microbacterium sp. SORGH_AS_0862. Next base: position 1,963,389 of record NZ_JAUTAY010000001.1, on the reverse strand, counting down.
GTCGGCGCTCCCGAAGGGGCCGAGGCGAAGCTCGGTGCTGCGGATGACGATGCGCGGTGCGCCTGTGCTGTCGCAGGCGATCCAGTGGGAGCCGATACGCGGCACGGCATCGCCACGCGCCACGAAGTCGGCGACGAGTTCGGCGGTTGCGCGCTTGCGTCCGGACAGGACGATGTCGAGGAGTTCGTCTGCCAAGCGCGCCGAGTCGCCGAAGTGCTCGACGGTGTATTCGGGCGAAGCACTCACAGCCTCGGGGTGGGCGGCGCGGTACTCCTCCCACATCCGTTCGGCAGCGGCGATGTCGCGCGCGAGGGCCACCGAGGAAGCGGATGACTCAGCCATCCGCTGATTCTCCCACCCGTCACGCAGAAGCAGGTGCCCGGGACGACGAACGCCGTCCCGGGCACCTGCCGCTCATCCGTTAGAGCTCGGACCGACGCGCCCGCGCGCGCAGCCGGAGCATCGCCAGGACACCGAGGCCGAGCATCGCTGCTCCGAACAGCGATGCCGACATCAGCGGCGCCGTGTCCTGCCCCGTCGCCGCCAGCGCACCCGCGGCCGCACGCACGGTGACGGGCAGCTCAGCGAGGATCCGGTCGCCGTCGCGCAGTTGGATGTGGTGCTCCCCGGGCGTGATGTCCGCGGGGATCGTCACGGTCGCACGGAGCGCGCCGTCGGTCACGTCGACCGAGGCGAGTGCGCGATACGTGCTCGCGATGCCGATCTCCACCTTCGCGACATCGAGTCCCTGCGCCGTCACCGTCACCGACTCACCCGCACGCACGTCCGTGCGCGACAGGACCGCGGTCACCTCGGAGGCGCCGGGCTCGCCCGGGTTACCGGGGTTGCCGGGCTCGCCCGGGTTACCGGGGTCGCCGGGCTCGCCCGGGTTACCGGGGTTGCCGGGCTCGCCCGGGTTGCCCGGGTTGCCCGGGTTGCCCGGGTTTCCGGGGTTGCCCGGCTCGGTGTCGTTCTCAGCCGTGAACGTCCAGTTGTCGACCTCCATGAGCTTCGAATCCGCGCCGCCCTCGGGCTCCGCGAAGACGAAGAACACGTCGTGCTCCCCGGTCGCGCCGGTGACGTCGCCACTCACGGTGGTCCACTCGCCCACGGTTCCCTCGACGGCGATCTCGCCGACGACGGGGCCGTCGACCTGGTCGAGGCGGACCTGGATCGACGCGCCCTCCACGAGCGGCTTCACACGTGCCGAGACCGAGGCGGCCCCGTCACCGAAGTCGACCCCCGAGATTCCGGCGAAGTCGCCGTCGTCGATGGAGCTCAGCGCCATGTTGCCGCTGCCGTTGTGCTCCGGGAACTCGACCGACGCCGCATCCGTCGCGACCGTCTTCAGCCCGAGCTGCCATGCCAGCGTCTCGGCCTCGAAGGTGCGGTACGGGTCGAACGCCTCGACCTGCTCGACACCTGCGCGGGTTCCCTGGACGGGCTTGATGGTGCCGTCCTCGTTGAACTCGAGCTTGTCGATGTGCACCGAGCGGTAGCCCTGGGTCGATCCCGGGGTTCCGAGTGCCGCAGCCCACGCCGCGCCACGCGTCTGAGCGTGGTACGTGAAGTACGTCTCGCCCTTGAACGTGAACATGTCGGAGTGGTTGTTGCCGCCGTTACCCGCGCCGAAGAAGTTCGACTGGTTCTGGAAGGCGACACCCGCGTACTTGGACGCCGGCAGGTTCATCGGGTCGTCGGTCATCATGTAGGCGATCGCTCCGGTGGGCGGGTAGACCCCCTCCTGCGGACGCACCTGGAAGTTCGACGAGTACGAGTAGTAGTACGTGTCGCCGCGCTTGAAGATGCTCGACGCCTCGAACATGCCGGGGCCGTCGATCTCCACGGGGTCGCCGTCGAGCGTCACCATGTCGTCCTTCAGCTTCACGACGCGCGTCGACTTGGGGTTCTGCGGTCCCTGGACGTTGCTGCCCGAGCCGATCTGCGAGTTGCCGCCGAAGTACAGGTACGCCTGTCCGTCGTCGTCGATGAAGACCTCGGGGTCGAACAGCCACATCCCCGCCGGGAATCCGCCGCCGGCGATGTACTCGGGCGAGACGGTGTCCGGGATGATCTTCTTGCCGACCGGGTCGGTCCAGGGCCCGAGGGGCGATCCACCCACGACGACGGCCGTGCCGGTACCGCTGTCGCAGAAGTACAGGTAGACCTTCCCGTCCTTCTCGATCGCCGCCGGAGCCCAGGAGTTGCGCGCCCAGGGAGCTGCGCCGCCCTCACGCGCGATCGGAACCGCGCCGTGGTCGACCCAGTTGACCATGTCGGAGGTCGACATGACGTTCAGACGCGTGATGGCACCGTAGCCGTTGGACTGCGTCGGCAGGCCGTTGGCGTCCTTGGTGTTCGCCTCGTACTGCTGAGTGTCATCCGTCGAGTAGATGTAGAGGCGGCCGTTGTAGATCAGGTGGTGCGGGTCGGCGCCGAACTTGTGGCCGACGAGCGGATTGTGGTCGCCGATGGGCTTGGTCTGCACCTCTTCCAGGCTGCCGTAGGTCGGGGTCGCCGGGGCGTCCGCGACCTTGATCAGCGACATGTCGTCGACCTGGAAGTCCTGCAGGGCACTCGATCCCCACGGCGTCTCGACGAAGAGCCAGTCCGCGGACGCGTGGTTGGCCCCGGCCATGAACTCCTTGGAGAAGGTTCCCCACTCGCCGCGCGTGTAGGTCTGACCGTTGTCGACGCAGCCGTTGAAGTTGCTCGGGCAGAACGTGAAGTTGAACTGCTGGGTCGGTTCGCCCTCGGTGTACTTCAGCTTGCCCCCGAGGCGGTAGGTCGCGCCGGCCTCGAGCTTGCCCGTCACCGAGGCGAAGGGCCCCGACTGGGTGTTGGTGCGACCGGTGACCTTGAGGGAGTGCGCCCCGCTGGCCGCGTCATCGCTCAGAGCGAGCGTGCCGGAGCGGACCGCGGTCCATCCCGTGAACCCGTCCACGAACCGGCCATCGGGAAGCAGGTTGCCGGCGACGGCCGGCGGCTCGGTCACGACGGGAGTGCCGGGGTCGGTGCCGCCCGCCGTGGTCAGGGAGACATCGTCGATGACGAAGCTCTGCACGTTCGTGTTCCACGGCGTCTCGACGAACATGATGTCGTAGGTGGAGACCGCCGGGGTGAAGGTCTTCTCGAGGACCTTCCACTGGCCTGCCGTGACCGTGGCTCTGGTCACGACATCGCACTGACTGCGCGAGCTCGTGCACAGCACGACGTTGAAGTTCTGCGTGGCCGCGCCCGCGTCGAACTTCACCGCGAGCGACAGGTCGTAGCTCTTCGCCGGGTCCAGGAGGCCGGTGACGGTGGCCGTCGGTCCCGACTGGAAGGTGGTGCGGCCGCTGATGGCGAGCGATTTGCTCCCCGACTTGGCGTCGTTGCTCTCTGCGAGCGTTCCGCCCAGGGGCGCGGTCCAGCCGCTGATACCGGTCTCGAACGTGCCGTTCGCGATCAGCGGGGTGGATGCGGCATGGGCCGCGGGAATCGCGACCGCCGAGGACAGCGCCAGCGCGCCGATTCCCAGCAGCGCGCCGACTGTCCGTGGCCCGCGTGCGCGTGCACGGCGCGGGGTGCGTAGGGGTGGTCTCACGTCTTGTCTCCTTTGAGTTCGAGTGCCACCAGCGCCTCATCTGCGAAAGCGCCGCTCCCGTCGATCGGTCGCCGGCCTGACCGGCCACGAACCCGGTTCCAACGCAGTGAGCCACCTCGCTCACTGCACCCTGTCCGCGCACGGGAGGCCGCGGGACGCCGTCACCTTCGCACGCAGGCTTGTCGCCGCTGCGAGGGGCCGACTCACCCTGCGTCGTCGGCGTCTGGTCGTCGGCGAAAACGCGAGGATGGGGAACCGTTGGTGATGTTACCGGTACCATTAGCGCTAACACAATGGTTTCGCATAACGAACTCTCAGTTTCGAACGGTTTTCGGTGGTCAGCCCCTTCTGCAGGCGAGCCTGAGAGCGCCTCCGCTCGCAAGCCGCCGCGGACCATCGGGCCCTCGCCGCCGCCGCGGCGCTGATCCTCGTCAGCGACGGAGAGCGGTCGTCGGGTCGGCCAGGATCGGCGCGAAGGCGAGTTCGGCGGGCCCGATGAGCATGAGTCGTGAGCGCAACCGGGAACGTTCGAGGCGCACGACGCGCCCCTCCGCTCCCAGCGGATGCAGGCGCACGGCCGCCGACAGTCGCTCCCTGCTGACGGAGAGAAGCGAGCCCAGGTAGCCCGAGAGCACCACGAGCTCGGGGCTGAAGGCATTGACGAAGTTGGTCAGCGCGATCGAGAGCACCTCGACCTGCCGCGCGACCTCCGTCATGACCTTCGGGTCGCGCGCGACCCCCAGTTCGACATCCAGCTCGTCCTCGTCGAGTCGCCGACGTCCCAGCAACGGCTCGATCAGGCTGAGATCGACCTCCGCCTCCAGGCATCCCCGCCGCCCGCAGACGCACTTGATGCCGCCGGGATTGACGACCGTGTGGCCGAGCTCACCCGCGTAGCCCGATGTGCCCCGCAGCAGGGTGCCGTCCATGATGACGCCGCCCCCGATGCCGCGCAGCGAGCCGCCGAGGTAGAGCAGGTTGCGCGCCCCGCGGGCGACGCCGAATCGCGTCTCGACCAGGGCGCCGATGCTGGCGTCGTTGCCGGCCGTGACATGCATGCCGAGCTTGTCGGACATCCGCGCGGCGACCGGTTCATTCCGCCATTGCAGCGTCGGCGCCACCAGCACCGACCCGCGGGCGTCGACCAGGCCCGGCACGGCGAGTCCCACACCGACCACGCGATAGTGCCGATCGATGTCGGCCCGCATCACGTTGATGAGATCGACGGCGAGCTGCACGAAGCGGCGCGGGCTGACGGGTCGGGCGGTGTCGCTGATGGAGTCGGGCGTGCACCGTGCCGCCGAGCCCGATGAGCGCGACCGTCACACCGTCCGCATCCACGCCCACGCTGATGGCCGAGACCGCGTCGTCGACCTGCAGCTCCGAGATGGGACGGCCCGCCTTGCCCGTCGAGGGAACCGCCGGCAACTCCCGCACCAGAGCCGCATCCATCAGCTCCGCGACGAGGCCCGTGATCGTCGAGCGGTTGAGCCCCGTCTGGGCACTGAGCTGCGCGCGCGACAGGGTGCCGTTCAGCCGAAGTTCCGAGAGCACCGCCACGAGGTTCTGCCGGCGGACCGCGTCATTCGTGGTTCCACCCCCCGCGGAGCCCGCGGGGGGTGGAAGATCAGGCCCCGTCGCCACGGTCACCGCAGTCACCCGGCAATTCTGACACGGCGTCCGGCGGTCGCCCGGCGCGGGGCGCGGCGCTCACGCGCCGCCGCTGCGCCGCTTGTTGAAGATGTCGAAGGCGACCGCCAGCAGCAGCACGATGCCCTTGATCGCCATCTGCCACGCCGCATCCACGCTGAGGATCGACAGGCCCATGTTGAGCACGCCCATCACGAGACCACCGATCACGGCGCCGACGACCGTGCCGATACCGCCCTGGACCGCCGCCCCGCCGATGAAGACGGCGGCGATCGCATCCAGCTCGTAGTTCTGACCCGCAGAGGCGACCGCGCTGCCGGCGCGGGCCGTGCTCACCACGGCGGCGAGGCCCGCGAGCACGCCCATGTTGACGAAGATGAAGAAGTTGACCCATCTCGTCTTCACACCGCTCATGACGGCGGCGAACAGGTTGCCGCCCATCGCGTAGATGTGCCGGCCGAACACCGTGCGGTTGAGCACGAACGTGTACGCGAGCACGAGCACCGCGAGGATGATGAGGACGATCGGCGTTCCGTTGTACGTGGCGAGCGTCCACGCCGTCGCCATGATCGCCACGACCGCGACCGCGTTCTTCAGCCAGAACGACCACGCGACCTCGCGCGGCAGCTCCATCCGACGCAGCGTGGCGCGCGTGCGCAGCTGCTGAGCCACGAGTGCGACCGAGGCGAGCAGGCCGAGCACGAGGGTGAGCGCATCGCGGTCCGCGACGTAGCCGAAGACGGGCGGAAGCCACCCGGCGCCGATCGCCGTGAAGCGGTCGGGGAGCCCGCTGATTGTGCCGCCGGTCAGCAGAACGAGGGTGAGACCGCGGAACAGGAGCATGCCGGCCAGGGTCACGATGAACGCCGGTATGCCCACGAACGCCACCCAGAACCCCTGCCACGCACCGACGACCGCGCCGACGACGAGGGAGAGGATGACCGCCGCCCACCACGGCAGCCCCCAGTTGTTCATGGAAATCGCCGCGATCGCGCCGACCATGGCGACGACCGACCCCACCGACAGATCGATGTGACCGGCGATGATGACCATCACCATCCCGATCGCGAGGATCAGGACGTAGGCGTTCTGCTGGATGAGGTTGTTGACGTTGCCGGGCATCAAGAGGCGCCCACCGGTCATCACCTGGAACAGGACGATGATGATGACCAGGGCGGCCAGGATGCCGTACTGACGGAAGTTGATCCGAGCGAGCAGCCCCCGCCTCTTCTTCGGCGGGGTGTCCACCGTCTGCGTCGACGCAGTAGCCATGTCAGTTCCTTCCGGCGGTCATGTGCCGCATGAGCGTTTCCTGGGTCGCGTCGGCACGGTCGACCTCTGCCGTGATGCGCCCTTCGGAGATGGTGTAGATGCGGTCGGAGAGCCCGATGACCTCGGGAAGCTCCGAGGAGATGACGATGACCGCCTTCCCCTGCGCCGCGAGTTCGTTGATGATGCCGTAGATCTCGTACTTGGCCCCCACGTCGATTCCGCGGGTGGGCTCGTCCAGGATGAGTACGTCGGGTCCTGTGAACATCCACTTCGAGAGCACGACCTTCTGCTGGTTGCCACCGGACAACCGGCCCGTGATCGCGGCGACGCTGGGCGCCTTGATGTTCATCTTGTAGCGATAGGAATCGGCGACCTTGTACTCGCGGTACCGGTCCACCACGCCGAGCCGCGCCAGCCGTGCAAGCGCGGATGCGGAGACGTTGACCTGGATGTCGCCGATGAGGTTGAGACCGTACTTCTTCCGGTCCTCGGTGGCGTAGGCGATGCCGTGGCGGATCGCCGCATCCACCGTGCGCACGTCGATCCGCTCGCCGTTCTTGTACACCTCGCCGGAGATTCCCGTGCCGTACATGCGACCGAAGACGCTCATCGCGAGCTCGGTGCGCCCCGCGCCCATGAGACCGGCGAAGCCGACGATCTCCCCCGCGCGCACCATGAAGGATGCGTCATCGATCACGACACGCTCGGTGTCGACCGGGTGGTGCACGGTCCAGTGCTCGACCCGGAACAGCTCCCCGCCGATGTCGGGCTCGCGCGGCGGGAACAGGCTGTTGAGATCGCGGCCGACCATGGCGCGGATGATGCGCCCCTCGTCCGTCTCCGGATCGTCCCTGCGCATCGTCTCGATCGTGCGGCCGTCGCGGATGATGGTGATGCGATCGGCGATGCGCAGCACCTCCTTCAGCTTGTGGCTGATGATGATGCAGGTGATGCCTTGGGCGCGCAGCTGGTCGATGAGATCGAGCAGATGGGCGGAGTCGTCGTCGTTGAGCGCCGCGGTGGGCTCGTCGAGGATGAGCAGCTTCACCTCCTTGGCCAGCGCCTTCGCGATCTCGACCAGCTGCTGCTTGCCGACGCCGAGCTCGAAGATCTTCGTCGCGGGGTTCTCCTTGAGACCCACCCGCGCGAGCAGGGCCGCCGCTTCCCGGTTCGTGGCGTTCCAGTCGATGACGCCCCGACGGGACTTCTCGTTGCCGAGGAAGATGTTCTCGGCGATCGAGAGGTACGGACTCAGCGCGAGCTCCTGGTGGATGATCACGATGCCGGCCGCTTCGCTGTCGTTGATCGAGCGGAAAGCGACCTGCTCGCCGGACAGGATGATCGTGCCCTGGAAGCTGCCTGCCGGGTAGACGCCGCTGAGCACCTTCATGAGCGTGGACTTGCCCGCGCCGTTCTCGCCGCAGATCGCGTGCACCTCGCCGGGATAGACGTCGATGGAGACGTCCGAGAGCGCCGGCACGCCGTTGAAGGACTTGGAGATCCCCGCCATGCGCAGGATCGGTTCGGTCATGGTGTGTCCCTTCGCCGCCCACGGGCGACGCTCGAGCGGCGGGGCGGGTGAGACCCGCCCCGCCGCGTGGATGGATCAGAGACCGACGTCGGAGGCCTTGAGGAAGCCGGAGTCGATGAGCTTCGACTGCACGTCGTCCTTCGTGACCACCTCGGGCGTCAGCAGGAACGACGGCACGACCTTCTTGCCGTTGTCGTAGGTCTTGGTGTCGTTGACCTCGACCTCCTTGCCCTGCGTGATCTCCTGGATCATCGTGAACACGCGGTCACCGAGCGCACGCGTGTCCTTCCAGACCGTCATGGACTGGAGGCCGTCGAGGATGGCCTTGACGTTGGCCTTGTCCGCATCCTGACCCGTGATGATCGGGTAGTCCGCGCCCGCGGTGTAGCCCGCGGACTTCAGCGACGCCTCGATGCCGATCGCGAGGCTGTCGTTGGGCGAGAGCACCACGTTGACCTTCTTGCCGTCGCCGTAGAACGACGAGAGGCGGTTGTCCATCTCGGCCTGCGCCTTGTCGGACGCCCAGCCCTGGATGCCGATCGACGCCCACGCGTCGTCGTTCGCGGGAGCCTTGCCGCTGGGGACGACCAGCTGACCCTTGTCGACGTACGGCTTCAGGACGTCCCACGCGCCGGCGAAGAAGAACTTCGCGTTGTTGTCGTCGGGGCTGCCGGCGAAGGGCTCGAGGTTGAACGGTCCCTTGCCGTCCTTGAGACCCAGCTGCGTCTCGATGTACTGGCCCTGGAGGGTGCCGACCTTGTAGTTGTCGAACGTGGCGTAGTAGTCGACGTTCTCGCTGCCGTTGATGAGGCGGTCGTAGGCGATGACGGTCGCGTCCTGCGCCTTCGCCTCCTCCAGCACAGGGCCGAGAGTGGAGCCGTCGATGGCGGCGATCACAAGGATCTTCGCGCCGCCGGCGAGCTGGTTCTGGATCTGGCTGATCTGCTGATCGGTCTTGTTGTCGGCGTACTGCAGGTCGACGGTGCAGCCGGCGTCCTTCAGCTTGGCCTGCAGCTGCTCACCGTCGTTGATCCAGCGCTCGAGGCTGCGCGTGGGCATCGCGATGCCGACATTGCAGTCGGTCGAGGCGGCGGCGCCGGACGGGTCGTCGCCACCCCGCGTCGACGAACACGCGGCGAGGCTGATGGCGAGGGCGCCGACCGCCACGGCCGCAAGGAGCTTCTTCTTCATGTGATGTGCGTTTCCTCTCTGAATCGCAAGGCCGATAGCGGCGCGCCCGCACTGTCGCTGCAGCGGGCTCGGGGCTTCGTCGTCCCGGCTGATGACCGTCGGAATTATGACGGCTCCGTAAAATTAACCACCGCAGCGAATTTTGTCTAGAGGCACAACATAATTGCGCGGGAGCGATCCCCTCCCGGCGGGGAGCGAACGGGCTCGCGAGCCAGCAGCTCCCGCCTACTGGTTGCGGAAGGCGTCGTCGAAGGATGCGGTGGGGGTGGGCCAGAGCAGGCTCCGGACGAAGTCGACGGCCTCGGCGGCTCCGTGGAGGCGGTCCATGCCCGCGTCTTCCCATTCGATCGAGATCGGGCCGGTGTAGCCGATGGCCTCCAGGGCGCGGAAGGAGTCCTCCCAGGGCACGTCGCCATGACCGGTGGACACGAAGTCCCACCCCCGACGCGGGTCTCCCCACGGCAGGTGCGAACCCAACACCCCTGCCCGCCCGTTACGGGGCCGCATCCGGGTGTCCTTGCAGTCCACGTGATAGATCCGGTCCTGGAAGTCCCAGATGAAGCCGACCGGGTCGATGTTCTGCCACATCATGTGCGACGGATCCCAGTTGAACCCGAACGCGTCACGGTGATCGATGGCCTCCAACGCCCGCACCGAACTCCAGTAGTCGTACGCGATCTCCCCCGGATGCACCTCGTGCGCGAACCGCACCCCCTCCGAGTCGAACACGTCCAGGATCGGATTCCACCGCGCCGCGAAATCCTCGAACCCCGCCTCGATCACGGATGCGGGAACCGGCGGGAACATCGCCACATACGGCCAGATCGACGACCCGGTGAATCCCACCACCGTGTCCACACCGAGCTTGCGCGCCACCCGCGCCGCCCGCGTCATGTCCTCCGCCGCCCGCCGACGCACCCCCTCCGCATCCCCATCCCCCCACACGTACTCGCGCACGATCGCCTCATGCCGGAAATCGATCGGCGCATCACACACCGCCTGACCCGCCAGATGATTCGAGATCGCGAACACCCGCAACCCGTACCGGTCGAGGACCTCCCGCCGCGACGCGACATACGCATCATCCTCATCCGCACGACGCAGATCCAGATGATCCCCCGACGCCGCGATCTCCAACCCGTCATACCCCCACGACGCCGCCAGACGAGCCACCTCCTCGAACGACATATCCGCCCACTGACCCGTGAACAACGTGACAGGATGCGTGGCCATCAGCTCTCCTCAGGGGTCCGGCTTCTGCCGGCATCCTGTCACAAGTCGTCCACTCAACCGACTAATGCCGGGAAAGGTGGCGCAGAACACGTGTGGTTTACTACCCCTATGACGGACGCGGGCAGGGCCCTGGGGAGCGCTCCCGCCGGCGCCGGAGACATCTTCCAGCTTCTCCTGGACGGTCACGCTCGCACCAAATCAGACCTCGTCCACCTCACGGGCCTCGCCCGCTCGACCGTGTCGTCGCGCGTGGACGCCCTGCTTGCTTCAGGCCTGATCTCCCCCGCCGGAGAGGCTGCGTCGACGGGCGGGCGCCCGCCCTCACGCGTCGCGTTCAACCCGCGCGCGGGCCTCGTGCTCGCGGTCGATCTGGGAGCCTCCCACGCCACCATCGCCGTCTCCGACCTGAGCGGGCAGATCCTCGCGTCGGTCACGCATCCGATGGACATCGCCAGCGGACCCGTCGCGGTCCTCGACCACGTCGCCGAGCAAGGAGCGGCACTGTTGCAGGACACGACTCTCGCCGCCATTCCCCTGGCGGGCGTCGGGATCGGCGTCCCGGGTCCGGTCGAGCACTCGAGCGGTCGCCCGTACAACCCGCCGATCATGCCCGGCTGGGACCGTTTCGACATCCCCTCCTACATCCGACGCACGTTCGACGTCCCCGTCTTCGTCGACAACGACGTCAACCTGCTCGCGCTCGGCGAGCAGGCGGCGAGTTTCCCGGAGACGACCGATCTCATCTTCGTGAAGGTCGCCACGGGCATCGGCGCCGGGATCATCGCGGGCGGACGCCTGCAGCGCGGCGCCCAGGGGTCCGCGGGCGACATGGGTCACGTGCGCGTGCCTCATGCGAGCAAGTCACGCGGCCGCCGCTCTGAGGAGCTCGACCTCGAGGACCTCGCCAGCGGAAGCGCGATCGCCGCGACGTTGCGCGCCCAGGGAGTCGGGGCCGAGACGAGTCAGGACGTGATCGAACTCGTCCGCGCCGGCAACGCGGCAGCCATCGATGCGCTGCGCCAGGCCGGGCGCGACGTCGGCGAGGTGCTGTCGACGGTCGTGAACCTGTTGAACCCCTCCGTCATCGTGCTCGGCGGGAGCATCGCCCGCGCCGGGGAGCATCTGCTCGCCGGCGTACGCGAGGTGGTGTACCGGCGCTCCATACCGCTCGCCACCCAGCATCTCGCGATCGTGCAATCGCCCACCGCCGAGCGCGCCGCGGTGCTCGGCGCGGCCATGCTCGTTGCGCGCGAGGTGCTCTCTGCCGAGAATGTCAACATCCGGGTGGCGCAGGCCGCGGACTGAACGGCGCCGTCTAGGCCCTGAGGGCCGCGCACGTCCAGCCCTTCCTTCGAGAGTGGTCAGCCGCCAGGGTGGAGACCGTGGACATCACGGATGAAGTCGGCGCCTGGGTCGCGCGGCAGCGGTGGTACGCCGGGAAGAGTCACGAACCGCGCTTCCGCGTGCTCGACGCGCAACCCGCCCCTGCTGCCACCCGCTATCTGCTGATGGACGACGCCGGCACACTCCCGGCGCTGTATCACGTGCCCGTCGGGGTCGTCTCGGACACGGAGGAGGGCGACGACCTGATCGGAAGGACCGTCGACGGGCTCCTCGTAGATGCGGCGCGCCAGAGCGCTTTCGCGATCGGCACTCTCGAAGCCATGGGCGTCGATGTGAGCCGCGTGACAGGGTCGCGGGTGCTGGCCGTCGAGCAGTCCAACACCTCGATCATCTTCGAGGAGGACGGCCGGCCGTCCATCATCATGAAGCTCTTCCGCACGCTCCACCACGGGGAGAATCCCGACGTCACCGTGCAGCGGGTGCTGAGCGCCGCCGGATCGCCGTACGTCCCCCGGTTCTACGGCAGTCTGGATGCCGAGTGGCCGGATGTGGGGCGCGGATCCGGGGTGGCCCGTGGCACCCTCGCTTTCGCGCAGGAGTTCCTCCGCGGCGTCCGTGACGGCTGGTCGGTGGCGCTGGAGGCGGCGCGCGCGGGACGCGACTTCACCGAGGCCGCACACGACCTGGGAACGGCGGTGGCCGGGGTGCACGGCGCTCTCGGCGCGACCCTCGGCGCATCCGCTCCCGACCCGGATGCGGTCGCGGCCGTGGGCGTCGCCTGGCGGCGTCGACTCCGCATCGCGGCCGCGGAGGTCCCGGCCGTCGCGGATCGCCTCCCCGCGATCGAGGCGGTCTATCGCTCCGCTCTCGAGCGGCCGTGGCCCCTCCTACAACGCATCCACGGTGACCTGCATCTCGGCCAGGTGCTCGCCGTCCCGCACGGCGGCTGGCGACTCGTCGACTTCGAGGGCGAGCCGCTGCGTCCGATGGCCGAGCGGGCTATCCCCGACCTGCCGCCGCGCGACGTGGCAGGCATGCTGCGCTCTTTCGACTACGCGGGAGCGGTCGGCGAAGCTCCGGATGCGGCCGCGTGGTCCGCCGCCTGCCGCGGCGCCTTTCTCGATGCGTATGCGAGTGCGCCGGGTGCCGTGGCGCTCGATCCGGTCCTGCTTCGAGCCCTCGTGCTCGACAAAGCCGTCTACGAGTCGGTCTACGAGGCGCGCAACCGCCCCGATTGGCTTCCCGTGCCCCTCTCCGGGATCGACGCGGCCCTGGTCGGCTGACTCAGTCGGCCTCCGGCTCGGGATCGGGTGCACGGAGCATCAGGAACCGCGCGCCGTAGGCGGGCAGGGACACCGAGAAGCTCTGCAGGTCGTCGACGCGTCCCGCATCCTCTCCCGTTGCGGCGTCCGTCACGTCGCTCTGCGGCAGGAGGTGCTCCGAACGCACCGTTCCGACGATCGGCTCCGCGGAGAAGTTGAGCACGGTCACCTGCATCGGTGCATCGGCGGCGGCATCCCCGTTGTCGAGTCGATGCACGAGAACGAGCATCGCCGCGTGCGCCACCTCGGGCACGTCCACCTGGGTCGCCGTCGCGATGCCCGACTCCCGCCGCAGGTCGAGGATGCGGGCGAGGCGACTCGCGAACGAGTCGGGATCGCCGAGCTGGGCGGGCAACGGGCCGTAGAGCGCGCGGCCGCGCGGCATCCCTGCCGCGGATCGGGTGGCGGCGGGATCGGCGTCGAGCAGATCGTGCGCGCCCCGCTCGATCCAGCGCGTGTCTCCGGCGGAGATGAGATCGGCGATCTCGGCGGCGGGGACGGTCAGCATCCCGACCAGATCCCAGCCGGAGAGGGCGAAGACGCCCGGTTGCCAGGCGTTGTACGCGCAGAGGAGCAGGTGCGCGTCGCGGATGACCGGCACGTGCTCGTCGCCGACGTCGTCGAGACGCTCGATGCCCTGCGTCGCCGCGATCAGCGACGCCGTGGTGCAGGCGATCCCGTTCTGCGTGAAGACGCGGTTGTAGTCCGCGGCGCCCGTCAGGTGTTCGGTGAGCTCGGCGCGCACGAGTTCCGCAAGTTCGCCTCCCGAGGTCTCATGTCCGCGGAATCGGTAGAGATCATCGGCGTGACGGGTCGCCCAGTGGACCAGTTCGTAGGTGAGCTCGTCGTGGTTCTGGAGTCCGTGGACGAGCTGCACCGGCGCGACGCCCAGCTCGAGGGACGAGGTCAGAGCGAGCCGCAGGAACTCCGTCTGCCCCGTGGCGAGGGCGTGGTGGTAGCCGGGCCGCCCGATGAAGTCGTACGAGAGGTCCGCGCCGACGGCCCCGGTGTCGCGGATGTCCTCGATCGTGAGGTTCAGCTCCTGGAAGGTGAAGCCACCGACCTTTCGCACCATGCCCGCGATGATGTGGTTGGCCGCGTGCGAGAGCGGGTGCCCTTCGGACCACGCCGGCAACCCCTCGGCGCTCTTCTCGACGCCCAGGAAGCCGTTGGCGTCGAGACGCAGCGCGCTCGTGCCGAGTTCCCCGAGCGAGTGCAGGGCATCGCCGATCACGAGCCGCATCCCGGCGAAGGTCGGATCGAGCCAGTTGATCGAGGGCTGACCCTGCTTGAAGTAGTGCAGGTACACCCAGCGACGAGTCGCGCCGTCGGGGCCGATGACGGGTGCGGTGGCGCTCCAGTTCGTCTCCTTCACCCCCGGCGTGTAGAAGATCACGCGCTGCAGGGCTCCGATGATGTAGCCGCGCTCGGCGAGCTCGTGCTCGGTCGCGGGATCGAGGTTCACGCTGTCGACGCCCTCTGGCACGTCCGGCAGCAGCGACCAGTCCTCCCGCGGGATCTCGACCATGTGATAGATGCCCGGGTAGTCCTTGAAGCCCATCTCCGCCAGGCGGAAGTCCGCACCCTTGCCGGTGTGGCCGGGCACGATGTCGTCGATGACGCTGCCGCCGTACGCGTCGGCGACGTCGCAGAGCGTGCGGAACTCGTCCTCGGTCCCGAAGGCGGGGTCGATCGCGGTGCTGATGCGGTCGAAGTGACCGTCGACGCTGGGCGTCTCCCCCCATCCCGCGATCCCTCCGGCACGCTTGACGGGGCCGGTGTGGATCGCCGTGATCCCGATGCGCTCGAAGACCGCCCACAGCTCCTCATCGCCGAGAGCCGCCAGGAAGGACTGTCCCGGGCGGGTGATGAGGGAGATCGGATAGGCCGTGAACCACACGTCGCTCGTGGCGATCGCCCGGCGCGCATCCGGGCGGGCGTACGGATTGCGCCACATCGCGGGCTGACCCGACAGCTGCCGCGCGAGGACGTCGGCGTCCTTGAGCATCGACTGCCGCACGAGCCACTCGACGTAGGACGGGTTCGTGCCGTTGGCGGTGCGCGGATCGGTGCGGATGCGGCGGACGCTCCCGCCTCGGAACTGGTCGCGCGGGCGGAGCCGCCGCGGACGCGCCGGATACCGCTGTTCGTCGTAGCTGATCTCGGGCGCCTCGAGCTCGCCCTCGCTTGCCTCCGCGGCCATCTTGGGCAGGTCGATGGGGCCGGTGTAGAGGTCCTCGGGCCGGTGGTCGTCGCGCGCCATTCCTCCACGGTAGAGATTCCGCCCGCTCCCCACGAGCACTGGCGCGTATCGCGCAGAACAACTATGGATGCCCTGCCGCATGGATTCCGTCTGCGGCGCCGGCCCTCTCCGCTGCGCGGCGTAGACCGGGGGCATGACACTCACGTCGCTCTTGCCCACCCTCCGCGAGAGTCTCCCCGCCCCGCTCGAGGAGACCGCCTGGCCCGCCGGTACCCACGCGTCCCCCCGCGATGTCGTCATCTCGGGGGTGTCGATGTTGCGGCTGGCCGAGATCTGCGGCACACCGTGCGTCTACTCGGGTGCTGCGATCATTCCGTTCGGGGGCGGAAAGGCGTCACCCACTGAGACGGTGACGGTGATCCTCTCGACGGTGACGGGTGTCGACGACCGTGGGATCTGCCTCGACACACGTTTCGATCTCCACTCGCCTACGTGGCGCGAGGCACGTCTGCTGGGTCGCGTCTCGCGCGCCAAGG
The DNA here is from genome assembly GCF_030818795.1 of Microbacterium sp. SORGH_AS_0862. Classification (NCBI taxonomy): domain Bacteria; kingdom Bacillati; phylum Actinomycetota; class Actinomycetes; order Micrococcales; family Microbacteriaceae; genus Microbacterium; species Microbacterium sp. SORGH_AS_0862. The sequence goes on along the minus strand of NZ_JAUTAY010000001.1, from coordinate 1,947,521 downwards.
AGGTTCCCCTGGATCTGCACGGTCTCGATGGCGAGGGCGCGCGCGTCAGCCTCCCCGGCGATCTCCAACCGGGCGATGTTCTTGCCGTGCCGTGTGCCGGCAGTTTCCGGGTCGGCGATGTGCGGGCGGATCGGGCGCGGTGAGACGGATGCTGTTCGCCACCATCGTTCACGCCCAGCGCTGCGCGCTCATGGCGGCGACGGTCGAGGATGCCGTTGACGACGGGGAGCCGACACATCCGTTGCCACCTGTCTCGGCAACGAGCCGGCGGCGATGAGGGCCTGTTTCTACGCGAGCGCTCGCCCGTCGTCATCGCGGCTCGTCAGGTCTCGATGCTCAGCCGCGCAAGCGCCATCCTCTCCATGCGTCGGATGAAGGCGTCGAAGTTCTCCGGCGCTCCTTCCAGCCAACGAGGTCCGTACAGTGCACGCATCGCACACTCGCTGTGAACCATGCGCGCCACATCGTGTGCGGCTTCTTCATCGCCATCGTCGAGCAGCTCCTCGATCAGCGAGACCATCTCGAACGATTCCGGCGATCCGCGCTCGCTCATGGCGGCGTCGCCCGTCGCATACCTCATAACCGGCGTCAGGAACCGCAGGTTCGATTCGAAGGTCGCTCCGGCCGCCTCGATGACGAAATGGACCCGCTCCCCAGTCCCGACGGGCAGGCCACGTGCGCGCTCGAGCTGCCTTCGCTGTTCGAGCATGATCGGACGCATGCCCTCCTCGTACACCGCCCAGAAGAGCCCGAGGATCCCCTCCACCCTTCGATAGATGACCGTCGGGGCGACGCCGGCTCGCTCACACACCCGCGCGACCGTGAAGCTGTCTCGCCCCTCCTCGACAAGGATGTCGGTCGCTGCGGCGAGCACCTTCGCCCAACTACGACGGCTGCGTTCCTGCTTCGGCGGTCGGGGCGGATCGCTGGAAGGGGGGCCTTCGGACATCTCTTCATCATCGCATCGCCCGCCCGCCCGGCGATCGGGCAGACGGTGCGATGTCCACGCATCAGTAGGCGACGCAGATCCTCACCCTGTGGTGGCGGGGGTGCTCGATCTCGTCCATGCAGGCGTATCCGTAGTCCTCGAGCCCGATGTACGACTGTCGCGCGTAATCGGGGTCACGGATGTCTTTCGTGCACAGCTCGTCGACTGCAACCCGATAGATGTAGCGCCGTTTGTCCGGGAAGATCTTCGCCGCTGGTGCGATCTCGATCCAGTCCAGCTCTTCCTCGGCCAGGTACTCGAGATGCGACTGCGCGTGCACGCCGTACCACGTGCGATAGAACGGGGTGAGGAAGGTCGTGTCCTTGAGAAGCACTCCCGACTCCACTTCGAAGACGCAGCTGTCGCCGACAGCGACCAAGCGCCCGACAGACTTCTCCTTGGCCACCTCGATCACATTCCGCGCCCATGACGGGAACGACCCCGGGTTCTCGGGGTCTGGCATGACGGCGTTCACCAGCACATCCGTCCCCTCCGGCACGGAGGCGCGCAGCGACTCGATGTCGGCGCAGTCACCGTACAGCGACTCGATCTCAGGGAAGTCGGTGTGACGGATGTCCACGGGATTCCTGGAGATGCACACGACCTCGTGGCCGCGCGCAAGCGCTTCCTCGGCGATGGAGGAGCCGAGGTTGCCGGTGGCTCCGATGATGACGATCTTCACGGCGGATGTCTCCCGAGGTCTCAATAGCCGACGGTGTATCGGGCGAAGTGGTGGCGAGGCGTCTCGATCTCGTCGATCATCGCCACCGCATAGTCCTGCATGGACAGCGTGCTGATGTGGGGATAGTCGGTCGAGTTCGGGTCTGTGACCACGAGTTCGTCCTTCCCCACGCGATACGTGCCGGTGCGGGATCCGACGTTCTCCTCCATCATGGCCGGCGGTGTCTGCACCACCCAGTCCAGCTCTGTCTCCTGACGGATGCGATCGAGCACTCTCTCGTGCATGGCGACGATGGGTCGGATCGTCTTGGAGAAGTACTTCGTGTACAGATAGAGCTTGCCCGGGGCGATCTCGGCCGTCCCGCCGCCGCCGACGATCAAGAGCCGCTCGACCCCGCCGCGTTTGCACGCCGTGATGATCCCCTCGATGAGCGACTCCACCTTGTCCAGGCCTTTGGCGTTGGGCACGCCGGCATAGACCACCGCGTCGACCCCTCTCACCGCGTCCTCGAGACCCGTGACATCGCCGACGTCGCACCTCACGTACTCGGTCTCGTCGAAACCGGCGCGCCCCTCGTCGATGCCGACGCCGACCACGTGGTGCCCCCGCTGGACCGCCTCCGTCACGATGCGAGAACCGACGCGTCCGTGCGCACTGATAACAGCTACTTTCATGTCAGACCGCTGCGGAGGCGGTGCTTTGCACACTCGCCGCAGCGGATTCCTTCCTGTCTCGGCGCACGCTGAAGAGGAGTCCCCACAACAGCGACGCAATGATGCTGACGATGATCCCCACCCACCAGAGCGCGGCCCATCCTTCCGGCGACGCCTCGGGGCCGACGAGCCGGTTGTAGAGCTCGTTGCCGACGAGCGAGCCCAGGAACGTCCCGATGCCCGTGAAGATCAGCTGGAAGAGCGCTTGTCCCTGGCCGATGATCGACGGCGGACAGATCCGGCTCACATACATGGCTCCGAGCACCATGAAGAAGTCGTTGCAGATGCCGTGCATGGCGACGGCGACGATGGCCGGCGTGATGCCCGCCCCGGTCGCGACGACGAACAGGAGCAGGCGGATCGCCCACATCGCCATACCCGCGAACAGGGCCCACTTCATTCCCAACCAGCGCAGGACGAGAGGGATGAGGATGATGAACACGATCTCCGAGAGCGGCCCGATCGCGAGGACGGATGCGACGTTGTCCACCCCCAGTGACGCGATGAACGGCGAGGCGTACGCCGTGTAGACGCCGAGGGGGATCCCGATGAGCAGGGCGCAGATCGCGAAGACGGAGAAGTTGACCGTCCGGAACAGACGGAACGCACGGACGCCGACGAGGTCTCCCCACGAGAATCGCTCCGCCCGCTTCGAGGGGGCTGTCCGCGGAAGCGTCATCGCATAGACCGTCATGACGGTCGACGCCTCCGCGGAGATCAGGAAGACGCCGGGTGAGGCCGAGAGGCCGAGCTGACCTACCAGGAGCCCCGCGACGACGAAACCGAGTGTGCCGAAGACGCGCACATAAGGGAATCTGTTGCTACGGGCGCCGATCTGGCTGATTGCGATCGTGTTCGTCACCGCCATGTTCGGCATGTAGACGAACATGTAGACGAACAGCAGGACGATCGTCGTTCCGCTCAGCCCGGCGGGAACGACGAAGTACAGCGAGATCATCAGGGCCGCGCAGATGAGGTGCGAGGCGCCGAGCACGACCTTCGCGCCGAGCCATCGGTCGATGAGCGCCCCCACGAAGAGCGTCGCCACGATGGCGCCGAGTGACGCAGACGAGTACGCGAGGCCGATGATGTCGGCCATGCCGTGGGTGGCCAGCACCAGTCCGAGCGTCGAGAACCAGGCGCCGAAGGCGATGAAGTGGAAGAGCATCATCGCGCTCAACCGCCAGAAGACTCCTCCTCTCCCGGGAGGCACCCCGAGATCCGCGCTTTCGTTCATGTCGTGCTCCACTTCCTCGTTAGAACCGTCGATGGTCGCGTCGATTGCGGCCGTTATGATTATGGTAATACCGTTTCTGTTTAGCAAGTCACGATATGTCGCGCAGCGCGACGGTGGAGGAAGCAATGAACGAAATCCGCGAGCACCTCGCGCCGGTTCACCGCCCGTGGCTCGACGCAGCCCTGCCCGCCGAACACCGAACGACGCTGCTCCTCAGCGAGATGACGCTCGAGGAGAAGGCCGGACAGATGTTTCACACGATGGTCGCCATGGGCGGGGACGGTGAACTGGCTGGAGCGAACGATGAGTTCGGCATGCCCTCGACCGAGGAGTACGTCACCCGCAGGATGCTCAGTCACTTCAATCTGCTGAGTGTCTCATCGGACGCCGCAGCGCTGGCGCGGTGGAACAACAGATTGCAACAGCTCGCCTTGTCGACGCGTCTCGGCATTCCCGTGACCGTCTCATCGGACCCCCGCCACTCGTTCACGGACAACCCCGGCGCCACGCTCAACTCCGGCGCGTTCTCTCAGTGGCCGGAGCCGCTGGGACTCGCCGCGGCGCGCGATGAACGCCTCGTCGAAGCATTCGCCGATACCGTGCGGCGCGAGTACCTCGCCGTCGGGATCCGTGTCGCACTGCATCCTCAGGTGGATCTGGCGACCGAGCCTCGCTGGGCGCGACAGCTGCAGACATTCGGCGAGGATGCCGAGCTCGTGGCACGACTCGGCGCGGCGTACGTGCGGGGTCTGCAGGGCGACGACTTCGGGGTCCGATCCGTGTCAGCGATGGTCAAGCACTTCCCGGGCGGCGGACCACAGCGCGACGGCGAGGACCCGCACTTCGCGTACGGGCGCGAACAGGAGTATCCCGGCGGCCGATTCGATCTCCACCTCAAGCCGTTCATCGATGTCTTCGCCGCGGGAGCGAGGCAGGTCATGCCGTACTACGGCATGCCTGTGGGCACCACGCACGAGGAAGTGGGGTTCGGCTTCAGTCGTTCGATCCTCACCACGCTGCTTCGCGAGGAGCTCGGCTTCGAGGGGATCGTCTGCACCGATTGGGGCCTCATCACCGACCAGCACATCCTCGGCACCACCTTCCCCGCTCGCGCGTGGGGCGTCGAGCACCTGTCACCGCAGGAGCGCATGATCCGCGTGCTGGATGCCGGAGCGGACCAGTTCGGCGGGGAGGATGCTCCCGCGATGCTGGTGGAGCTCGTCCGCGCGGGCCGGGTGAGCGAGGACCGCCTCGACATCTCCGTTCGCCGCATCCTGACGGAGAAGTTCGAGCTGGGGCTCTTCGACGATCCGTTCGCGGACGAGCAACAGGCGACCAGCATCGTCGGCGCCGCCCCCCTACGCGCACTCGGAGACGCTGCGCAGCGCGCCTCGATCACTGTGATCTCCAATGACGGCGTGCTGCCGTTGCGACGCGGGCTGCGCCTGTACACCGAGGGGTTCCATCCCGACGTCGTTCGGCAGTACGGCATCGCAGCAGAAGACCCGTCGGATGCGGATGTCGCCGTCATCCGACTGCAGGCGCCGTTCGACGTTCGCGAGTCAGCGTTCGAGAACTTCTTCCACGCAGGTTCTCTCGAGTTCGATCCGGCGTTGGTGGCGAACCTCGCCGAGATCGCCGAGCGCGTGCCTGTGATCATCGATGTATTCCTCGACAGGCCCGCAATCATCGAACCGCTCCTCGCGAAGGCCGCCGCAGTCACCGCGAACTGGGGAGCCAGCGGAGCGGCGCTTCTCGACGTGCTGACGGGGGCTCACGCTGCACAGGGAAAGCTCCCCTTCGACCTGCCACGAAGTATGCGTGCGATCGAGGAATCTCGCCCCGATGTCCCGTTCGATACGGCGGATGCCCTGTTCCGTTTCGGACACGGCCTGGAGATCGCGTCACGCCGCGGTGATGTCGCCGCGGGCTCTCACGATGAGCCCGCGCAGCCGCCGCAGCGCTGAAGTCGGGGGCCTGAAGGCAGCCTCACCGCCTGTTCACGGGAGTGGCGTCCCTGTCCTCGCAGCGCCCGAAGCGTGTTCAGTCCGCCGGCACGAGATCGAAACGCTGTGACGAGCCGTGGAGCGTCGGCACAGGCGACTCGTTCGGTGCGGGTTCCGGAACGACGTAGAGCCCCGTGGGCCCATTGGCCGTGTACGCCAGGGCCTCGAGCCATGCCCGGTTCAGTGCGGGCTCTCGCGTACCGAAGAACTTGAACTGCACGTTGGCGTTCGGATGCAGCCAGACGGAGGTCCGCCCGCTGCCGAGGCTCACGTCTTCCTTCCAGGTGAGCGCGAACGATTCGTTGCGACGCAATTTCGTGAAGATCACCTGCTGGAGGTGAGCCAGGGTGCGGTCTTCGAACTCCGCCTTCGTGTACTGGTCGTAGATCAGCTTTCCCATGGTGGGCTCCGGCCTGCCAACGCGAAGTGAGCGACGATCAGCCGTTTGACGATGGTTCAGACCTGAGAAATCGACACGCTCCGAGCGGGCGGTTGACCAGCCACGATCCTCCGGATGACTCCGGTGCACAACCCCTCGTGCCGATATGGGGTTACGTCAGGAGCGAAACGGCTCCGCGACCTCCCAGTCGGGACCCACGGCGATGAGGACATCCGCCATCGCATCCGCCCGGTTCTCCGCGTCGACCTCCACGCCGTGCCGGTAGCGTTCGCCAGCGATCGGCTCGATCAGCTGCACGGGGACGATGAAACGCATGCCGTCGTGTCTACGCGAGCTCGAGCGGGTTGGCCTATCGCCTTGACTCCGGCGGCGGCAGCTCCTACGGAAGGGGCCGATCAGGCGGGAAGGGCGCCACGCGTCCCGCGCATCACCAGGGTGATCAGGATGGCATCCATCACCACGCGGGGTCGACGCCGGCGAGCGCCGAGGAAGCCGCAGCACCGGGCACGGAAAGCCCGAACGAAGCCGCCGTTCTCGCGCGATCGCATGCACGTAGCTGCGCTTCCGAGACGACCTTCATGTCGCCGCTTCCGGCTTCATCCAGAACGGCGAGTAGTGATAGCCGTCGCGGTCATCGAACCGACGCTGGTACATGAACGGGTAGTAGTCGGTATCACCGACACGACCTCCCACGGCGCGAGCCCGCTCGACGAGTTCATCGTCTGCCGTCGTCAGGGCGAGTCCGGCAGCGCGACGGTGAGCTTGAAGCCGACGTGCGAGTCGACGAATCCGAGGCGCCGGTAGAACCGGTGGGCGTCGACCCGCGCCGCATCCGAGGTCAACTGCACGAGCGGGGCGCGGAGGGCGACCGCCGCCTCGTCCACGACCCAGCGCATCAACGCACTCCCAACGCCGGTTGAGCGCTCCGCGCTCGCGACGCGGACGGCCTCCACCAGCAGCCGGTCGCTCCCTCGTCGAGACATGCCCGGGATGAGCGTCAGCTGCAGAGTGCCGACGACGGTTCCCGCCGCATCCTCCACGACCACGAGCTCGTTGCTCAGGTCGAGGATGATCCGCTCGAGCGCAGACGCGTACGCCGCGACGCCGCCCTCGCTCGCCACGTCACCGCGGCTGGCGCTGATCGGGTCGTCGGCGAGCAGGCGGAGGATCGCGTCAAGATCCGCTGGTGTCGCCCGCCTGACGATGAAGCCGGCTTCGCGGAGGGCGAGGGATGCGGGCAGGGTCAGAGCGTCGATCACTGTTCGTCCTCCCCAGTGCCGGCCGCCGCGAAGTGCGCGATCTTCTCGTCCATCACCGCGATCGCGCGGGCGAGCACCTGCCGGCGCTCTTCCAGGACCGCGCGACGCTCGCGCAGGAAGCCGACGGGATCGGGCGAGGCGTGCGGGCCGTGCAGCAGATCGGCGAAGGTGCGCAGTTCATCGATGCCGAGCCCCGCATCCTTCATGCAGGTCACGACGTGGATCCAGGCGATGTCCTTCTCGCTGAAGACCCGGTGGTTCCGGTGGTCGCGGGCGAACGGCCCGATGATGCTCTCGTCTTCGTAGTAGCGGAGCGTGTCCGCGGTGAGGCCCGTCGCTGCGGCGGCCTCGCCCATCGTGAACGTCGGGATCATTCGTGCTGCTTTCCGTCGAGTTCGGCGCGGTCTTCGGCATCCACGTGGAGCTGGAGCGCATCCATCGCCTCATCCAGCTGAGTGAGGTCCGACACTCCGATGATCGGGGTCACCGCGGGTGAACCGTCCAGCAACCACGACAGCACGACTTGGTTCCGCGTCGCATCCCACCGCCGAGCGACCCGGTCTAGTGCGGCCAGACGACGCTCCGTATCGGGATGCCGGTACGCCTCCTGCAACCGCTCCGGTCGCGCGAACGCCCCACCGAGCAACGTCGTGTACGCCCACATCCCGAGCCCCTCGGATGTGACGTAGTCGATCGCCTCGGGTGATGCGACGACGTGTCCCCAGTCCGGGAGCGGCGCGAACGGGATCGGCTGGAGGTAGCTGTGCCGCAGCTGCACGAAGCGGAAGGGCTCGATGCCCCGCGCCCGCGCCCCGGCGCGCGCTCTCTCGACGCGCCACATCGCATGGTTGGACGCGCCCAGCCGCCGGACCCTCCCGTCTGCGACGAGCGCTCCGAAAGCCTCGACCTGGTCCTCGAGCGGCACCGTACGGTCTTCGACGTGCGCCCACAGCAGGTCGATCGTCTCAACACCGAGCCGCTCCATCGATCCCTCCACCGCCTCTGCGATGGCGCTGGGGGCCAGCCCCTCCAGGGACGCTGCCCCGGCACAGGGCTGGGTCGGGTTCGCGCCAACCTTCGTCGAGATCGACACGTCGTCTCGCACACCCGGATGACGACGGAGCCATTCCCCGAGCACCGTCTCACTCGCCCCTCCCCGGCCGGACGGCGATGCCCAGAACGCGTAGTTGTCGGACGTGTCGAGCCAGCGTCCGCCGCGCGAGACGAAGCGGTCGAGGAGCGCGAACGATGTCTCCTCCGAAAGCCGAGTACCGAACCACATCGCGCCGAGGGCGATTCCGTTGCTGAAAGTGTCCATGAACACGCAGCGAACCACCTGGAGCGCACTCCAGGTCAAATCCGGTTCTGGGACAGACGTCCTGCGCGTCACGGGCTTTGCCGCTCCGCGCGATCTGCGTCATGATGCCGTCATGCGCGCCTCCCGCCCCCTCCTCGGCGTATGGGTCGCCCTCGTGACGGTGGTCGCGGCCGGGTGCGCCACTTCGGCCGGCAATCCGGCGAGCGTCGATGCGATCTCCGAGCGGGTCGGGGCGGTCGGCATCTCGGCCGATCTCGTCTTCACGACCGCGGTGCCGGGCTACACCCTGGCTCCGCAGTCGGTCGGCGTGTCGAACGACGACGGCATGTCGGCGACCTGGATCCGCGACGGGTCGGGCGCGATGATTTCTTTGCGCACGCAGGGGCGATATGACCGCCGAGGCCTGCGCGGCGCTGCCGATGTGGGACGATCCCGAGACTCCCGTGACCTGCACCGAGCAGGACGGGATCTGGCACCGAGAGCGCAACGGCGCCCACGAGGACATCGTCGTGCGCGACGGCGCGGCAGTGCGCATCATCGGTTCGGGCGGGGCCACAGCGGACGAGATCGACGCGGCCGCGAAGGCGGTTCACGTGCCCTCGTCGACGGAACTCGACCAGATGTTCTCCGACACCCCGAGAACGCCACCGACCCCCGTGGAGCGCGGCGATCTGCCCGGGAACGGCGACGGCGCCCCCATCCAGCCGTCCGGCCCGGGCGGCTGACAACACCCTCAAGGCGGGTCGATGAGGCCCGGACCCACGGCTAGTTCAGGAGGGCGTTGTAGGCGAGGCCGAAGATCGGCACGTAGAGAAGCGCGACGAGGACGGTGTGTGTCGCGACGAACGCCAGCCCTTCCAGGGCCCGGCCGCGGGCGGCGAAATGGTCACGGAGCTTGCGGATGAGGGTCGCGGGGTGGCGGACGTCCCAGCTGTTCAGTCGCAGGTAGCGCCCGAGGTAGACGCCGAGGGCGCCGAGCAGGATCGCGACCGCCGCGAACGTCCAGCTCCACGCGGGCGGACCTGAACCGGCCGAGGGATCAGCGATGACGACGATGAGGCCGAAGTGGATCAAGGCGAGGCTCAGTACCGCGTTGGCGAGCCCCGACCCGGTGAGCGTGAGGGTGTGCACGATGTCGTACCAGAGCGGCACGGGGGTGTGCTCACGGCGGTGGCTGAAGTTGAGCTCGGTGATCAGATAGATCGAGTTCGGGAAGAACACCAACCACGCCAGGGTCGCGATGCCGAGGTAGCCCCAGACGGCCGCGACCGGCAACGCCGCCGATAGCGCTCCGAGGCTGAGCGCGGCGGGCGCCACGAGGATGAACCCGACGAGCCCGACGAACGCGAGAGCCACGGGCGCCAGGGACAACCCGATGTTGACGAGCATCGGCCGGTACAGCGGCACCCGGTACACCTTCGCGCGAAGCACGATCAGCACCGCCGCGTAGACATTGAGCAGGACCACGCAGACCAGTGCGGTGAGAATCGCGTTCATCGCTCCTGATCCTTCACCACATCCGGGGCGTTCTGGAGCATCGCGCGACCCTGTGGGCACGCTGCTCCCGACCGTGCGGAGGCCACCCGGAAACGCGAAAACCCCCGATTCCTCGGGGGTTTTCATGGCGGTGACGGTGGGATTTGAACCCACGGTAGGGGGTTACCCTACACAACTTTTCGAGAGTTGCACCTTCGGCCGCTCGGACACGTCACCGCCGACCAGCTTACGTCACGCCGGGCCGAGCCGCCAATCCGCCCGGTTCGGCACCCGCACACCCCTGCGTGTCTCACTCATGCACGCAAACGGCGCCGCCAGCGTGAACAACCGAGACATGGATGCGGCGGGGCATCGACCATCATCTGCCGACCGGTCCGGGAGCGGCTCCCCATCCCTGCGTGTCTCACTTATGCACGCTCGTGGCGTCCTTCGCCTGCATAAGTGAGACACGGATGCCGGAGCCGTCGCGCCACGCAACCCTGGCGATTCGTGCCACGCGACCCGAGCGGTGCACGGGCCCCGACGGCTCAGCGGGCGAGGGCGGCAACCCCGGCGATGAGCTCGACCGCGCGGGCCGGCTCGTCGATGCCGGCGGCGAAGACATAGGTCGCGGCGAAACCCGCATCCGAGAGCGCATCGACGCGCGTCGCGACCTCGTCCGGCGTCGAGGTCGGGTTGATCGCGATCATCGCGGTCTTCTCGATCTCGTCGTAGTCGCGGCCGACGTCGTCGCAGTGCGCGCGCAGCACGTCGAGCTTGTGCGTGGGCACCTCCGCCATCGCCGACAGGTTGCACGCGTCGGCGTACTGAGCGACGAGCTTGAGGGTCTTCTTCTCTCCCCCGCCGCCGATCATGAGGTACGGCTTGGTCACGTTCTGCGGCGAGTTGAGCGTGCGCTCGAGCTGCCAGATCGCACCCTCGTACGGCTCCTCGGAATCGGACCACATCTGCAAGCAGATCTGGAGCGTCTCCTCGAGTTCGCGGAAACGCTGCGCGACGGGCGGGAACGGGAAACCGAGTCCCTTGCACTCCTCCTCGTTCCACGCGGCCCCGATGCCGAGCCCGACCCGGCCGCCCGAGAGGACGTTCAGCGTGGTGATCTGCTTGGCCAGCAGCGACGGATGCCGGTAGATCACGCCCGTGACGAGCGTGTGCAGCAGCGCCTTCTCGGTATGCGCGGCGATGAAGCCGAGGGTGGCGTACGCCTCGAGCATCTCGTGCTCGACCGGACCGATGCCCGGCAGCTGCCAGAAGTGGTCCATGACGGTGATGCGCTGGATGCCGGCGGCCTCCGCGTTGCGCACGTGTGCGGCGAGCGCGGGGCCCAGCTGGGCGGGGCCGCTCTTCCAGGTGAAGTCCGCGATGTGGATACCGAATTCCATGGGCCCGTCCCGTCCGGACGGATGCCGCATCCGCCCTCCGCCGATCAGGGTATGACCACCGCGGTACCCCGAGGGCGGATGCGGGTGAACTCATCGGAACGGGATCAGAACCGGATGAGGCCGCCACCTCGACGCGCCGGGTTTTCTCCCGGCGAACACGCCCGCGCGCGCCGACCGCCGGGCCTGCCAGACTGGGGTCATGTCTGCGATCGAGAACTCGAAGCTCACCGTCGTCGGCGCTGGCAGCGTCGGCTCCAGCGTCGCGTATGCGGCCCTCATCCGCGGCTCCGCACGCCACGTCGCCCTCTACGACATCGCGACGGAGAAGGCCGAGGCCGAGGTGCTCGATCTCGCGCACGGCACGCAGTTCACGGGCACCAGCGACATCATCGGCGGCAGCGACCTGTCGGTCGTCGAGGGGTCGCACGTCGTGGTCATCACCGCCGGCGCCAAGCAGCGGCCCGGTCAGACGCGGATCGAGCTCGCGGGCACGAACGCCAACATCATCAAGTCGATGATGCCGCAGCTGCTCGAGGTCGCCCCCAACGCGATCTACGTCATCGTCACGAACCCGTGCGACGTGCTCACCGTGCTGGCGCAGGAGGCCACGGGCCTACCCGTCGAGCGCATCTTCGCCTCCGGCACCGTGCTCGACACGTCGCGTCTGCGGTGGAAGCTCGCACAGCGCGCCGGCGTCTCACCCTCGAGCGTGCACGCGTACATCATCGGCGAGCACGGCGACACCGAGTTCCCGCTGTGGTCCACCGCATCCATCGGCACTGTGCCGATCCTCGACTGGCAGACCCCGACACACGAGCGCATGACGGTCGACGAGCTCGACGAGATCGCGGTCGACGTGCGCGACGCCGCCTACAAGGTGATCCAGGGCAAGGGCGCCACCAACTACGCCATCGGGCTCTCGAGCGCCCGCATCGTGGAAGCGATCCTGCAGGACGAGCACGCGGTGATGCCGGTGTCGACCGTGCTGCACGGCTACCACGGCATCGACGGGGTCGCCCTCTCCGTGCCGTCGATCGTGAGCGCTTCGGGCGCGGTGCCGATCCCCGAGACGGCATTCAGCCCGAACGAGCTGGGGCTGCTCCGACGTTCGGCCGACGCGCTTCGTGACGTCGCCGCATCCCTGCGCTGATCGCATGATCGAGCTGGCGCGCGCCACCTGGACCGAGGTCGCGGACTTTGTCGCAGCCCGACCGCGCGTCGCCGTGCTGCCGTTCGGCGCGCTGGAGCAGCACGGCCCGCACCTGCCCCTGTCGACCGACACGCTGCAGGCGGATGATGTCGCCCGCCGTCTCGCCGAGAGCCTGGATGCGGCACTCCTGCCGTCCGTCGCATACGGCAACACGTGGAGCAACGACGCACTGCCGGGCACCGTCTCGATCGGCGCCGACACCGTCACCGCCCTGTGCACCGACATCGCCGCATCCCTCGATGGCGCGGGCTATGCACTGCTCGTGGTCGTCAACGGCGACTACGGCAACCGCCTGCCCCTGCACCGCGCGGCCGAGCGCGCCGCCGCATCCGGTCAGCGGATGCCGGTGGTCGTGCTCGACTACCCCGGGCTGACGGAGATCGGGGATGCGGTGAAGGAGTCGCCGTGGGCGGCTCCGGGCCTCTGCCACGCCGACGAGCTCGAGACGTCGATGGTCCTGGCCGTGGCGCCCGCACTCGTGCACCCGGATCGGTACGAGCCGTCCTACCCCGAGCTGCCCGCGGACTTCGGTCTCCGCCAGATGCCGCTCGCGCCGCTGTCGAAGTCCGGAGTCTTCGGCGACCCACGCCCCGCGACTGCCGAGAAGGGCGAGCGGATCCTCGCGCACGTCGCGGCGGAGAGCGAGCGCATCGTGCGCCAGGTGCTCGCCGGCCTCGACGCCGCCTGAGCCCCCGGCACGCATCCGTGCCCGGCGCGGGTGCCCGTGCCCGGCGCGGGTGTCCGTGCCCGGCGCGGGTGTCCGTGCCCGGCGCGGGTGCCCGTGCCCGGCGCGGGTATCCGTGCCCGGCGCGGGTATCCGTGTCTCGCTTATGCACGAAACGCGGTCGCCGCACGTGAACGGCTGAGACACGCACCCGCACATGCCCCGACCCACCGCATCCGTGTCTCACTTATGCACGCCAGGCGGCCGCTGGGCGTGCACGTTCGAGACATCGACAGCTGGCGCCCATGTCCGTGTCTCGGTTGTGCACGCTGTGCGGCGCTTCGGCGTGCACAACCGAGACACGCGTCGCCTTCGCGCCCCGACCCACCGCATCCGTGTCTCGCTTATGCACGAAACGCGGCGCCCGGACGTGAACGTTTGAGACACGCACCCCGAGCACACCCCGCAGGCCTGCACCAGCCCGACACGCACCCGAGCACACCCCACAGGCCTGCCCCCGCCCGAAACGCACCCGAGCACGCCCCGCAGGCCGCACGCCCCGCAGGCCGCACACCCCGCGCACGCCCCGCACGTGCACTCGCGCGGGCGGTCAGTCGGCGGCGGCCGCGCCGGGGATCGCGCCGATCAGCTCCCGCGTGTAGGGGTCCGCCGGGGCGTCGAAGATCCGCTCGGCCGTCGCCTGCTCCAGGATGCGGCCGCCGCGCATCACGGCGACGCGGTCGGAGATCTGGCGGATCACGCCGAGGTCGTGCGAGATGAACAGATACGTCAGCCCGTGCTCGGCCTGCAGGTCGACCAGCAGTTGCAGCACCTGCTCCTGCACCGAGACGTCGAGCGCGGACACCGGCTCGTCGAGCACGATGAGCTCCGGACGCAGGGCGATCGCGCGGGCGATCGCGACGCGCTGACGCTGTCCGCCCGAGAGCTGAGCGGGACGCCGGGTGAGCAGGTCGGTTGACAGGCGCACCTGCCCGAGCAGGTCGCGCACGATCGAGGTGCGTTCGGCGCGGGGCACGCCGAACGCCTGCAACGGCTCGGCGATCAGCTTCGCCACACTCATCCGCGGATCCAGCGAACCGAAGGGGTTCTGGTAGACCACCTGGATGCGACGGCGCATCTCGCGCAGCGCCGAGCCCCGCAGGTCGGTGATGTCCTCCCCGTCGAAACGGATCTCCCCCTCGTCGCTCGGGATGATCCTGGCGACCATGCGCGCCGTCGTGCTCTTGCCCGAGCCGGACTCGCCGACGAGCGAGAAGGTCGTCCCGCGCGCGACCGAGAAGTCCACGGCCTCGACGGCGCGGATGCCGCGGCTGCCGCCGTACGTCTTGCCGAGACCCGAGACCTCGAGCAGCGGCGCGCCGTTCTCGGGGACGACGCGGTCGACGACGCTCGCCGACGGGGTGAGCCGTCGCGCATTGAGGCCGGGCGCTGCGGCGACCAGGCGCTGCGTGTACGGATGCGTCGGATCCGCCAGTACGAGCTCGGCCGGACCGGTCTCGACGATCTCGCCCTTCTCGACCACGACGATGCGATCGGCACGGTCGGCGGCGACAGCCAGGTCGTGCGTCACCAGCAGCACGGCGGTGCCGTGCGCCTCGGCGAGGGCCTGCATCCGATCGAGCACGTGGCGCTGCACGGTCGCATCCAGCGCACTGGTCGGCTCGTCCGCGATCACGAGGGCGGGCTCGCACGCCCACGCGATGCCGATGAGGATGCGCTGGCGGAGACCCCCCGACAGCTCGTGCGGATACTGGCCCGCGCGCAGCGGGGCCTCGGGCACGCCCACCTCGGTGATGATCTCCACGGCGCGACGGGCCGCATCCGCCCGCGAAAGGCCACGGTGACGACGCAGCGTCTCGGCGATCTGCTCGCCCACGCGCATCAGGGGGTTCAGGCTGTGGGACGGATCCTGCGGCACGAAGCCGATCCGCCCGCCCCGGATGCGGCGCAGCGCCGACGCCGAAGCGGTGGTGATCTCGGTGCCGTCGAAGACGATCGACCCGCCGCGCACGTGCGCCTCGGCGGGCAGGAGCTTCACGAGCGCGTGGGCGATCGTGCTCTTGCCGGATCCCGACTCGCCGACGACCGCGACGATCTCGCCGGGGTTCACCTCGAGGTCGATGCCGCGCAGTGCGCGGTGGGCACGGCGTCCGGTGCCGTAGTCGACGCGCAGATCCGTGACGCGCAGCAGAGGAGCGGTCATCGGTCACCTCCGATGAAGCGGGCGACGCGGTTGACGGAGAGGACGACCGCGAGGATGACGGCGCCGGGCATCAGGCTCAGCCAGGGCGCGATGGCGACGAAGTCGCGCCCTGCCGATACGAGCGCTCCCCACTCGGGAGCCGGCGGCTGGGCGCCGAAGCCGAGGAAGCTCAGCGCCGACACCGACAGGATGGCGAGGGCGAGCTCGAGCGACGCCATCGCGATGATGGGCCGCGCGGCGTTCGGCATGACGTGACGCACGAGGATCGCGGGGCCGCGGGCGCCGAGCGTCCGGGCCGCTTCGACATACTCCTCGCTGCGCACGCGCAGCACCTGTGAGCGCATGACGCGGGCGAACGATCCGGCCGTGCCGAGTCCGACACCGAGGGCGATCGAGAGGGGACCGAATCCGAGCGAGGCGACGACGATGAGCGCGAGCAGGATGCCGGGGATCGCGATGAGCACATCGACGAAGCGCATGACCACGAAGTCGAGCGGCCCGCCGACGTAACCGCACACGAGGCCGACGATGGAACCGATGAGCACACCGGCGACGACGGCGAGCACGGCCGAGGACAGGGAGAGCTGGGCGCCGTAGATCACGCGCGAGAACACGTCGCGCGCGAGGTGGTCGGTGCCGAACAGGTGCTCCGCGCTCGGCGGCTCGAGCCGGGCCGTGCCCACCGAGTCGTACGGATCGTAGGGGGCGAGCAGCTGCGGGGCGACGACCGCGACGAGGGTCAGCAGCAGCAGGAGGAGGGAGAGCAGAAGGCCGGGTCTGCGAAGGATGCTCATCGCGCACCCGCCTTTCGTCCGACGAGTCGCGTTCGGGTACGCGGGTCGATCACGCCGTAGAGTCCGTCGACGATGAGGGTCACGATGGCGTACACGGTCGCGACGACGACCACCACGCCCAGGACCACGTTCACGTCGCGGGCGAGCACGGCGTCCACGGTGAGCCGGCCGATCCCGTCCCGGGAGAACACGGTCTCGACCACGGCGGTCCCGCCGGCGAGGTAGCCGATCTGCAGGCCGATGATCGTGATCGAGGGCAGCAGGGCGTTGCGCAGCACGTGCCGCACCACCACGGTGCGCTGCGCGAGACCCTTCGCGTTGGCGGTGAAGACGAAGGGGCTGGCGCCGGCATCGAAGACGGCGGCGGAGAAGACCTGGAAGAAGATGGCCCCGGTCGGCAGCGCGAGGGTGATGCCCGGCAGCACGACACTCACGAAGCCGTTGGTTCCGGATGCCGGGAACCATCCGAGCCCGAAGGAGAACACGCTGATGAGCACGAGGCCCGACAGGAACGCCGGGATGGCGATGCCGAGCGGCGGGATCTGGGTGACGAACGCCCGCATCCACGCGGGTCTGGCGACATACGCCCAGACGGTGAAGGCGAGGGCCGCGACGAAGCCCACCACGAGCGCGAAGACGGCCACGGCAGCGGTGTTCGGGAAGGCCCGGCCGATCATCTCCGCGACAGGCTGGCCCGTGGCGATCGAGATGCCGAGGTCGCCGCGGAAGAGGGCGAGGAAGTTGACGATGTACTGCTGCCAGACCGGCCCGTCCAGCCCGTAGCGTTCACGGAGCGCTGCGAGCTGGGCGGGGTCGGTCGTGGTGGCGTCGCCGCCGCGCAGGGAGAGCGCGGCGAGGACGGGGTCCCCGGGCAGCGCGTGGATCAGCAGGAAGGCGACGGTGTAGGTCGCCCAGATCACGAAGAGGCACTGCACGATCTTCGGGATCAGGAAGCGGGCGATCGCCTGTGCCCGCCCTCCCGCTGAGGCCACGCGCTGCTCGGGGATGGTCATCAGTTCGAGACCACCGCAGCGTCGTAGAGGTGCAGACGCGAAGCCGAGTCGAAGGTGATGCCCTCGACGCCGGCGCGCGAGCCGTGCAGCTGCACGGTCTCCAGCGTCGGGATCACGTAGGCACGCTCGGCGACGATCTGCTGGATCTCGTCGACGATCTTCTGACGGGCGGCGACGTCGGCCGTCTGGGACTGCTTCTGCAGGAGTCCCTCGAGCTCGGCGTCGTCGACGATGCCCCAACGGGAGGCGGACGCCGTCGACAGCAGGGTGCGCAGCGCGTCGGGGTCCGTGCGGGTCAGGCCGGCACCGAGGGCGTCGTAGTCGCCGGAGGCGATGGCGCCGAAGAAGTCACCGGAGGAGACCATCTTCAGCTGCATGTCGATGCCGATCTCCTTGAGCTGGATCTGCGCCGCCTCGAGCACGTCCTGCGCGTAGAAGGCCGTGACCGTGAAGGTGAGCGGCTGGCCGCCCTTCGCGTAGATGCCGTCGGAGCCGAGCGTCCACCCGTCGTCCTCGAGAAGCTTCTTCGCAGCATCCGCATCGTAGGCGAGGGTGTCGCCGAGATCGGTGTAGCCGGGGGTCGAGGAGGTCAGCACGCTCGTGGGAGCCTTGCCGCTCATGGAGCCGGCGAGCGCGTTGATCTTCTCGCGATCGAGGCCCTTGGTGACCGCCTGGCGCACCGCCTCGTCGGCGAGCACGCCGCGCGAGGTGTTGACGACGAGCGAGTTGGGGACGCCGGGGTTGGCCTTGGCGTACAGGTGGTACTTGTCACCGGCGAAGCGCGCCTCGTCGACGTAGGGCACGTCCTGGATGACGTCGTACTCGCCGGACTCGAGACCGCCGGTGCGCACCGACGGCTCGGTGATGATCGGGAACGTGACCGAGTCGAGGTAGGCCTCGCCCTCGTGACCGCGCAGCGACGACGCCCAGTCGTAGCCGTCACGCTTGACGATCTTCACGGCGTCGTTGGGCACGTACGAGTCGAGCACGAACGGGCCGGTGCCGGCGACGGCCTGGCAGCGCGCCTCGGCGGTCTCGGCGACCGTGGCGGGCGAGAGGATACCGAGCGACATCGTGGTGGCGCCCTGCTGGAACTGCACGTTGGGGGCGGAGAAGTTCACCGTGAACTCGGTGTCGCTCTTGACGTCGGTTCCCGCGTACCCGGCGAGGTAGCCGTTGGCGAGGGATGCGGATGCGCCGAGCGCCTTGATCGCGTCGAAGTTCGCGGCGACCGCTTCGGAGGTCAGCGGGGTGCCGTCGCTGAAGGTGACGCCGTCACGCAGGGTGAAGCTGTACGACATGAGGTCGTCCGCGACGGTCCAGTCGCTCGCGAGCCACGGCACGATCTCACCGGTATCGGGGTTCTGGTCGAGCAGCGAGTCGGTCAGCTGACGGCCGACGATGAGCGAGGTGGTCACCGACGACTGCTGCGGGTCGAGGCAGGTCGGGTCCTCCTTGAGCGCGAAGACGATGTCCTGCGGCAGATCGGCGGCGGGGGTCGCGGAGTCGGCGGCGGGCGCCGAGGCGGCACAGCCGGCGAGGGTCGCCACGGCGAGTCCCGCGAGAAGCGGGAGGGCGACGCGTCGGGCGCCGCTGGATCGGATGAGGGTCACGGGATCTCCTTGATGCGGGGAAGGGGTCGGGTGGTGCATGGGGGGAGGTCAGAGGGGAAGAGCACCTGCGACGAGCTCGCCGCGGGCGACGACGGCCATGAGGTTCTCGGGGCGCAGGGTCTCGATGTCCTGCCACGGCTTGCCGCGGACCACGAGGAAGTCGGCACCGAGACCGGCCTTCAGCCGCCCCGTGGTGCCGGTCAGGCGCACCGCGTCCGCGGCATCCGAGGTGCCCGCGATGAGCGCGCGCTCGGAGCTCCACGAGAAGGCGGTCTTCATGAGGCGGAGCTCCTCGAGCTGGTCGCCGAAGCGCACCATGACGCCGTTCGCGTCGGTGCCGAGCACGAAGCGCACACCGGCCGCGGCCGCGCCCGTGAAGTTCGCGTCCCGCTCGATCACCACGGCGCGCGCCTTCTCGGCCGCCTCGTCGCTGACCGGGATGCGGCGATCGGCGATCGCGTCGTTGATGAGCAACGTGGGAGCGATCGGCACGTTGCGCTCGATCAGTGTCTCCCAGTGGCGCTCCTCGATGCCGGTTCCGTGCTCGAGCGAGTCGACCTCGAACCGCAGGGCGATGTCGACGCCTTCCGCGCTGTGCGTGTGGGCGGCGACGAGCATGCCCAGAGCGTGCGCCTCGTCGACCGTCGCGGCGATCTCCGCATCCGTCTGGTTGCGCCAGCCGACCTTGTCGCCCATCGAGAGCACGCCACCGCTCGTGTAGATCTTGATGCCGTCCGCACCGGCCCGCGCCCACTGGCGCACGAGCTTGCGGCACTCGTCGGGCGAGTCGGCGACCGGCGGACGGTGCGGGTAGTGGGGCGGCGTGAACAGGTCGCCGTGACCGGCGGTCATGCCGACGGGCCCGTTCACGAGCAGGCGGGGGCCGGGGACGAGTCCCGCCTCCAGCGCACGGGCCACGGCGTACTGCACCTCGCTGCCGGACAGGTCGCGCAGGGTCGTCACGCCCGCTGCTGCCGCACGTCGCGTGTGCGCGAGGACGTGCAGGGACCGCTCGGCCGCCGGAGTGATGAGCGGCCAGGTGAGCCAGTCGGCGCCGGGGGCGGCGGATGCGTCGAGGTGAACGTGCGTGTCGATCAACCCGGGGATGAGGCTGTACTCGGGCGTACCCTCGGTGCTCTCGACGGCCGTGATGCGCCCGTCCTGCCAGGACAGGCGGGCCGCACCGAGATCGCGCTCGCCGTCCCAGACGTGCAGGACGGGGGTGGTGACAGAGGTGGACACGGCGATCTCCCGGGGGCGAGGAGGGCGGAGGGGGACGGGGTGGGCAACGCTGACCGATCGTCACGATACCGAGGAACATGGCCGACAAATCGACAAGTGTTGACATACGGCGGAATATTTACCGAAGCGAAACACGAGCAACACGCAAGAAATCGCCATCGGAGATGATTTGAGCGACCGATCCCGTGTCGTGGGAACGCTCACTTATCGACAAGCAGCCCGACAGGAGCTTCCATGCAGACCGCCGAGATCCAGACCGGGCGCCGTGTCGTCGTGGTGCTCGAACCCGGGGACGAGATCCTCACCTCGCTCGCCGACGCCTGCCGTCGCCACGGCATCACCCAGGCGGCGATCTCGACCTTCAGCGGTGCGTTCCGCACCGTGCGCCTCATCGCGGCGGAGACGCCCGCCGCGGATCCCGAGGCTCCCATGCCGACCGCCGTCGACGTTCCCTACACGGAGGGCCTCGGCTCGGGCACGATCACGACAGCATCCGATGGCGCGCTCGTGGTCCACGTGCACGTGGCGGTCGGAGTGAAGGACGACGCCGCGCGTGCCTACGCGGGGCATCTCCTCTCGGGCGAGACGCACTATGTCGTCGAGGTGGTGCTGGAGGAGATCCTCTCCCCCGTCCTGGAGCGGCGTCCGCATCCGGATTCCGCGGGACTTCCGATCCTTCAGATCCCGGTCGCGACTGCGCCATGATGTTGTCAGCCGTGCTCGCGACCCGGAAGGTCCCGCTGTGACGTATCTGCCGCTGCCCCGCCCGCTCGGCGATCGCGCCCACCTTCGCGTGCTCCACGGTCTGCTGCGCTTCGTACGCGAAGCCGCGGCCAGCCGCACTCCGCTGCCGGGGGAGTTGGATCTGACGGCGCGCCTCGAGTGCACGCGGCAGCAGCTGCGCAACGCGATGGCCGCCCTCGAGGCACAGGGCATCGTGCGCCGCCGACAGGGTTCGGTGACGACCGTGGATCCGATCGCGCTGCGACTGAGCGTGCGCCTGGAGGAGCAGTTCGAGCACACCGACCTGCTCGACCGCCTCGGCTACCAGTCGGAGGTGGAGACGCTCTCCAGCGGCACGAAGGCCCTCGGCCCGGATGCAGGGGCGCTCATGGAGCTGGCCGCCGAGATGCCCGCGCTCGCCGTGCGCAAACGCTGGCGCGCCGACGGCGTCGTGGCGATGATCGCCGACGACCTGCTTCCGCTCGACACCGCCGAGCGCAGCTTCGACCCCGACGAGTCCGTCTTCACCGCAGCCGCGAAGGTCTGGGGCGAGCCGGTCATCTGGGAGGTCTCGACGCCGGGCGTCGCGACCCTCCACGGCGAACTCGCGGCGCTGTTCGAGCGGGCGGAGGGATCACCCGTCATGACCTCCGAGATCGTGGGTATCGGCGCCAGCGGGCGCCGCCTCATGCACAGCTTCGAGTACCACGCGCCCGACATCGTGTCGTACTCGCTCGTGCGCACCGTCCGCCCGCCCTGGGGCGGCGCCTGAGCCCCGCATCCCCACCCGCGTGCGCGTCCGCGCGCGCTCGCATCCGGGTCCGTTCGCTCGGGTCGCGGTCGCCGTACGGGCGCTCCCTGAGCTCGCTCGCCTGTCACAGATCGCGCCTTACGCGTCGATCTGTGACAGGCGAGCGAGAAGGACTCGTGCTCACCTGTCACAAACGGCGCCGCGGGCCTCGATCTGTGACAGGCGAAGCAGGCCGCGGAGCGGAGAGGCGAGCAGGCCGCGGAGCGGAGAGGCGAGCAGGGGGCGGAGCGGAGCCGAGGCGGGAGGCGGAGCCGAGCGGGAGGCGGAGCCGAGGCGGAGAGGCGGAGCCGAGGCGGAGAGGCGGAGCCGAGGCGGGGGCGGGGCCGGCTCGGCTCCGCCGCGGGAGTCAGACCCAGAAGCCGACGTGCGCCTTCGCGGCCTCGTCCTCGAGCAGCGGGCCGACGACCTCGATCTCACGCTGACCGCGTGCGAACACCTCACGACAGGGCAGCGAGAACGTCGGGTTCTCGGGGTGGTCGCCCGTGAGCTCGAGCAGGCGGTGCTCGCTGAGCGCGTAGACCACACGGTCGATGCCGCACCAGTACGCGGCGCCCGAGCACATGGCGCACGGCTCGGCGCTCGTGAAAAGGGTCGAGCCCTTCATCCCTTCGGCTCCCAGCACCCGGAACGCGGCGGCGACCGCCTGCAGCTCGGCGTGCTGAGTGGGGTCGCCCTCGGGAGGCAGGGAGTTGTTGCCGCACGAGGAGACGACCTCGCCCGCGGCGCTCACGACGATCGAACCGAACGGATGCGTGCCGTGCGCGACCGCGTCTTCGGCGACCTGGATGCTCTGGCGCAGATGGGCGAGGTCGGCCTCTGTCAGTGGGTGCGTCACGAATCTCTCCTTGTGAACAAGTGCTACGAACCGACTTTCACCGTAGCGGGCAGATCCGCCAAAATCCGGGGTGAGCATTACGCGGGTGTTACAAGTCGCGAACGAGATTTGCTCCACTTGTCGACAAGTTGAGCGAAGCGGATAGCGTTCCGCTGTACCTCCCACCCGCATCCGAAGGGGACCCATGTCGCAGAACCACATCGCGCGCATCGACGAGACGGCGATCCGCGCGCTGCCCAAGGCCGAGGTGCACGTGCACCTCGAGGGCACGTTCTCGCTGCTCGACATGCTGACGCTGGCGAAGGAGAACGACGTCGCGCTGCCGGGCCCCGCCGCCACGCTCTTCGACATATCCACGCACGACACCTTCGCCGCCCCCGAGATCACGACCGGCGGCGGCACAGGAGCGGGCTCCGCGGGACTCAGTGGCTTCCTCCGGTTCCTGGACTGGCAGTGCGGGCTGGTCCGCACCCCGTCGCAGGCGGCCCGGGTGGCCTATGCGTTCGCCGCACGCCAGAGCGCCTCCGGCATCCGCTACAGCGACGTGATCGTCAATCCCACGCACTGGAACGCGTGGCGCGGACGCGAGCTCGACCTGCTCGACGCGCTCGGCGCCGGCTTCGACGAGGCGGAGCAGGACGGCCTCTGCCAGGTCGGCGTCGCATACTCCCTGCTGCGCAGCCAGTCCGGTGCCGAGGCCGAACGTCTGGTCGGCGAGCTCGTCGCCGCCAGGCCGCGTCGCGTGATCGCCCTGTCGATCGACGGTGACGAGAAGGTCACCGGCCGCACCGGCGAGAAGTTCCGCAGCGCGTTCCGGCTCGCCGCATCCGCGGGTCTTCACCGCACCGTGCACGCCGGAGAGTCGAGCGGACCGGAGGGCGTGTGGGATGCGGTCGAGCTGCTGCAGGCGGAGCGTATCGACCACGGTGTGCGCTCGATCGAGGATCCGGCCCTCATCGACCGGCTCATCGCCGACGGCATCAGTCTCGGCGTGTGCCCGCGCTCCAACCTGACGCTCGGCATCTACCCCGACTGGGACGCTCATCCCCTCCCGGGTCTGCTGGCCGCCGGCGTCGCGGTCACGCTGAACACGGACGACCCGGCGCCGCTGGGCACCACCCTCGAGGCGGACTGGGCGGTGGCGGCCGAGCAGTTCGGCTTCGACTACGCCGATCTGGTCGGCTTCGCCGCACGCTCCATCGACGCGTCGTTCGCCGACGTCGACACGAAGAGCCGGCTGCACGCCGAGCTCGCGGCCGTGAGCGAGGTCGCTCCGGTATGAGCGGTCGCCGTCGCCTGTCCCTCCTGGCCGCCGCCTGCGGCGCAGGAGCGGTCGTCGTGGCGACGGCACTCACCGGCGCGGCCCTGGCCCGCTTCGACGACACCGTGGAGCTCGCACCTCTCGTCGCCGGCTGGGATGCGCACTGGCAGGTCACGGGCACGAAGTCGGAGCCGCTGTACACCGAGCGCATCGACGTGCGCCGCGACGGCGACGCCTTCCAGGCGCGCATCGAGGTCATCGGTCAGGGCGACACCGCCCTCGGCACACAGCGCAGCGCCGTCTCGGTGGATGCGGCCGGCACCATCTCCTGGACCGAGGGCTGCACCAAGGACGCGGCGGACTGCGCCGACGACACGCAGCTGCGCGGCTTCCTCGCGACCGCCGCCCTCATCGCCCTGGATCGCCAGGGGCGACTGCCGGCCACCGGGACGGCCCGCACCCTGCACGGGACACCCGTGGTCTGCGTGGCCGATGCCGCGCTGCACCCGGATGCGGCCGCCGCCGACGTCCGACTCGACCCGTGTTTCGACCGCGCCACCGGAGCCGTGCTCGCGCACTGGTCCCCCGACAGCGCGGCCTTCGTGGGGGCCACCCTCGCCCCCGGCTTCACCGTCTCGACCTCCTGACCCGCACCACCCGAACCCGCAACACCCACCCGAAAGGACACCGCAATGCGTCTTCGCCCCCTCCTCGCCGCGGCCATCGCCGCGACGGCCGCGCTCGCACTCGCCGGTTGCTCCGGCACCGCCGACGCCACGTCGTCCTCCGCCGCATCCGATCACGTGATCCGCGTCGGCGCCCTCACCCCCGGCAACGCGAACGACGGCGCCTTCAACCAGGCACTGGCCGACGCCCTCGCCAAGCTCCAGGACGAGGGACTGATCACGTACGAGCTGCGTGAGCAGATGGCCGACCCCGCCACCAGCGAGCCCGTCGTCGCCGACTTCGCCAGCCAGGGCTTCGACCTGGTCATCGGACACGGCATCGAGCTCGGCGACGCGATCTTCTCCGTCGCCAAGGACTTCCCCGACACCCACTTCACCGCCTCGGGCGGCGCAGACATCCTCGACAAGTACACCGACAACGTCGAGACCTGGACCTACAGCACTCCCGAGGTCGGCTACCTCTCCGGCTACATCGCGGGCCTCACCCAGGCATCGCCGATCGGACGCGTGGAGAGCCTGGAGCTGGACTTCGTGAAGGCGACGGACTCCTACTTCCAGCAGGGCGCGCTCGCGGCCAACCCGTCGGCCGAGCTGCTTCCCGTCGTCTACGCCGGAAGCTTCGACGACGCCGAGGCCGCCGCATCCGCGACCACGGGCCTCATCGGCCAGGGCGCGAAGCTCGTCTACACGACCGGCGACGGCATCGCCGCCGGTGTCGGTGCCGCAGCCTCGAAGGCGGGCGTCCTCTCCGTGGGCGTCTCCCCCGCCGCCGGTGCCGAGGCGCTCAAGACAAATGTGTCCACGGTCGATCTCGACATGTACCCGATCGTCAAGGCGTGGGTCGAAGAGGTCGCCGACAAGAAGTTCGGGGGCAAGGGTGTCACCTCGACCCTCGAGAACGGCGGCCTGGTCTACCAGGACATCAACAGCGTCGACGGTGCCGTGCCGTCCGACGTCGCCTCGAAGGTCGACGAGCTCATCGCGGGCCTCAAAGACGGAAGTGTCACCATCTCCTGATGACCACCCCCACCCCTGAGACCGACCGGGCGCTCGTCGCCCGGTCGGTCTCCAAGAGCTTCGGCGCCGTCCGCGCCCTGGACGCCGTCGATTTCGCCGTGCGCGCCGGCACCGTGCACGCCCTCGTCGGAGAGAACGGCGCGGGCAAGTCGACGCTGGCCAAGATCCTCGCCGGCATCGAGTCGGCGGATGCGGGCACGATGACGCTCGACGGAACCTCCTATGCGCCCCGCGACCGCGCAGCCGGCAAGGGGCGCGGCGTGAACATGGTTCCGCAGCAGCTGAGCCTGGTGGGCGAGTTGAGCCTCGTGGAGAACCTGCTGCTCGTCGGTTCGACGCGCATCGCCCGTCGCGGCGCCGCACGCGCGGCCCTGGCGGACACCCTCGAACGCGCCGGAGTGAACGTCGACCTCGACATTCCCACCGCACGACTGAGCCAGGCCCATCGCCAGCTCGGCGAGATCGTCGTCGCCCTCGCCGAGGGCGCGACGACCCTCATCCTGGACGAGCCCACCGCCAGCCTCGGTCCCCGCGAAGTAGGGGGCCTGTTCGACCATCTGCGCACACTCTGCGCCCTGGGCACGGCGATCGTGCTCATCACGCACCGCCTCGAGGAGGTGCGTGCGGTCGCCGACGAGGTGACCGTCCTGTCGCACGGACGCCGCGTGCACCACGGCCCGGCGCGCGGGCTCTCCGCCGCCGAGGTCGCGCGGCTCATGGTCGGCGACCTCGAAGAGCCCGCCGTGCGCGCGCCCCGCATCCCGGGCGAGACGGTGCTCGCCGTGCAGGGCGTCCACGCCTCGTCGGACACGGATGCGGCGCTGACGGATGTGTCGCTCGATCTCCGCGCCGGCGAGATCGTCGGCATCGCGGGCGTCGCCGGCAGCGGCCAGAACACGCTCATCGACGTGCTGGCGGGGCTGCGGGCACCCGCATCCGGATCCCTCGTCTTCGAGGGACGCACAGCGCCCTCTGCCGTCGAGCTGCTCCGCGGGGGCGTGGCGTGGATCCCCGAGGAGCGCAGCGACGCGCTCGTTCCCGCCCTCTCGCTCGGTGACACGCTGGCGCTCTACGAGGCGGCCAGCGGCGTGCGCACCGACCGCCGCACCCGCGGTGAGGCGCGCGCCTCGGCCGGCGAGCGCCTCACCGCCTTCGATGTGAGACCCGCCGTCGCAACCCTCGCCGCGGGCGGTCTGTCCGGCGGCAACCAGCAGAAGCTGCTGGCCGCCCGCGAGCTCGGTCACAGCTGGCCCGGGGGCGCACCGCGCGTCGTGCTCGCGTACGGGCCGACCCAGGGGCTGGATCTTCGGGCGGCCCAGGCCATCCGCGACCGCCTCGTTCAGGCGGCGGAGGCGGGGGCGGCCGTCGCCGTCGCCTCGCACGACCTCGACGAGATCCGCGGTCTCGCCGACCGCATCGTCGTCGTCTTCGATGGACGTATCGTCGCCGACCTGCCCGCGGCGACGGCGACCACCGCCCGTATCGGCGCCGCGATGGCAGGGCTCGACCCCGCAGAGGAGACCTCATGACCGATTTCACCGACCTGCTGCCGACGACCGAGGAGCTCGTGCACCTGCGCGCCGTCGCGGCGGGGCACACGGTCCCCGACCTGATCGTGCGCGGCGGGCTCGTGCAGTCGCCCGGCACCGAGGAGTGGCTTGAGCGCGACGTCCTCATCGCGGGGCGGCACATCGCGACGCTGACGCCGTGGGACCACGTGCCGACCGCGGGCACCGAGATCGACGCGCGCGGATGCCACGTCGTGCCGGGCTTCATCGACACCCACCTGCACGTGGAGTACACGAACCTCACGCCGGGCGAACTCGCCCGCCTCTCGGTCGCCCGCGGCACGACGACCGTGCTCACCGACCCGAACGGCGCGGCGAACGTCTGGGGTGCGCGGGGGATGGACCTGGCGTTGTCCACGACGACGCCGCTGCACGTGTTCCAGCAGGTCTCGCCGACCACCCCCACCTCTTTCGCGCTGGAGCGCGGCGGTGCGGTCATCGAGGAGGAGGTCGTGCGCGCACGCCTGCACGACGACAACACCGCGACCCTCGGGGAGTCCAACCCGTTCGACTACGGCGAGCTCTCCACCGGTCGGTTCCGTGAGGCGCTCGTCGCGGGTCGCCGTCTCACCGGCCACACGGCGGCGCAGACGCACGAATCGCTCTGGGGCTACCTGGCGGCGGGCATCAGCGACGACCACAACGCCTCGACCGTCGACGAGGTGCTGGAGCGCACGCGCCTCGGCGCGATGATCACCGTCATGGGATCGTCGCTGGCCGACAACACGGTCCCCCTGTTCGCCGATCTCGAGGCGATCGAGCCGGCGCTTCGCCACCTGAGCTTCTGCGCCGACGACAAGCACGCTCTCGACCTGCACACCCAGGGCCACATCGACCACCACGTGCGCCAGGCGATCCGTTTCGGTGTCGACCCGCAGCTCGCGTACCGCATGGCCACCACCCAGCCCGCCCACTACTACCGGCTCGACCAGGTGCTGGGCCTGCTCGCCCCCTCCCGCCTCGCGGACCTCCAGGTCGTCCGCGACCTCGCCGAGGTGCGGCCGGAGGCCGTGGTCGTCGCAGGGCGCCTCGTCGCCCGAGACGGCGTGGCCCTCTTCGAGAACACCGACGTGCTGCCCGACTGGGCGCGCGACACCGTGCACCTGCCGGAGGATCTGCCGGCCGACCTGCTGCTCGTCGCCGCGCCCGAGGGCACCACGCGTGTGCGGGTGCGCGCGATGGAGATGTACAACGGCTACTTCAAGCGGGAGTTCACCGCATCCCTGCCGGTCGTGGACGGCCAGGTCATGTCCGACCCCTCGCAGGACGTGCTCAAGATCGCGGTCGTCGACCGCCACCACGGCGAGGCGCTCGCGGGGCACGGCTTCGTGAAGGGCTTCGGCCTCGGCCGCGGCGCGATCGCGATCACGATGAACTGCCCGAACATGAACATCGCGGTGCTCGGCGCGGACGACGACGACATGCGTCTCGCGGTCGAGGAACTCGGCCGCATGGGCGGCGGTTTCGTGACGGTCGCCGACGGCGAGGTCCTCGCCCGCGTCGCACTGCCGGTGGGCGGGATGATGAGCGACGCCCCGTTCGAGGAGACCGCCGCGGCCCTCGCGGCCGGGCACGCGGCGACCCACGAGCTGGGCTGCACGATCGCCTCGCCGTACATCATCCTGTCGTTCGTGGGGCTCTACGTGGTGCCCGACCTCGGCCTGACCGAACTCGGCCTGATCGACGCGGCGACGCAGCAGTTCGTCGACGTGCTCGTGCCGGGCCCCGTCGACGCCTGCGGACACGACCCCGAGGAGCACGCGTGATCCGTTCCTCCCGGATGCGGTCCGTCGCCCTGACCGGGGGCGTGGTCGCCGCGGTCGTGCTGGTGGCGGTCGCACTCATCCTCTTCGCCGGCGCCGACCCGCTCACGGGTCTGCGCGGGCTGGTGGAGGGGGTCTCCAGCTCGCCGTACCGCGTGGGCGAGCTGCTCGTGGGCGCGGCTCCCGTGGCGATCGTCGCGCTGACGCTGATCCCCGCGCTCCGGGCGGGCGTGTTCTCGGTCGGCGCCGAAGGCCAGGTCACGATGGGCGCGATCTTCGCGACCGCCGCCATCCTCTGGGTACGTGACGTGACGTCGGATGCGGCGCCCGCCGCCGTCTACGCGCTGGTCGGATTCCTCGCCGGTGCCGTCGGCGGAGCCGCCTTCGCGCTGGTGCCGGCCTGGCTCGCCGTTCGCTGGCGGGTCAACGTCATCCTCTCGACCCTCCTCCTGAACTACGTCGCCACCGGCTTCCTCGGCTGGACGCTGCGCACGTGGCTCGCCAGCGGCGAGGCGACGGCGACACCGCAGAGCGAGCGCCTGCCCGACGCGGCGGCCCTTCCCGCTCTCATCCCTGGCACCCGCGCGCACGTCGGCATCCTGCTCGTCGTGGTGGCCGTGGTGCTGTTCGAGCTGTGGCGCCGCTCGCGGCAGGCGACCCGCGTCGCCGTCTTCGCCGAGCGCCCCGCGCTCGCACTGCGCCTGGGCGCGACGCGGCAGCGGACACTCTACGGCACCATGCTCGTCTCCGGCGCCGGCGCCGGCGTCGTCGGATGGCTGCAGATCGCGGGCGTCAACGAGCGTCTGCTGGGCTCGGTCTCGGGCGGCGTCGGCTTCTCGGGTCTCGCCGTAGCCCTGCTCGGCGGCCTGCTTCCCGCGGGTATCGCCGTCGCGGCCGTCTTCTTCTCCGCCCTCACCGTCGGCGCGGTCGGGATGCAGTCGGCGACCGGAACCATCCCGTCGTCCATCGCGGAGGTCATCAAGGGCGTGCTGCTGCTGGGCGTCGCGGTGATCGCCGCGTCACGGCCGGGGCTCGTCGCCCCCGCGCATCCGGGGCTGGCTCCGGCGCCGGATGACGGCGCGTTCTCCGCCGAGGAGATCACGGATGCGGCGGCCGCATCCGGCGAACCGGTCGTCGAGGCCGAGATCGCCGCCGAGGAGGGCACCCGATGACCATCGCACTCTGGGCGTCGATCCTGGCCGGTGCCATCGCGCTGGCCGCCCCCCTCGTGATCGCGGGGATCGGCGAGGGCTTCGTCGAACGCGCGGGACGACTCAACCTCGGCATCGAGGGCATGATGATCCTCGGCGCCTTCACGGCCATCTATGTCGGCAGCTCGTTCGGCCCTTGGCTCGGTCTCGTCGCCGGCGCCGTCGTCGGCATCGCGCTGGCGCTTCTCATGAATGTGCTGGTATACACGCTCAAGGCGAACGAGATCGTGGTCGGTCTCGCGATCACCATGCTGGGCCTCGGACTGTCGACCTACCTGTTCCAGCTCTGGATCCCCGCCGGCCGGACGAACGTGAGCGTTCCGACGATCGCCCCGATCGATCTCGGCCTGCTCACCGACATCCCGCTCATCGGACCTGCCCTGTTCGGACAGAGCCCGCTCGTGTACGCGACGCTCGTGCTGCTGGCCGCCGCCTGGCTGGTCATGCGCTTCACCCGCTTCGGCCTGCAGGTGCGCGCCACAGGCTCGGATCCCGCATCCGCGGCCCTGCGCGGCGTGCGCCCGCGCAGCGTCGGGGCGCGGGCGCTGCTCATCGGCGGCGCGACGGCCGGCCTCGCCGGCGCCGTGATCGCCGTCGGGGCGATCGGCTCGTTCACACCCAACATGACGGCGGGCCGCGGCTACATCGTGCTCGCGATCGTGATCATGGGCCGGATGAACCCGATCGGCATCGCGCTGGGCGCCCTGCTGTTCGGCTTCCTCCAGAGCTTCTCGTTGCTCTCGCAGTCGACCAGCATCCAGCTTCCCAGCGAGCTCTACACGGCGCTGCCGTACCTTGTGACCCTCGTCGTGCTCGTTCTCACCTCCCGTGCCCAGCTGCGCCGCCAGCTGTCCCACCTCCGTCTGTCCTGACCCGAAAGGACCCGCCCATGCTCACCCGCCCGTCCCCCGTCGCCCCTCCCGCCGGCGAGCAGCACTGGGTCGACACCGCCCGCGAGCTCGCCGCCGGCTTCGCCGCGACCGTGGCCGCCGACGACGCCGAGGCGCGCCTGCCGATCGAGCACCTGCGCGCCCTCGCGGCCTCGGGGCTGGATGCGGCGTTCCTGCCGCGCCAGCACGGCGGCGAGGCGCTGTCGTACGCCACGCTCGGCGCCGTCGTGCAGACGCTCGCCGCGGCCCACCCCGCCGTGGCCACGGTGTGGCTCATGCACCTCGGGGCGGCGCACGCCCTCGTGACGCTGTCGTCCGACGAAGAGGCCGCCTTCTTCGCGGCGGAGCTGAAGGCGGGCAAGCGGTTCGCGAACGCCCTCAGCGAGCCGGCCGGCGGCAACCACTTCCTCGCATCCCAGCAGGACGCGGATGCGGTGGGCCAGGACTGGTCGCTCACCGGCCGCAAGCTCTTCGTCTCGGGCTCCGAGGCGGCCGACCACCTGTTCCTGAACGCCCGGATCGACGGCGCACCCGCCTTCTTCGGCGTCACCGTCGACGACACCGTCTCGTTTCCCCCGATCGAGGAGACCATGGGGATGCGGGCGACACGCAGCCGCACGATCCTCTTCGACGGCACGCCCCTGCTGCGCTCGCGGCTGACCG
The DNA here is from genome assembly GCF_030818795.1 of Microbacterium sp. SORGH_AS_0862. NCBI lineage: Bacteria > Bacillati > Actinomycetota > Actinomycetes > Micrococcales > Microbacteriaceae > Microbacterium > Microbacterium sp. SORGH_AS_0862. The sequence goes on along the minus strand of NZ_JAUTAY010000001.1, from coordinate 1,915,851 downwards.
GTCCGCCCGCCCCCGATTACGCGAACCTCATCACGGTCGGCTTCGCGTTCCTCTCGCTCGGCATCGCCGCATCCGCGATCGACGCGATCGCCCAGACCGCGGGCAAGGTGCGCGGCGGCACGAGCCTCGCCGAGGCCACGTGGGTCCGCCAGGAGACCGGCATGGCGTGGGCGGAGCTCACGGCGGCGACGCTCATGGCCGAGCGCACGGCGTGGCTCGCCGACCAGCGATCCCCCGAGGCGATGCCCGCGGCGACCGAGACGAAGATGCTGGCCAACGAGGTCGCCAAGCGCACGGCAGCCCTCGCGGTCCGCATCGGCGGGGGCGGCGGGTTCCTCGTCTCCTCCCCCATCCAGCGCATCTTCCGTGACGCGCAGGCGGGCGCGCTCATGGCCTACTCCGTTCCGTTCAGCTCCGAACTCGTCGGGGGCTGGGTGCTGAGCGGGTGAGACCCCCGGGTGCCGCCTTCGCTCGGCGAAGCGGTGCCCGGGTCGGGGTGCGTGGCGGCGATGATCCGCCCGAGGCACGCCGAGGACCCCCCTCCTCGACGTTCCCGGCGGCCGCCGCCACGCATCCTTATGTTCGGCGTCCCGCCGTCTCGTCGTCAGGGCGTCGGTGGATACGCTGGAATGATGAGCCTCATCGATCCCCGCGAGAAGGAAGCCCGCCGCAACGCGAAGTACCAGGGGAGCCCGACCGCTCTGATCGCGACGATCCTGTTCGGGGTCGCATCGCTCGCGACGACGGCGGTCATCGGCTTCGGCATCGGCGGGTTCGTCGACCAGTTCCGCGTGATGAGCATCAACAGCGTCTTCAGCACGTGGGACACCGCCATCCCGATCTGGCTGCGCAGCTGGTCCCTGCCGATCGGCATCGTCGCCACGATCATCATGGTCGGTGCGTACGGCACGTGGAACCACCGGTACTCCGGGCGCACCGACGGCTTCGCCTTGCTCGGCCCGCTGCCCATCGTGCTGGCCGGTCTCACCCTGGGCTCCTGGTACGCCACCACGCTGTGGACCGCACCGGACGCGGTGGGCATCGCCATCGACCCGACGTTCGGGCAGAACGAGAACTGGGATGCGGGCGCGTGGATCATGTACGCGGCCCAGTGGTGGCTGCCGGGCATCTTCGCGCTCCTGACCGTGCTCACGCTGCTCGGCCGGCTGGGCGCCCAGAAGCGCCGTCGCCTGAACAACGAACTCGCGACGCATCTGCTCCAGAGCGGCGCGATGGTCGAGGCCGAGGTCACCGACGCCCCGCTTCGCGAGCCGAACTCTTCCCGGATGATGGCGGAGGTCACTCTGCGCTTCGAGGACACCGACGGCACGAGCCGCTGGGTGAAGTCCATCGTCGTCGTGCCGACGAAGCAGTTCCCCACCACCGGGTCACGGCGCCCCCTGCTCTTCGACCCGGCGGATGCGGGCAACGTCCAGCGCATCCTCTTCTCCCCGACCGGCGGCACCAAGCCCGGCGACTTCGTCTCCGTCTCCGCGGCCGACTGACCCGGCCCGCCCGGGGATGTCCCAGGCGCCGCGTAGCCTGAGAGCATGGCCACCCGTCGTCCCGCTCCCGCGCCCTTCCGCTGCACCGAATGCGGGTGGACGACGGCGAAGTGGGCGGGTCGCTGCGGCGAATGCCAGCAGTGGGGAACCGTCGTCGAAGCGGCGCAGCCGACGGGTGTGATGCGCTCGCTCACGCCCGTGACCCCCACCGCCGCGCGCGCGGCCCGGCCGATCACCGAGCTCACGACCGCGGAGTCGCCGCGGCGCGCGAGCGGCGTGGCCGAGTTCGACCGGGTGCTGGGCGGCGGCATCGTTCCGGGCGCGGCGATCCTCCTGTCCGGAGAGCCCGGCGTCGGCAAGTCGACCCTGCTGCTCGAGGTCGCCGCCCGCGCGGCTCGCGACGGGCATCGCGTGCTGTACGTGAGCGCGGAGGAATCGACCGCGCAGGTGCGCCTGCGCGCCGAGCGCACGGGCGCACTGCACGACGAGCTGTACCTCGCGAGCGAGACCGACCTCGCCACCCTCATCGGCCACATCGACGACGTCCAGCCGTCGCTGCTCATCGTCGACAGCGTGCAGACGGTGTCCTCCTCGCTCAGCGAGGGTCTCGCCGGACATCCCAGCCAGGTGCGCGAGGTCGCGGCGACCCTCATCCGCGTCGCGAAGGAGCGCGCGCTGCCGGTGCTCATCGTCGGACACGTGACGAAAGACGGCTCGATCGCCGGCCCCCGCCTGCTCGAGCACCTCGTCGACGTGGTCTGCCACTTCGAGGGCGATCGGCAGACCTCGTTGCGCTTCGTCCGCGCGCTCAAGAACCGCTTCGGTCCCACCGACGAGGTCGGCTGCTTCGAGATGACCGGAGACGGCATCAGCGAGGTCCCCGACCCCTCCGGCCTCTTCCTCAGCAAGGGCGCCCCCGTCAGCGGCACGTGCGTCACGGTCGCGCTCGAGGGGCGCCGCGCACTGCCGGTCGAGATCCAGGCGCTCGTCGTGGCCGCATCCGGGCCCAACCCGCGTCGCGTGGTGAACGGCGTCGAGTCGTCACGGGTGGCGATGATCCTCGCCGTGCTGGAGCGCCGCACCGGGCTGCGGGTCGGCGAGCGCGACATCTACGTGTCGACCGTCGGGGGTCTGAAGATCACCGAGCCCGCCACCGACCTGGCGATCGCCCTCGCCATCGCGAGCGCCGCGACCGATCGCCCCGTGGGGCATCAGGTCGCCGCGATCGGCGAGCTGAGCCTCACCGGCGAGGTGCGTCCGGTGGCGCAGCTGTCCCAGCGCCGCACCGAGGCCGGCCGCCTCGGCTACACCACGGTCATCGACTCCGGCGCGAAGGATCTGCTCTCCGCTCTCGGCCGGGTGCACATCCCCACCCCCGCCGCCTCCCACCGCTGATCGCGAGCCTGCCGCCTCCGCCGGCACACGTTTCTCTCTCCCGAACTGCGTCGCAGTTGCGCAACTGCCACACTTCTCCGCATCCGCCACAGAGGATCACTGGCGCATCTGCGCAGAAGTGTGGCGCTCGCGGGGCCGCGGGCCCGTGGCACTCGCGGAGCCGCGGGCCCGTGGCACTCGCGGAGCCGCGGGCCCGTGGCACTCGCGGGGCCGTCTCGCGCCCACAGGCCGGGCGGAGACCCCGGGACTCAGACCTCGAGGGCGGCGAGCAGGTCGGCGGGAGTGGCCTGCAGTGGATGCGGGCCCGCGATGTCGAAGAACACGGTCGTGATCTCGTCGCGGTGCGCGCCGAGGAAGCTGCGGAGCCAGTCCGGCCCCTGCAGCCCGACCGTGGGCGGCAACGTCTCGGGCTTGTGCGCGGCGTCGCTGAACAGCAGCAGCGCCACCTGCCCGGTATTCGGGTCGCGATACGTCCACACCTCGCCGGCATCCAGCGGGTTGTCGCTCTCGCCGGTGCGCATGAGCGGGACGACCGTCGGCCCGTGCCGCAGCGCGAACGCCACCGCCGCCATGTCCTGCGTCTGCAGCGCATCGGTCAGCGCGGTGTTGCGGAACTCCAGCGGAGGCTGCTGCTTCTTCCCGCGCTTCTGCTTGCCGGCCATCCCCCCAGCGTATCCGCCGCGTCGTCAGCGAAGCGGCATCCGCAGGCACACGAGACGCTCCCGCACCTCCCAGGACGCAACCTCGACGAAGCCGCGGCTCCGGTACAGTCCGAGCGCACCGCGCCGCCAGTCCCAGACCGACAGCCGGAGGGATGCGGCCCCGGCCGCCGTCGCGCGTCGCGCCGCCTCGGCGAGGAGCGCCCCGCCCGCTCCGACCCCGCGCGCCTCGACGTCGACCCAGAGCCGCTTGATCTCCGCATCCGCTCCGTCCACACGCAGCACCACCATCCCGACGACGCGGTCGTCGTGCTCGGCCAGCAGCACGTCCGCACCGGGGAAGGCCGGGGCGTCGATCTCGGCGGCGTAGGCGGGCGCGAGCGGCCCGGACTCCTGCAGATCGTGCGCGACCTTCTCGGCTTCGGTGTGCTCGTGGTACGCGCGCAGGAGTTCGGACACCGCCGCGGCATCGCCGACGGCGGCGCTGCGGACCACGGCAGGGTTCATCCCTCCATTCCACACCCGCCGGCGCGGGAGAATGGACGG